>DASVUC010000045.1:0-4622 GCA_036387255.1 Tepidisphaeraceae bacterium | reverse complement strand
CGAAGTGCTTTGCTACCGCGCCGAGGAACTTGCGCAAACGCGCCTGGTAATACGGATGGCGTGCATCGACGACGGTGTAAGGCAACCCTTGTTCAACGCGCTGCTGCTGGTGCTCGGAGGGTATCTGCTCAAGAACGTAATCTGGGACGCCTTTGCCGCGCGGAGCCCGCTGTGTGTTCCACCAGAGCAGCGACTCGGTGCTCATGCGCAGCTGGATCTTCTTGCCGCGGGATTTCCAATAGTCGTAGGCGAAGTCGACGCGGGTGAAGTCATATTGATCTTCCTCTCGCTCAACGTCGGACCAGGCGAACATGATGGCCACTTCGTCGAACACGTGGAGCACGTCCGGCGGGATCTGGCCGATATCCCGAGAGTTTGGCGGTGCTGCGACGACGTAGTTCTCGTAAAGTACCCAGCCCATGTCCGGGTTGTGGAGGATCGCAGATGGATTCTCCCGAGGAACAACCGTCATCATTTCCGGCTCTTCCGCACAGCAGACGGCGACGGAAATGAGCGAGCAGAGAATGACGACGAAGCGCGTGAACATCCTGCGAGAGTCTACGTTCGCTGGCGAGGGTTGGGGAGAGGGCCTATCCTTCGCGGATGCTCTCGGCGATCACGGCGACCGCCGTACAGTTTCGCGTGGCGCTCGTGCGCGTGCTCGTTCGCATCGGATTCTCCGAGCATTCGTTCCACGTCATCCTCGCGGTGCTCATCGGTCTGGCAACGGCGTTGGCGGCGGTCAGCTTCCACGGGCTCATCGTCTTGATCCGCCATCACACGTACGGATCGATCCCGCGGACTTTCCTCTATGGGCGCGGCGCGTGGATGCTGATCCTGATCCCGGCGGCGGGAGGGCTCGCGGTGGCGCTGTTTTCACGCTACATCATGCGGGAGCGCGAGGGGCATGGGATCGTTGATGTGCTGGAATCGGTCTTTCGATCCAGCGGCATGATTCGCGTGCCCGGCGCGCTGGGAAAGATCGTCACCAGCGCCATCACCATCGGCTCGGGTGGATCGGCGGGCGCCGAAGGACCCATCGTCCACATCGGCGCGGGCATCGCTTCGGGCATTGGACAGCTCTTTCGCATGTCGAGGCAAAACATGCCAATCCTGATCGGCTGCGGATCGGCGGCGGGGATCAGCGCGATCTTCAATGCCCCAATCGGCGGACTGCTGTTCACGCTGGAGGTGATCCTGCGCGATTTCTCGCTGCGCACGCTCACGCCGCTGGTGATCGCATCGGTCATTGCGAACTTCGCGACGCAAGGGTTATTTCGCCAGATGGAAAAGCACGGCCTGCTCCACGAGCAATACACCGCGATCTTCTACGTGCCCGGCGAAGCGACGACCACGTATGCCGGATTTGATCTGATGCATGCCGGGCACTTCATGCTGCTGGGCATCGCATGCGGCCTGGTGGGCGTGGCGCTCGTGCGGCTGATGCGGTGGACGGAAGAAGTGTTCGCGCGGCTGAAGATCCCGCGACTGTTTAAACCGGCGCTCGGTGGCGCCATGCTGGGATCAATCGGCCTGCTGTACGTGCTGATCCTCGGGCACGTGATCCTCGGGCGCGACAAGTTCATCCCCTTCGAGCAGTACGAGATGCCCGCATTCTTCGGTGACGGGTACGGCGCGGTCCGGCCAATGCTATCGGCTTTTTTTTACACACAGCTTCCATGGATGGGACTTCTCGCGATTCTGCTGTTCCTGTGCGTTGCCAAGATCGTGGGGACGTGTCTGACGCTGGGGTCGGGCGGCGCGGGTGGGATCATCGCGCCGTCGCTCTTTCTCGGCGCGGTAACGGGCGGCGCTGTCGGACTGTTGTTCATTCACACGCACGTTGCCGCCGCCCTACCGCCGCAAGCGTGCGCGCTGGTGGCAATGGGCGCGGTGCTGGCAGCAGTCGTTCACGCGCCGCTGGCCGCGATGCTGATCCTCTTCGAGGTCACGCGGAACCCGTACGTTGTGCTCCCGGGGATGCTGACGACGGTGGTGGCGGCGGCGATGAGCCAGGTCATCAGCCGCGATTCGATCTATACCATGGACCTCCGCCGCCGGGGCGTGCGCGTCGGCCACAGCTCGGACCTCACGGCGCTGCGGCGCCTGACGGTGGAACAGGTGGACCTGGAGCCGGCGACGATCGTGCGCATCGACGACCCGCTCCAGCGCGTGCTCGACCTGGCCGAATCCAATGGCACCAGCGACTTCGTGGTCTATGACAAGCGCGGCGTCTACCTCGGAATGGTTGTCGCCGAGGACATCAAAACAGCGCTGTTCCAGCGCGAAGCCATCCCCCTGCTCACGGCCGGTGAGATCATGCGAACAGATCTGCCGATAGTCACCTGCAACGAAGATCTGGCGTCAGTGATCGACCGTTTCACCCTTCACGACGCGGCGAGACTCCCGGTGGCGATCTCCAAAGATTCCGTGCGCGTGGTGGGATTGATCAGCCGGGCCAATTTGATGAAGCGGTACCAACGCGCGCTGGCGGACGCGTGACCTTCAGGGTCAGCGGTTAGCGATTCGGTCGCGACCGTTCATGTAGGGGCGGAGGGCTTCGGGGATGGTGATGGAGCCGTCGGCATTTTGATAGAGCTCGAGGATGGGGACGAGGACTCGGGGGCTGGCGATGACGGTGTTGTTGAGGGTGTGGCAGATGCGCACTTTGCCGTCTTCGTCGCGGTAGCGCATGTTGAGCCGGCGGGCCTGGAACTCATAGAAGCGGGAAGCGGAGTGGGTTTCGCCGTAGCTGTTGCGGCTGGGCATCCAGGTTTCGATGTCGTACTTGGCAATTTGCCCCTGACCCAAATCTCCGGTGCAGACGTAGACGACGCGGTAAGGGAGGTTGAGCTTTTGAAGAACGTCTTCGGCGTTCTGGAGGATCTGCTGGTGCCAGCGTTTGGACTCTTCGATGTCGTTTTTGCAGACGATGACTTGCTCGACCTTATCGAACTGGTGGATGCGATAGAGGCCGGCGGTATCTTTGCCGGCGGCACCGGCTTCCCGGCGGAAGCAAGGGCTCATGGCAACGTACCTCTTGGGGAGGTCTTTGCCGTCGAGGATCTCGTCCATGTGATATGCGGTAAGGGCGACTTCTGCGGTTCCGACAAGGAATTTGGACGGGTCTTCGTTGCTCATCTCATAGGCCTGTTCGCGGCCGAGGGGGAAGTAGCCGGTACCGAGCATGGCGGGCTCGCGAACGAGGACGGGGACGGTCATCGGCATGAAGCCGCGTTCGATCATGAGGTCGAGCGCCATGCGAAGCACAGCCATGTGAAGGAGCGAGCCCTGAGCTGTGAGGACGTAGCTGCGCGTGCCGGCGAGTTTAACGCCGCGTTCGAAGTCGACGAGGCCGAGCTGTTCGCCCAGCTCAATGTGGCTCTTAGGCTGGAAATCGAACTTGCGGATGGAGCCCCACTTCCTGATCTCGACATTTTCAGAATCGTCGGCGCCAACTGGAACATCGGGATCAGCGGGCTGAGGAACTTTGTATAACAGTTCCATGATGCGCGGCTCGAGTTCCTTCACGCGAGCGTCGAGCTGCTGTTCTTCGTTCTTGAGCTCCGTGGGGCGCTCCTGGAGCTTCTTCATCTCGTCCTGAAGCTTGGCCTGCTGGTCGGCGGGAGCTTTCTTGATCTGGCCGGCGAGCTGGCCGATCTGCTTGCCGATGGCATTCTTTTCGCTGGTGAGCTGCTGGCGCTTCGCATCCAGCGTGCGGCGCTGGTTCTCGAGATCGAGCAGCGAATCGATGTCGACGCTGATGCGCTTTTGCTGCGCTGCCTGGCGGTACTTGTCGGGGTTCTCGCGCAGATCTTTGAGGTCAACCATGGTGGGTTCTTCTTAATCGGACGCGTGCGTGGCGTCTACCGGTGGATGGCGGTTTATCGCAGCGCCACAGCGGAAAAATTTATCCGGACCGTCGCGAATTCCGAATTTGCTTGAGCGCGTTTGTGCGGCATCGGTAAGGTGCTCGCGGCCAGAGATGCTGTTGTTTTCGAAAGGAGGTCTCATGGCCCAAACCGTTTACCGGAGTGTCGGCGCGAAGCGCCGAACATCGGTCCCTCGATCGGGCGCCACGGGCGCAGGTAGGAGCACGTCGTTTGGTCGAATGCTCGCAAAGCTGTTGAATGCGAGTGATTCTCTCCAGGCGTCGAGGCCCAAGCGACGTCGGTAAGAAACACCTCACGCACACAAGACGACCAGGACCATCCTGGTCGTCTTTTTTTGCGCCTGCATCTCGTCAAAAAAAAAGCGACCCGCTGAAGCGGGCCGCGATGAACGTTGCAGAGTTAGGCGAAGCTGGCAGTTACCACGCAAAGTGGGCGAAGGCTTTGTTGGCGTCGGCCATGCGGTGGGTGTTCTCGCGGGTCTGGATGGCTTTGCCTTCCTTCTTGTAGGCAGCCATCAGTTCGTCTGCCAGACGCATGCTCATGGGGCGGCCGCCCTGGTCGCGGCAGGCTTCGATAATCCAGCGGAACGCGAGGCTCTGCTGGCGGCGCTTGTTGACCTGCATCGGCACCTGGTAGTTGGCGCCGCCGACGCGCTTGCTGCGGACCTCGACGTACGGCTTCACGTTGTTGATCGCCGTCTCGAAGATCTCGACCGGCGGCACGTCCTTC
>DASVUC010000044.1:0-31975 GCA_036387255.1 Tepidisphaeraceae bacterium | reverse complement strand
CACTTCGGTGTATTTGGTTGCCTCCACCTTGATGAACGGTGCTCTGACGAGCGTGGCGAGGCGGCGCGCGATTTCCGTTTTGCCGACGCCGGTGGGGCCGATCATGAGGATGTTTTTGGGCGCGACATCGCCTCGAATTTGCTCCGGCAGCTGCTGGCGACGCCACCGATTTCGCACGGCGACAGCGACGGCGCGCTTGGCGTCGTTCTGGCCGACGATGTAGCGATCAAGCTCGGAGACGATTTCCTTGGGGGTGAGGGTTTCCATTCGTATTGATTGTATGCGCCCGGTGGCGCGGGTTCGTAACCCATGCACGCGGACGAGTTTGAAACTCGTGCCACGGAGAAAATCGCGTTGATTATCTGACCTCTGCTCTTCCCATAACACAGAAATCTCACCCTGAAGATGCAACTTAGGCGCGACTGATACAGCAGCCGTGCATTTGAACCGATGAAGCCAGCGGAAGAGGGCTTTGTGGGCGGAGCCGCTGGAGATGTTTCCGGCGGGCTGCGCCGGATGGGCCGGAGAGTTTGATGTTGCAGCTTATTTGCGACTACCGATTGGATGCGGCAGCCTTGGCGATCTTTGTGCTGGGCGCGATGGGTGCGGTGCGCCTGTGGCTTCGGGGACGAGGCGTGCGGCGCGTGCCTCATCTTGCGTGGCTGGGGCTTGTGCTGATCCTGATCGGCGGAACGTGGGGCGCTGAGTTCGCGGCCGAGGCGATGCCGACGCGTTTTGCGAATCTTCCGGCGGCCTCAGAATCGAAGGTTCTGGCGCTGGCGCTCAGCCGCGCGGACATCCTCGGGTGCAGTGGGCTGATCGGCTTCTTTGCCATTGCTGTTGTCGCGATCTTCTCTCGGCCGTCTCGTCCTGTTGGCACGCCTTCGCCGCTGCGGACGCTGATCGATCTTCAGCCGGAATGCGTGCAGATTCTCAGCACCGCGGGCATCATCCTGGACATCAATCCGGCGGGGCGGGATCTGCTGGAAATTGAGAATATCGAAGAGAACCAGCGTCTGTCGTTCATCCCCTACGTGGCTTACGAAGATCGCGATGAAATCATGGGGATGCTCCAGAGCGTGGCCAACGGACATGCGGCGTCGCTTCAGTGTGAAGCGGTTTCTCACTTTGGGGAGCGCCGCTGGCTGGATGTGCGGATGGTGCCGCTGAAGAATCCCGACGGCAGAGTCGTCGCGGCCTTCAGCGTGATGCGCGACCTGACTGAGCTTCGCCAGGCGCAGATCGAACGGGACCGCTTGCAGCGCGAGCTGCTGGCGTTGTCGCAGCGGCCTACGAGCGCGAGCTTCGCGGCGGATGTCCTCAAGGACCTGGGCAAGGCGCTGGAAACGCTGAACACGACAGCGGGAACCGTGGCCGAGAAGCTTCGGAGCGGCGCGCTCGACGACGTGGCGTATTCGATGGCGTCGGATCAGAATGAAATGCTCGAGGAAATCTCGCAGCTTTCGCGGGGCGTGGAGCAGATCAAGCAGATCGTCGCAACGCATCACGTGATGAACCCGCCCACGCAGCCCGAGGTTTTTCATGTGACAGACGTGATCGAGCAGGCGGTGCGGATGAGCGAGGCTTCGCTCGGCCAGAAGAACATCCAGGTGAAGCGGCAGTATGGAAACTGCCCCGCCATCACCGCGGATCGTCATCGGGTGCTTCAGATTGTGGTGAACCTGATCATCAACGCGGAACAGGCGCAGGCGAAAGAGATTGCGGTCGATCTGGAGCACGTGGGAAATTTCGCTCGCCTTCGAATGACAGACAATCGTCCGGCGGTTGCAACCGATCCGCTGACGCAGCTCTTCAATCCGGACACGCAGAGCGACAGCCGCGCGATGGCGCTGGAGGCGGCGATAGCCGCAGCACGTACCGTGGGCGGAACGCTTTCCACAACCGTCAACACTTCAGGCCCTGGGGCTACGGCCACACTTGAACTTCCTATCACATCCACGCAGACGACGGCGGCATCGCCGGCCACCGCCCCGTTGCAGGAGGTCGCGTGATCACCCATCGCAACTCGGTTCCGAAGGTGCTGCTGGTTTCGTCGGACCCTTTGCTGAGCGAGCAGTTCCGACAGACGCTGAGCAGCAACAAGCCGCGCACGGCGCTGGACAACATGGAGCGCGCTCTGTTTGCGCGCGCGGCACAGGACCGTCCGGCTTTCGGGTTCGAATGCGCGCCCGCAGCGGTGGACGCGGTGGAGAAGGTGCGGCAGGCTCCAGCGAACGACCCGTTTGCGATCGTGGTGATTGACGAGTGTGAGGGCCGCAATCAGTTGATTCGTGATCTTCGCAATGCGGACGAGAACATTCGGCTGGTGATTTGCTCCCAATCAGGTGAGCGGCGATGGGATGTTGATTCGGAAGTCGCGGTTCTGGCGAAGCCAATTAACCCCGAAGAGTTGATCGATCTGACGGTCGCGCAGGCGGAGCGCTGGCTGGTGCATCGCGAGCGCACGGAGCTGGAAAAAATCGTCAACGAGCGCACGGCAGAACTGAAACACGCGGCGCTGCATGACATGCTCACCGGTCTGCCGAATCGGATGCTGTTCAACGATCGACTGGAAACTGCCGTGAAGCGTGCGAAGCGCGATTCGGCTTACCGGTTCGCGGTGCTGTTCGTCGATTGCGACCGGTTTAAGTTGGTGAACGATTCGTTGGGGCATCGCGCAGGCGACCTGCTGCTGCTGGAGATCGCGGAGCGGTTGAAGGGGGCGGTGCGGGATGTGGATACGATCACGCCGCTGGAGGAGCCGGTCGCGGCACGACTCGGTGGGGATGAGTTTGCGATTGTGCTGGATAACCTGCACGGCGATGCGGATGCGGCGCGCGTGGCGGCGCGGTTGCTCAATGCGCTCTCAAAGCCTTATCTGCTCGAAGGGCGCGAGGTACATTCCAGCGTGAGTATCGGCATCACCACCAGTTCTCTGGCTTATAAAGATGCCGAGGTGATGATTCGCGATGCGGATACCGCAATGTACCGCGCCAAGGCAATGGGCGGATCGCGCTTTGTTCTCTTTGATGAGAAAATGCACGAGGAGGCTGTAATCCGGCTGACGCTGGAAAACGACCTCCGCCGCGCCATCGAGCGCGGACAGTTGCGCGTGCACTACCAGCCGATTATCGCGATGCGCTCGCGGGAACTGATGGGTTTCGAGGCGCTGGCGCGCTGGCATCACCCGCAGCTCGGGTGGATCCCGCCGGAACGGTTCATCCCGCTCGCGGAGGAAACGGGCGCGATCATGACGATCGGTGTCTGGATCCTTGAAGCGGCATGCGAACAGCTTGCCCGATGGCAGAAGGACAACCCGGCACTGTCGAGCATGAGCATGAGCGTGAATGTCTCGCGGCGGCAGCTCAATTCGCAAACGCTGGTGACGGATGTTCAGCGAATTCTTAGCGACACCGGAATCACGCCGCGGAATCTGAAGCTGGAGATCACCGAGAGCGCGATCATGGATGATCCCGAGGCGGCGGTGAAGGTGCTGAAGCAGATCCAGCAGCTTGGCGTGCAGTTGCACATGGATGACTTTGGGTCCGGATTCTCGTCCCTCTCGTGTCTGCACTCGTTCCCGCTGGATGGGCTGAAGATCGATCGTGAATTCGTGGACGGGGTGCCGACGCGGCCCAATCACGCGGCGGTGGTGCGGTCGGTGGTGTCGCTGGCGCACAACCTCCGGGTGCCGCTGGTGGCGGAGGGGATCGAAACGCAGGAGCAGATCGCGGCGCTGGAGGCGATGGGGTGCGATCAGGCGCAGGGGTACTTGTTCTCCAAGCCAATGGACGCGGAGAACGCGACTCAGTTCATCGCAGCGCAGACGGCTGCGACGAATGCGGCGTAAAGCAGAAACACAGGCAGGATGCGCCTGCGACGCTTAGAGCGTTTCGACTTTGATGTTCGTGTTCGTGTAGATGCAGATCTCGCCCGCGATGGCGAGTGATTTCTCCACGATCGCTTTAGCACCCAGATCAGAATGCTGCACGAGCGCCTTGGCGGCGGCTTGAGCGAAGGCGCCGCCGGAGCCGATACCGATGATGCCGTCGCTGGGTTCAATGACGTCGCCCGCGCCGGAGACGATCAGGCTCACATCTTTGTCCACGACCGCGAGCATCGCTTCCAGCCGGCGGAGAATGCGGTCGGTGCGCCAGTCTTTGGCCAATTCGATGACGGCGCGGCGGGTGTTGTCGGGGAATTCACCGAGCTTTTTCTCGAAGCGCTCGAGCAGCGCGAACGCGTCGGCGGCGGAACCCGCAAAGCCGGTGAGGACTTTCCCGCCGCCGATCCTGCGGATTTTGACGGCGTCGGCCTTGGCGACAACGTTGCCCAGCGTGACCTGACCGTCGCCTCCAAGGGCAACCTGGCCGTTCTTGCGGACGCTGAGAATGGTGGTTGATCTCGCGGGTCGCTGGCTCATCGACTAGGATTCTTCGCAGGGTGCGGGCGCAAAAGCAAGCGCTTCCGGTTCATTGGCCGCGGGTTGGCACTGCATGTCCTTGACGATTCAAGCGCCGGTGATGTTGTCGATCGCGATGATCGCGGCGGCGTCGTTCGCGGCGGTTCTGCTGTATCGACGTGTGGCGGTACGTCTCGCGAGCGTGGTTCTGCTGATGCTCGGTGCGTTTGTCCTCGCGGCGGCGGCGGGGGGGTTGAGCCTCGTGCGACAGCGTCCGGCGCGCCTTGTGGTGATGGTGGACCTGTCCGGCAGCACGCGCGGTGCAGCGTATCGTGATGAGGCGGCGCTGAGGCGGCGCGTCGGGCAGTTGATTCCCGGCGCCCGGTACGAGATTCGAAGCTTCGGCGAGCAAGCGGACCTCACTCGGTGGGAGCCGCCGGTGGATTGCGATGCGGTGTTGCTGTTCAGTGATGGGAACCTTGAGTTGCCACCGATTGCGCCATCGACCTTTGCGGTGGTCGACCCGGGTCTGATCGATCCGGCGGATGCGGCGGTGGTGGATCTTGAACAACATGAACAGGAGAGACTGTCAATTTCGTTGCGCAACAGAGGCCCGGCGCAGACTCTTTTGGTGACGGGTGCATCACCGGCGACGCAGCCGGCGCCGGCAGGGCGCTACGAGCTATTCGCACAATCGAACAACGACGCGACGAGCGTCAGCGCGACGCTGTCAGCTCCGAACGATCTGTGGCCGGAGAATGATCGGCTCTCGCTTGAGCTTCCGCCGCCGGCGCGATACGAGCGTTGGTGGGTGGGGCAAGCGCCGCCGGATGCGGATTGGCGTCGGTGGGACCCGGCGAATCTTCCGGCGGATGCGGCGAGTTACCTCCTGCCGTCGGTGATCGTGCTGAACGACATCTTCATCAATGCGCTGAACCAGCAGCAGCTTCATCGACTGTTTCAGTACGCTCGGGATCTGGGAGCGGGGCTCATCATCCTTGGTGGGGAGCACGCGTTCGCAGCCGGAGGGTACACAGGATCGATCCTGGAGGGTTTGTCTCCGCTGGTGAGCAATCCGCCTGTGCCTGTAAGGCGGTGGATCATTCTGATCGATTCCAGCGGCTCGATGGCATCGCCGCTCGATGGGTCGACGCGGTTCCAAGCGGCGGCGGGCGCAGTGACGCGGGTGCTGTCGGCGATTCCGCCGGACGATTTCGTGTCAGTCGGGCATTTCGCCAAGGACGTGCGATGGTGGCTCGAGGCGCAGCCGGCGAAATCGCTGGACGTCTTAGACCTGCCGATCGCCGAGGTGCAACCGAGCGGCCCGACGAACCTTCGGCCGGTGCTGGAGCAGATCGCCAAGAGTTCCGCCGCTACGCCGACAGAAGTCATGGTTGTTTCTGATGCCGAGACGGAGATCGCCGATGTGGCTGCGCTCGGGCGGGAACTTCACGCCGCGCACACGCGGGTTCACCTGCTGGCGTTACGGGATGTGCCGGAAAGGAATTCCGTGCGGGAAGTCGTTCGTGCCACGTCGGGCCTCTATAGGGCGCAGGCGGATCCCCAAGCTTGGACGCTGGCGATGCGTGACTTGCTAACGTCCGCGCTGCCGGGGAGGTGGAGGAGGGAAAGAATCACGGCGCGATTCTCAGCACCGCTTTCCGATCTTCCTGCGACACCGATCGACATGTGGAATCGCACCTGGCTGAGACAGGGGGGAACATCGCTCGCATCGGCACAGCTTCAAGAGGTTCAGATTCCGCTCATCGCGATGCAGAATGTCGGGAACGGTCGCAGTGTGGCGGCGGCGTATCTGCCGGATCCGCGGACGGTGAACAGGCTGGTGCAGCTTGCGGCACTCGCTCCGCGCGATCCGCGGTTTGCTGTTCGGTGGAGTACCGTTCCGGAACTGCGGGTGCGCATTGAAGCGGTGGAGAACGGGACATCGCTGAACGATCTGAAGTTCACGGTGTCATCGCTGGATAAACAGTTCAGGCAAAAGGAAATCCCGCAGACAGGCCCCGGGCGGTATGAGCTCGCCCTTGGGCCCCTCCGGTCAGCATCGGTGCTGCTGGTGCAGAATGCGGGGAAGATGATCGATCGACGCGCGCTGGCGGGGAGGTATGCGCGGGAGTTCGATCGCATTGGGACAGATTTCGAGAAGCTGAGGGAGCTGGCGAGGCGGACGAACGGGCGTGTTGTGGAGCCGAGCGACTCGACGGCGCTGGAGCTTTCGACGCGAGTGGCACGCGTTGATCTGACGACGGCCTTGGTGGTGAGTGCCGGGTTTGCCTTAGCCGCTGCGTTATTGATGAATCGGCGGGGGTAAGGGTTCTGGTCAGTGCGCGGTTCCAGCGTCCCGCATGCGGGTCCGCTAAACAGGATGAAGATCAACATCCGCGCGTTCTTATTGTCCCTGCGCTTGTCCCGGCGTTCGTCGCACCCCCACCAGTTCGATATCAAAGGTCAGCGTCGCATTGGCGGGAATGACGCCGCCCGCGCCGCGTTCGCCGTAGGCGAGGTTGGGGGGGATGATCAGCGTGCGCTTCTCGCCGACCTGCATCCCGGCGACGCCTTCGTCCCACCCTTTGATGACCATGCCTTTGCCGAGGACAAATTCGATTGGCTCGTTGCCGTGCTTGGCAGAGGAGTCGAACTCGGTGCCATTCTGGAGTTTGCCGGTGTAGAGGACGGCGACGGTATCGCCGGCTTGGGCGCCCCCGGTGTTTGGCTTCGTGTAGACCACCGTCAGGCCGCTGGGCAGCGTTTTCTTCTCGCCTGCCGCGGGCGGTGCGCCGGCGGCTTGCGTGGCCGGTGCGGTGGTTTGGGTCGCCGGATCAGCGGCGTAAGCAATCGTCAACAGTCCGATAACGGTAAAAAGTGCGATCGTTTTGTGCATGAGTTCCTCGGTGTTCAAACAGGTGCCGCATCTTAGACACACACGTGTCGCGTGGGTAGGGGCCAGCCATTATCAGACGTGCTTGCGCGGCCCCTAAAGGCAGCATCGGCGGCGCTGTATTGCTCCGATTCGAATGGATTTGAAACTTCTGCCGTGTCTCTTCTGTTCGCTTCCGAGGTATAATCCAGAACGCCGGGAGGAAACCGTGTCGAAGTCTTTGTCTGAATGGCTAAATGAAGGTGAGCACCTCTACAACCAGGCGCTCAAAGAGTATCAGGCGATCGAAGCGCAGCTCGATGAACTCGAGCAGCGCCTCATCGCCAAGAAGGCTGAAGTCAACCAGATCGCGCAAGTGATCGGAAAGCCGCCGGTGGAGGGAAACCGCCGACTCAGCGCCCAACTGGTGGAGGATCACGGCCCCGCGTCGATTCCGCACAGCCAGGCAACCATCGCTCGCGCCCTCACGGGCCGGGCCCTGGGACGCTGAGGCCCAGCTACAACGTGATGGTTGCGCCGCGCCTGATCAGCAGCAGAGCATGAGATCAAAGCCCACGGATGTACGTCCGTGGGCTTTTCTTCGCGCTCAATTACCGCCGGTCAGGATAGATCGCGCCCTTGTTGACCGACGAACCGTGTGGGTATGTGGAGTGCCTCAACCCATGTCACTGGCGGGCTGATTTAGATATGGACGCTGCGATTCTTTGCAGAACTGTCGTAGATCGCGTCGAGCATCTGCATGATCTTGATCGCCTCGCCGGGACCCGGGAGGGGCTCGGTTTTGCCGAGGATGCATTCGCGAAAATGGCGGGCCAGCGCGGTGTGGCCGGTGACTTTGGGGCCGTTCAGCGGCGTCGCTTTGGGTTGCCCCTTCGCGTCGAAGTTGCGAAAGAGCATTGCGCCTTCGGGAGTGTAAATCTCGATCGCACCTTGCTGGCCATACACGCGGCAAATCGCGCCCTGCTGCTGCGGCGCCTGGTTGATTGCCCAGCTTGCGGCCAGCTCGATGGACTTCCCGTCCTCAAAGCGAATCAGCGCAAACGCGCCGTCTTCAACGTCGCAGTTTACGGCGTCGGGAAGCGTGGAGCGGAACTGCTGGTGCGCGACGCCGTAGGCGCTGGTGGGGATGGGCTGTCCTAGCAGGTGCCACGCGAGGTCGAGCACTTGTGAGCCCAGGTCCATCAGCGCGCCGCCACCGGAGCGGGACTTGTCGGAATACCAGCCCGTGCCCATCGGCAGGCCGCGCGTGCGCATCCAGGTGGCGCGAACGTGGTAGACGTCGCCGAGGTACCCCTTGGAAATCGCCTGCTTAGCGGCAAGCTCATTACCCCCGAACCGTCGCTGCGACGCGAAAAGCAGAATCTTCTGCGCCTTCGCCGCGGCACGCTCCATCTGTCTCGCTTGCGCGAGGTTGGCGGTCGGAGGAAATTCGCACAGGACGTGCTTCCCCGCGCGAAGCGCTGCGACGGCGATTGGGGCGTGCAGGTGATTCGGCAGGCAGACGATGATCGCGTCGATGTCCGGATCGGCGGCGAGTTCCTCGGCGGAGGCGAACTGTCTGGCGGCGGGATGCTCGATTACGAACTTCTCCCGCCGCGACGGAATCAGATCCGCGACGGCGGTCACCTTGTATCCCCCCGCGGCGGCGAACCCTTTGGCGTGCTGCACGCCCGGCCAACCAGCGCCACAAATTCCGACACGAACGGCAGAGGACAAAATCAGCTCCTTGATTGGAGTGGGAGTTATAGAAGGGGGGGTGGGGGGTGTAAACAGACTGGAGGGCGTGGCTCAGTGATGAGGCCTTTTGTGTACACCCTCACCCCCGCCCTCTCCCGGGTACGGGAGAGGGGGTGGCGTCTTGGCCAAGTGGGATTCGATTTGTTTGCCTGGAAGAGCGCTCACCCTGCTCTCTCCCGTAGCAGATGGAAGGAGGGAAAGAGGCGTGAGACTATCTCGGCACCACCGAAACCGGGTGGAGTTGCAGGATCGCGGTGGCGGCGGCGAGCCGCACGTCCGCAGTCGGATCTTTCAGCAGCTTTTCAAGCGCGTCCTGCGCATCGGGGCGGGCGATGGCGCCGAAGGCGAGCGCCGCGAGGAAGCGCTGTCGCGCGTCAGCGGACCGCGCCCCTTTCTGCGCAACGGTGTAACCCTCGTCTGAGCCCAGCATTCCTAAACATCGTGCCGCCACCAGCGCGACCTCGTCATAGTCGCTGGTCAGCGCGCCGCGGAAGTTCTGCTCGGCGCGATGATCTTTCGGCTGCGCCAGCGCCAGCAGCGCGATCATCTGATCGTCCGGATAACGGCTGATGGTCGCACTGATCAGCGGCTCCAGTCCCCGCTCGTCCCGCAGACGCCACAGCGCTTCTGCCGCCTGGATGCGCACCGTGTAGTCGCGGTCGCGAAGCATCGGGATGAGGATCTTGTTGGCCGAAGGTTCGGCCAGCAGCCCGAGAACCAGCGCGGTGTCGCCGCGCGTGCGCTTGACCGGGTCCTTGTATGTTTGCTCGAAGTCATGGCTGAAGCGCGTGTCGCCCAGCTTGTGCAGCGCGAACTTCGCGCCGATGCGAACCGAGGCGTCAGGGTCACTAGCCAGGTTCAGAAGCGTGGGCGTAGCGTCGGCGAGACCGAGTCGTCCCGCCGCAATGGAACCCGCAAAGCGAACAACCGGATCGCGATCGCCCAACGCCGCTGTGATCTGCGGCGCGAACTCGCCGCCAAGCGTATCCTGCATCGCTTCGACAGCGTGGGCGCGGACGATGGCGTCCCGGGATGCAAATGCCGACAGGATCTCCTGCCGCGCCCGGGAACGCAGCGATTGATCCAGCGGCACGTTCCGAGCAGGCGGGGGCAGGGGCGGCGCCTTGGGCGGCTGGTATTGCCGAACCACTGTCTTTCCCCGGCCATGACATCCAACCGTCAGCGCCAGCGCGACCAGCAGAACCGTGAAGGCATTGTAAACGTGTTGTCTCAGCATCGTGTGTCTCTCATGCGCGGTTATCGGCTGAGTTGCGTGAATTGAATGAGAAAGAGCTACTTTCGCCTTCCGCAAGGTGATGCGCTAGCCGCGCAGGTGATCGTGAAGCGTCATACATCAGCCACAGCGACATCAATCCGATTACGAACGTGCAGAGCGTGGGGAACCAGTCGCCGAACTGCGTATAGATCGTCAGCCGGCTGTCCAGTTGCAGTGTCGCCGTCGAAGCGCCTTCGGTGTGGATCGGAAGGAGGTTGTGCGCCCGTCCCACCGAATCAATAAACCCGCTCATGCCCGTGTTGACCGATCGCGCCGCCGGCACGCGGTTCTCGATGCAGCGCAGCTGCGCCGTCGTCAGGTGCTGGTGAAGCTCGGGCGACGCGAACCAGCCGTCGTTGGTGATCGTGACGAACATATCCGCGCGCTTCTTCCCATGTGGGGCGCGGAACATCCGCGCCACCAGCGCCGCATCCAAGTCCTCAAAGCAGATCGGCACCACAAACCGCGTCGGCTTGGCCGTCTGATGCTGCGTCAGCATGAAAACCGTCAGGTCGTCGGTCGATCCCGGCACCAGCGTGTAGTCGTAGTCGTACGGACTGAGCTTGAGGAAGAAGTTGTAGAGGAACGGAACGGAGTCCTTGAATGGGATGTATTCCCCAAACGGCACCAGGTGAATCTTGTCATACCGCGTCGGCGAGAGCTCTCCCAGCGGCGTGATGAAGTACGCCGTGTTGCGTCGGTTGATGGGCATGATCGACCCGTCGGGAACCTCGCGGAAGCCGCCGTAGAAAATCCCACCGGCGATGACGGTGGTGTCGTACTCCCGCGCCAGCGAAGTCATTCGGTCGTGCGCGCTGCTGATGAATTTCCCGTACTCGCTGCCAACCAGGTACTCCCGCGCGATGCTGTTGATCGGCGGCGTCATCGTCTCCGACCACGCGACCAAGTCGCTGGGCGCGCCGCGCTGCTTCGCATCCGCCAACGCTCGCGCGCTGGCGCTGATGTGAAAGTCAACGATCTGCTGCTCCGTCGCCCCTTTCCTGCCGGAATTGTCCTGCGGGAAATTGGCCTGGACCACCGTGACGGTCGGGCCCGGGACCAGCGGCGATTGCGACAGCCGGAACCGCCCGTAACAAAAGATCGACAGGAGCAGCACCGCCACCGTCGCGCCAGCGGCCAGCATCTGTCGCGGATAAAGCGTCCTCCCCCGCGCCAGCAGGTACAGGGCTGTCAGGCTATTGAGGGCGACAACCCAGAACGTGATCCCGTACGCGCCAAACGTATCGGCGAGCTGGCACATCGTCAGGATCGACACCTGCGTCGTGCTCAGGTTGAGCCAGGGGATGCCGGTCCAGAGGTGGGCTCGGATCAGCTCCAGGCAGACGAAAAGCGTCGGAATCATCAGTGTGACGATGATCGCGTGGTCGAAGCGGGTGGGCGGGAAGCGCCGCAGCAGGCCCCGCGTCACAACGGCGGCTATCCCCCAGTACAGCGACATATACCCCATCAGCGCCAGCCCCCCGGGCCAGGTTACCGCGGTCAACCAGTACATGTTAATGGCGTTCAGCACGAACCCCATCGCCGTGCTGGAAACAAACGCCCGGACTGGCGAGCGGCTTTTGCGGACGTAAAGGATCCACGGGACCAGCGCCACCCACCCCAGGTAGAACTGCCGCACCGGCGGGAATGCTAGCGTGAGCAGGAGAATCGTCAGGGTGGGGAGGTGGATGCTGGCATACCATCGCTTCGTGCCGGGCGAAAAAGACGTCGTCAAACCGGGCGTGGTATGCATCATCGCCCATGGTCGATGGGCGTGGCGGGGGCGTCAAGACGCCGCAAATGTCTCCCGCGCCGCGGTGGCGCGGGGGGGTGGATCAGACGGCTGTCACCCATCGCAGAAAAACTTGACACCCCTGCGCCCTATACTACGATACACACACGTTTTACCTGCGGATTTTGATGCCAATCCGAGTGTTTTTCGCGGGCAGAAAACGGGCCTCTGATAGACCTCATTGACGCTGATCGACATCGTTGCCGGACACCTTCGTCCAAGGAGCCGCCTTGAGTCCCCTTACTAAGTTATTTGTCGTGCTTCTGGTGGTTCTCTCCCTCCTCCAGACTGCCGCCGTTGTTGTTTACGTGAACAAAGAAGACTTCAACCGCAACGCGCTCAACGAAACGCGCGAGAGTCTTCAGTCCAAGACGAGCGAGCTCGAGTCCGCGCGGCAGTCGCTGATGGCGGCGCAGCAGAGCCTGACCACGCTCCAGCAGGAAGCCAACAGCCGCGCCACCAAGGCTGACACCCTCATCACCGGTGCCCAGCAGCAGGTCGCGAACCTCAATGTCCAGCTCGCGCAGGCGTCGAGCGAGAAGGCCGCGCAGCAGCTTGACATCGCCCGCCTGACCGAAGGCCTTCGCGCCTCGCAGGACACGACATCGCGCCTGAGCGAGGAAGTCGCCCGCCTCCGCACCGGGAACGATCAGCTTGTGAAGCAGTCGTCAGATCTGAACTCGGCCGTCTCGGATCTCTCCAACCGTCTCGATGTCACCGAGCGTGAACGCAAGTTCCTCGCCGAGCAGCTCACCGAAGCCCAGACGCAGACGCAGAAGCTTGGGTCTCAGCTGAAGAACATGGGCGCTTCCCCTGACCAGGCGGTTGCCGCCAACGCCGGCACCGCGGCGAATCGCTCGGGCCCACCCATCGCGGGAACCGTCCGCGAGGTGAAGGACATCGCCGGTATGAAGTACGCCACCATCTCCGTCGGCTCCGCCGATCAGGTCGCGCCGGGGATGGAGTTCAAGATCATCAACAAGAACACCAACGACTACCTTGGCTCGCTCGTGGTCGACTCCGTCACGCCGAATGAATCCACCGGCAAGATCACCGGGCCTCACGTTGATCAGATCCGCCAGGGCGTCGAAGCCCGCACGCAGCTTTAAGCGAACGGGGTCTGATAGCAACTGGAACAACCGACAACTCAACAGCGAGACAGTCATGAGCAGAGTCACTGGTGAAACCGTCGTCGTCCGTCCCACCAACAACGTCTACACCGTGCTGGCGGTCGTCGGCGTCCTGGCGCAAGCGCTGGGCATCATTGCCATCGTCATGAAGGCAACAGAGGTCGGTGGCCTCTTTTAAATCAAGCGGCGTATCTAGCCCCGGTAGTCACACCAGGGCTTTGGCTCCGCGCGTTTCTGTGCAAAATCGAAACTGCCCCGCGACGGCTTCCCGCCGTCGCTTCTTTTTTTCCACATCTTCGCGCTTCGCACCCCCGCGCCTAAGCTCTGCCATGCGCTTTCAGTTTCTCGATCCCGGGCCGCTCGTTGATCGAGAGCTGACGCTGGTGCCCCCGACGGTGCATTATCTGGATGAAGTCCTCAACTCCTGCCGCCACCCATTGACCGTGCGCGACGCCCCGCAAGAGGCGGCGATGACGCGACAGCGCCTGCTCGATTTCTGCCACGTCGCCCCCGGCGGCCGTCAATCCGCTGACCTCTCCAAGGGCTGGGTCCCCGCCTATCACTTCTGGATGCGCCTGGATCCGCCGCTGCTGACCCAGGGCGAAGTAACTCCTTTTGCCCCAGGCGCATCTGACCCAAGCGGCACCCCGTCGACCAGCCCCTCCGCGCACCCCATCACTATGGCCGGCGGCATCGGTGTCCGCATCGGCACCACCAGGGAAATCGAGCTCTACTCCGGCAACATCGGCTATCACGTCTATCCCCCCGCGCGCGGCCACCACTACGCTGAACGTTCCGTCCGCCTGGTCCTGTCGCTGATCAAACGGCACGGCCTCTCGCACGTCTGGATCACCACCAACCCCGACAACCTCGCATCAAGAAGAACCTGCGAGCGCCTCGGCGCGACGCTCGTCGACACCGTGACGGTCCCGAAGAATCACCCCTTCCGCCAGCGCGGCGAGACCACCAAGTGCCGCTATCTGCTGCGGGTCTAGATCAGGTTGTGAGCGTCTCCCGTGACACGGGCATCCCGCCGCGCGACTTGCGCCTCACGGCAGCGTCAAATCCTTAAACTCGAACGGCAGCTCGATATCTTCAATCCGCGTCGGCAGCTCCCAAACCAGCTTCGCCGGCTTGTCCTCGTCTGATTTGTAGCTCGTGCTGTACGTGTACGTGAGTGAATCGTCGCCCCCTCCGCCGCCACCTCCGCTGCTCAGCGCCTTATTGTCCGCGGTCCGCAGCTTCACCGTTCGAAAGATGGAGTTGGATGTCTTGCGAAATTCCTCTTTGGAGACATCCTGCCGCTTGATCGTGAACTTCACGCTGAACTGGTTGTTCTCGTCTTTCACCTCGTCGATGATCACCTTCCGACCTGCCAGTTCCTTCTCCGTTCCCTGCGCTTGATCGATGTCCGGGATCTCCAGCGTCTCCACCTCCGCCGCCACCTGCAAGGCGATCGAACCTTTCAGGTTCGCCAGCTTGTGGGATTCATTCGGCTGATAATCCAGCGGGATGAAGGTGTGCTGCACCTGCCACCGCACGTACATGTCGTTCATGTTCGGACTACTATTTTCGCTGCTTTCCTTGATGAGAGACTTACCGTTCTCGTCTTCCGCTTTATCCAGCGACGGCCGCGAGTTGTACTTCATCGGCCGAAGCCGGGGATCGACATACGCGACGATGTTGATCCCGCACGCCGTGGAAGGCTCCGGGTTTTCGCGGTCAAAGCTGATCGTGTGGTTCCGTTGGATGCTCGTGACGACGACGGTGGCGCTCGGGGAGACGGATTGCGGGCCGGCAAATGGTCCTTTGGCGCTCGACCCGTGGGATTGCAGTGTGATGGCCTCTTCGTTGCTGCCCATGTTCGTGGGCTGTAGATGCAGCGCGGCACACAACTCGCCAAACGCTTCCCAGAAGGTCTTGTCCTGCACGTCCAGCGAAACCGTCTCCGGGATGCTGTAGCTCTTGCGGTTCTCCGTCAGCAGAGTCTCCGGCCAGACCTTGAGCGCAACGCCGGTTTTGGAGCTGAACTCGTCCAGCGCCTGCTGCGGGGGAACGCCGTCCAGTTTCAGCGTGACATTCGCCGGTGCGGTGGTGGGGTGATCTTCTGCGCGGAGCAGGGAAGGCAAATTCAGGATGAGCAGCATCGCGAAGGCGCAAAACGAGAGGGAACGCTTGGACATGACGGGAAGATAAATTCGAGAAGTCAGCCTGTGAAGAGATGCTGGTTGAGTCGGGTACAGCGCCAGAGCCCGCTGAACCCCCCAGGTAGGGGCTCGTACCTTTGAGGAGGGCTATTATCGGCCCTTGCTTGACAGGGAAGCGTTGCCTCTGCACACTTCCCGCCCCAAGCCGCTGAAATCGGGGGTTGATAACTGAAGCGTTGGTGAAGCTTTAGCGTCGTTCGGTCGATAAGCCGGACGGATAGCGCTTGACCGACTGTCCTTATAGTTAGTGCGTAATGGCGAAAAAGAACGGCAAACATCTCGTGATCGTCGAATCGCCTGCCAAGGCAAAAACGATCAACAAGTATCTCGGCGACGATTACGTCGTCCGCGCCAGCATGGGCCACGTCCGCGACCTCCCCAGCAAGGGCATGGGCGTGGATCTTGAGACGTTTGAGCCCGAATACGAGGTGCTCGAAAGCCGAAGCAAGGTCATCAAGGAGCTCAAAAAGCTCGCCAAAGATTCCGACCGCGTCTATCTGGCGACCGACTTGGACCGCGAAGGGGAAGCCATTGCCTGGCACCTTCAGCAGGCGCTGGGGTTGCCGGACGAGCGCGTCAGCCGAGTCATCTTCAACGCGATCACCAAGGCTGAGATCCAGAAGGCGTTCAACACGCCGCATTCCATCGATATCAGCCGCGTGAACGCCCAGCAGGCTCGCCGCATCCTCGATCGCATCGTGGGTTACGAGATCTCGCCGCTGCTTTGGCGGAAGGTGGCCCGCGGCCTATCTGCTGGCCGTGTGCAGTCGGTCGCGGTTCGACTGATCGTGGAGCGCGAGCGCGAGATCCAGGCGTTCATCCCCGAAGAGTATTGGAAGATTGGCGGCATCTTCACCACCCAAGGCGCGACCTGTCACGATCTCTCGCTTAAGTGGATCGACTTCCTCACCAACACCGGCAACGGTGAGCGCACCAAGCTCGAGCGCGAGAAGTGGCTCGCGGATCACGACGCCTTCTCCGCCGAACTTGTGGAGTTCGCCGGTAAGAAGTTCGAAGCCGGCAACAAGGAACAGGCCAAGGCGGTCGCAGAAGCGCTGGGCTTCATCATCGACAAGCTCCAAACCAGCGAAGACTCCGAAGCCAAAGGCCCGGCCAAGCATCTGACCACCATGCTCGGCCACCTCGAGAAGTGTCCTGAATTCGCCGTCCGCTCCATCGAGAAAAAGCGTACGACGAGCAGGCCGCCCGCGCCTTTCATCACCAGCACGCTCCAGCAGTCCGCTTCGAGCCGGCTCGGCTTTGGCGCGCAGAAGACGATGCGCACCGCGCAGACGCTCTACGAGAACGGCTACATCACCTACATGCGTACCGACTCCACGCACCTCTCCGCTGAGGCGCTGGGCATGGTCCGCAAGTACATCAAGAGCGAGTTCGGTGACAAGTACCTGCCCGAGAAGGCCAACGTCTATACCAGCTCCAACAAGAGCGCGCAGGAAGCCCACGAAGCGATCAGGCCCACTGATGCAAATTTCTCCCCCACGCAGGCTCGCGAGAAGCTCGCGCCCGATGACCTGAAGCTCTATCAGCTGATCTGGAACCGATTCGTCGCCTGCCAGATGCCGCCGGCGGAATTTGATCAGACCAGCGTGACGATTTCGTCCAAGACCAAGGCCGGCGATGCGACCTTCCGCGCCACCGGGCGCAAGCTCGTCTTCGATGGTTTCATGAAGGTCGCTGGCGTCAGCTCGGAAGATCAGCTGCTGCCCGAATTCAACGAGGGCACCAACGTGTTCCCCATTGAAGTGATGCCAACGCAGCACTTCACCCAGCCGCCGCCGCGCTTTACCGAGGCGTCACTGGTGAAGGAGCTGGAGAAGCAGGGCATCGGCCGCCCGTCCACCTATGCCAGCATCATCCAGACGATCCAGGATCGCCAGTACGTGATGCAGCGCGACCGCCGCTTCTACGCCACGCTGCTTGGCTCCATCGTCACGGACAAGCTCATTCAAGGCTTCCCCAAGATCATGGACGTCAAGTTCACCGCCGACATGGAGGCGGAGCTCGACAAGATCGAAGAAGCGGACCTGGACTGGATCAAGCTCCTGCGCGACTTCTACGGCCCGTTCCACGCTGGCGTCGCCGGCGCACTTGAGAAGCTCGAGCACGCGGGCGGCACCGTCAGCCCGTACGACTGCGACAAGTGCGGGAAGAAGATGCTGTATCGCATCAGCAAGAACGGCTTCTTCCTCGCGTGCGAAAACCGGGAGTGCAACAACACCAAGCCGGTGGATGAGCAGGGGCGTCCCACTATTCGTGAAGTCTCCGAGCACAAGTGCCCGGTGTGCAGTCGCGAGATGATCAAGCGCCGCGGCCGCTTCGGCGAGTTCCTCGGCTGCTCCGGTTACTCCGTGAAGAACGAGAAGGGTGAGCCAAGCTGCTCGACCATCATCAACTTGGACAAGCAGGGCAACCCGATGCCGCCCAAAGCGCCGCCGATTCCGACCACGCTTCGCTGCGAAAAATGCGGAGAAGGTGTGCTCGTCCTCCGCGGCGGTAAGCGCGGCCCCTGGCTCGGCTGCAACCGGTTCCCCAAGTGCCGTGGCATGAAAGGCATGAGCAAGCTCGCTGAGGACGAAAAGAAGCAGGTCGAAGCGCTTGTCCCGCTGCTCAACGAAGAAGCCGCCAAGGCCCAGGCCATGGTCGCGAAGATTCTCGGCGACAATCCCGCCGCCAGCGCCGCCGTTGCACCCAAGACGGTGACCACCGACATCGATTGCGAAGAGTGCGGCAAGCCTATGGTCATCCGCACCGGCCGTCGGGGAAAATTCCTCGGCTGCTCCGGTTACCCCAAGTGCAAGAACACCGGCGAAGTCCCCGTCAAGCTGCTTGAAGAATTGGCGGCAGCGAATCCCAACGCGAATGGGGCAGCTCAAGCCAACGGCGATGGGAAAGCCGCTGAAGCGCCAGCACCGGTCGCGGAAGAAGAGATTGAAACGGATCTTACAGTCGATTAGTCGCCGCGTGGCATGAGCATCTAGCCCATGCTTCCAACGCACGGGCCAGACGCCCTTGCTACGCCACTCGAGCAGCCCGCCCAAGCGTGGAGCGTCAAAAACACGATTGCCGTCATGCTGAGGTACTCCGAAGCATCTGGCACCGTTTCTTCACCACGCAGATCCTTCGCGGGTACGCTCAGGATGACACGGTGGGGGGATTACCACCGTGCACCACATGCCAGAGCGCGTTGCTCTAGTACTGCGGCCCGCCGGGGTTGATGTCTTTGTTCCACAGCAGAATCCCACCCGCCATCGACTTCACGTCCTTGAATCCCTGCTGCTTCAGGATCTGCGCAAACTGCATCGACCGCTGGCCGCTGCGGCAATGGACGACGACCTTCTTCTGCTCGTTGCCGCGGAGCTCCCCGAACTTCTGGGCGATCTGTTGAAGCGGAATCAGCTTCGCTCCATCTATGTTTGTGATCTGAAACTCATTGGGCAGCCGACAATCGATGAACAGGAAATCCTCCTTCGCATCAATCATCGCCTTCACCTGCCGCGGCGTTACTTCCCAATCCGGCTTGAACGGATATCCCTTCGGCAGGCCGCGATCATCCAGATCATTCGCGGGCTGCGCAGACGCGCCGCCCTTGCTCACCGCCGCTTCGCGCTTCGTCTCCTCCAGGCTCTTCGGATCCAGGATCGGCACACCGCAGAACTGCTCGTAATCGATTGGCTTCGTAATTGTCGGGTTCTTCCCGCACACCGGGCAGCTCTCGTCATGGCGAATCTTGAACGTTCGGAACTCCTGGTCCAGCGAGGACCACGTGATCAGCCGCCCGATCGCGGGCCGGCCAATCCCCAGGATCAGCTTCACCACTTCCGTGGCCTGAAGCGAACCAATCGTCCCGCAGATGACACCCAGCACGCCGCCCTCAGCGCACGAAGGCACACTCCCCGGATCCGGCGGCTCCGGATACAAGCACCGATAGCACGGCCCCTTCGCTCCCGTGTCCGGATTCGTCAGGTGCGGCGCAAACACCGTCACCATTCCCTCGAACCGAAAGATCGACCCATACACGTTCGGCTTCTTCTGAAGCACGCACGCATCATTCACGCAGTAACGCGTCGGGAAATTGTCCGTCCCATCGATAATCACATCGTACGGCCGGATCAAGTCCATTACGTTTTCCGAGTTCACGATGACCTTGTGCGCGATCAGGTTCAGGTCCGGGTTAAGGTCTTTCAGCCGCTTCTCCGCCGCCTTCACCTTGTCCTCGCCCACCACGCTCATGCCGAACAGCACCTGCCGCTGGAGATTCGAAGGCGACACCACATCCACATCCGCCAAGCCGATGGTCCCAACGCCCGCCGCGGCGAGGTACAGCGAGATCGGCGAACCCAGTCCCCCCGCGCCAATGCACAGCACCTTCGCATCAATCAGCTTCTTCTGACCCTCCGCGCCCACCTCGGGCAGGATGATGTGGCGCTTGTAGCGGTTAACTTGTTCGTTGGTAAGTTGAGCGGTGGCCATGGGACCTCGAGGTAGAAAACAAAGCAGCGCCAGTTGAGGGCGCAACCGGGCATCATCTGATAAGGGTGATTTGAGTCCAAAGGGCTTGGGGAGCGCTTTAGCATCGTTTGCAGATGAGCAAGTCACCCGCGGGCCGCAAGCTGCGATTCAAATCGCCCAGATTCAACGGAAAAACTGTAGGGAACCCTCCAAACCACGTCAAGCTCAGCGATATTCACCTTCTCCAACGCCCTCGAAAACGGTAGCTTTCGCCGCATGTCTGTTCGTGCGTCCTGCCAAGCTTCTACCCCGCGCCCTCTGATGGAAACGCTGGAAACCCGCCAGTTGCTCGCCAGCAACGGGTTCAGCGGCACGTACTTCAACAACCTCAACTTCACCGGCAAGACGTACACACGCGTCGACTCGGCCGTGGCGATGAGCTGGCCCGATCATCGCAACCCCGCCCCCGGGATCAAAGGCACCAGCTTCTCTGTCCGCTGGTCCACATTGCTTACACCGTCCAAGAGCAGCACCTACACCTTCGTCACACGCAACAGCGACGGCGTCCGGCTCTGGGTCGGCGGCAAACTCCTCATCGACTCCTGGAAACAATCCGCCACCACCTCGCGCTCCGCGACCATGTACCTCCAGTCTGGTCAGCGCTACGACCTTCGCCTCGAGTACTACGTCAACAAGCGCACCGCCAACATCAGCCTCTCCTGGGGCAGTGCCCGCACGCCCTTCGGCGTCGTTCCGCCGAAGAACGTCTTCGCCTACGACACCCGCATCGCCGCCATCGGTGACTACGGTAAGAACAACTTCTACGAAAACGGCACGGCCTCCCTCATGCAGTCCTGGGCCCCCAATGCCATGATTACTGTCGGCGACAACAACTATCCCCGCGGCGAAGCCCCCACCATCGACGCCAACGTCGGCCGCTATTTTCACAACTACATCGCCCCCTACACCGGCAGCTACGGCGCCGGAGCCAAGACCAACGCCTTCTTCCCCACCCTTGGCAACCATGACTGGGAAACTCAATCTGCCAAGCCTTTTTTCGATTACTTCACGCTCCCCGGAAATGAGCGGTATTACGACGTGCGGATCGGATCGGTGCACCTTTTCGCCCTCGACTCCGATCCAGCCGAGCCGGACGGCACAAGCTCAACGTCCAAACAGGCGCAGTGGCTCAAGCAGAAACTTACAGCGTCGACGGCGCCCTTTAAGATCGTCTACTTCCACCACGCGCCGTTCTCCTCCGGCGAAGAGGGCAACACGCCCTATATGGATTGGCCTTTCAACCAGTGGGGTGCCGATGCCGTTGTCACTGGGCACAATCACGTCTACGAGCGCATCGTCCGCAACGACACGAACTACATTGTCAACGGCGCTGGCGGGTTCCCCGGCAAAATTCTCCAGCCGCTCATCGAAGGCAGCGTCGCACAAAATAATTCCGATTCCGGCGCACTGCTGATCCTCGCCAGCGATACCTACCTCACCTTGCAGTACCAACTGCGCAGCGGCCAGATCGTCGACACTGTTACCATCGTCGCTTGAGGTACATCTGAATCAAGCCAGCGGCCGCACCAGGCCGTCCCCGTGCCCCTGCGATTTCCCCCAGATCCCCGGCAGCGGCTTGTTGCAGTCCGGACACGTGCCGTCCTCGCGCACGCGGTTCTGCTGCACCATGAAGCCGAAGCGCTTGATGACCGTGCTGCTACAGTGGTGGCAGCGGGTGTTCTCCCAATCGCCCACCTGCCCCGGCAGATTGCCAGGATAGATGTACTTCAGCCCCGCGTTCTGAGCATAGCTCACGATCTTCATCAGATCATCCACCGTTGTCCGCCGGTAGCCGTCGGTCATCTTGTAGTCTGGATGAAACGCCGTCATGTGCCACGGCATGAGCGGATCAACTGCCGCGATGAAGTCGGCCATACGCTTCAGGTCATCCGGATTATCGGAGAATCCCGGCACAACCAGCGTGACAATCTCCACCCAAAACCCGCGCTGCTTCAGATTGCGTATCGTGTCGGTCACGTTCTCCAGCACCCCGCCCAGCTCGCGGTAGTTCCGATCGCTGAACGTCTTCAGGTCGACCTTGTACGCCTCCACGTAGGGCCGGATGTAATCCAGCACCTGCGGCGTACCGTTGCCATTGGAAATGTAAGCGCACTTCAATCCCCTCGCCCGTGCTTCCCTGAAGATCGCAACCGCCCACTCGCTGGTAATCAGCGGCTCGTTGTAACTTGAAGCGACAACAGGCGCGCCTTGCTGAATTGCAATGTCCACAAGCTGCTTCGGGTTCGTGAACTTCGGCGGCGCAACCGCATCCGGATCCCGCAGCATCTGGCTTGTCACCCAGTTCTGACAATAACCGCAGTGAAAATCACACCCGAGCATCCCGAACGTCAGCGCATCCGACCCCGGGAGCACATGGAAGAATGGCTTCTTCTCAATCGGATCGCACGCCAGGCACCCAACGTAGTTGAACGGGACTCTCAGTGTGCCGCTCTCGTTGAAGCGCACCCGGCATACCCCGTCGCGCCCGGGCTTCACCAGGCACCGGTGCCCGCACGCGAAGCACTTCACGTCACCGTTCTCAAACCGCTGGATCAGCTCCGGCGCCGCATCCGCGCTATACTGGTGCAGCATTTCCTTCAGGCTTTTCAGCTTCTGTTTCGGTTCAAGAATGTTCAGCGCCATACCAGCCCCCGATCCTCTTGGTAGTAAAAAATGGTTGCAATCGCGGAACTGATTGTAGGCGAGCAGCGTCAGGAATTCTGACTTTTTCCGGCACTTTTTGATGAAGATTCCGCCTGCCCGCAAAGTGTCGGCAGGGCGGAAGCGACGCGCCTGGTGAAAAACCTATAATCAGGCAATGGGCTCTCCGCTTGTTCAACGATTCACCCTCTCCGATCTCCGTGCCGCGCGCACCTCGGGCCGAAAAGTGCCGATGCTTACCTGCTACGACTACACCACCGCCCGCCTCATGCAGGAGGCGGGCGTGCCTGCGCTGCTCGTTGGCGACTCCGCTGCCAACGTCATCCTCGGCCACGAGACCACGCTTCCTGTCACGCTCCCGTTCATGATCGAGATCGCCGCTGCCGTGCGCCGCGGCGCCCCCAAAGCGTTCGTGGTCGCGGACATGCCCTTCGGTTCCTACCACGGTGCACCCAGCCGGGCGATTCGCAACGTGATGCGCGTGGTGCAACTTTCCGGGTGCGACTGCGTGAAATTAGAGGCGGCCCACAGTCAGCTCCCGATCGTGAAGGAGCTGGCCGATGCCGGTGTCGCGGTGATGGCACACCTCGGATTGCGTCCGCAGGCGGTGGGTGTGCTCGGCGGGTACAAGGCGCAGGGGCGCACCGCCGACGACGCCGACGCGATCGTGCAGCTGGCACTGCAAATGCAGCAGGCGGGCGCGGTGGCGATCCTGCTGGAGGCCGTACCACCTGAGGCTGCCGCCGCTGTTGTAGACGCCGTCGTGCTGCCCGTGATTGGTTGCGGCGCCGGAAACGCCTGTCACGGCCACGTGGTCGTGACGCATGATGCGATCGGTTTGACGCCGCGTCCGCCGCGGTTCGTGCCTCGACTGTCAGACATGGCGAATCCCCTTAGGGACAGTTTTGCCAATTACGTCAGGCAGGTGGAAAGCGGAGAATATCCCGCACCTGAGCACGTATACGGAATGCCGGCTCCCGAACGAGCTAAGTTTGAAGCAAGGCACTCCGACGGCATGAGTAAAGCGTAAGTAGCAGTGACAATCATGACGATCAACGTATGGAGACAAGCAACATGACAAAGCTTAAGAAAACGCTGGGTTCGGTCCTTCTCATCGGCTCGATCACAGCGGGTTCATTTTTTGGCGCGGGCCTCGTGCGCGATGCGCAATTCGCCCGAGCAGAAGAGAAGGTCCAGGCAACTCGCGAGCAGCTGGCTTCGGCGAACGACCTGGCCGCGGTGTTCAAAGAAGTCAGCAAAGCTGTCGAGCCTTCCGTGGTGAAAATCGACGTGCGCAAGACCCTCAAGGGCGTCAGCTCTAACATGCCCTCGCGCGAAGAGGATCTGCTCCGGCGGTTCTTCGGCGATCGCGGGGGTAGCGGCGGTGGCGGTAACGACAGCGGCGGCGACGAAGACGCCATGCCCAATGATCCGAATCATCGCGGCGGTGGCAGCGATGGTGACGGCGGTATGGAACAGATCGGCACCGGTTCCGGTGTCATCATGGAAACCGACGGCAGCACCGCTTACATCCTCACCAACAATCACGTCGCCGGCGGCGCAGATGAAATGCTCGTCACCCTCGGCGATGGTCGCCAAATCAAAGGCGGTAAGACCGTCGGCGCAGACCCCAAGACCGATCTGGCCCTCGTGAAGCTCAACGTCGACCATGTCATCCCCGCGAAGTGGGGCGATTCTCAGCAGCTCGAGAAGGGCGACTGGGTCCTCGCCTTCGGTAGCCCGTTCGGCTACGTCGGCTCCATGACCCACGGCGTGGTCTCCGCCCTGAATCGCGACGTCGGTATCCTGCGCAACCAGCAGGGTTACGAGTCGTTCATCCAGGTGGATGCACCGATCAATCCGGGTAACTCTGGTGGACCGCTTGTGAACCTCAAGGGCGAAGTCATCGGCGTCAACACCGCCATCGCGTCTCGCTCCGGCGGCTTCCAGGGGATCGGCTTCGCCATCCCGTCCAACCAGGCAAAGTTCGTCTACCAGCAACTCAAGAGCAGCGGCAAGGTGACGCGCGGCTGGCTTGGCGTATCGATCGCCTCGGTGAGCGACAGCCGCACACAGGATGTCGCCCGCAGCTTCGGCTACAACGAGTTGACCGGTGTGCTCGTCCAGCAGGTGCTCGAAGGAACGCCTGCCGCAGGTAAGCTCGAAGACGGCGACATCGTCACGAAGCTCAACGGAAAAGATCTCCGCGACGCCTCGCAGCTCCGCAACATGGTCGCGGGCATGGCGCCCGGGACTGAAGTGACGATGACTGTCTTCCGCAGCGGAAAGACCCAGGATGTGAAGCTCAAGCTCGGGGAGCAGCCCGACAACCCGAGCCTCGCCCGCGGCGGTCGCGGTGGTAACGCCACCCCCGACGCGCCCAAGGCTCAGGGGCTCGACAAGCTCGGCATGAAGCTCAGCGACATCAACGACCAGATCGCCGAACGCTTCAACCTCGGCGAGCAGAAGCAGGGCGCTGTTGTGACGCAGGTCGATCCGCGCTCGGTCGCCGCCCGCAACGATCTTCGCCCCGGTGATGTCATCACCAAGGTCGAAGGCAAAGCCGTGAAGAACGCAACCGAAGCACGCGACGCTCTCAAGGATGCAGATCTCGCCAAGGGCGTCCGCGTCTACGTGAACTCGCCCATTGGTTCGCGCTACGTCGTGCTGAAGAACGAAGGCGACGCGAAGTAAGGATCGACGATCTCTCCCCAAGAAGAAGGAGCGGATTCCCCTGCGAATCCGCTCCTTCTTTGTTTGGCGGCATGGGCGCGTCCCGCCCAAGCGCCAGCTATGCATGGGCCAAACGCTCATGCCACGGTTATCGGACGCTCGCCGTTCCCGCCTCATCCCGCATAAGTCTCACCCTCGACATGCGCGCCATTGCCCGCACCCCGGATCGCGCCAATCCGCTTGAATCCGACACGTTTCCAAAACCTGCCCGCCGGGTGCGAGCTATATTTCGTCGTCACCCACGACTCCTCACCGACGGGATTCCAGTTGCGCTATCGCTTTAAAGGTTTCGTCCGTTCCACCGGCCAGCCCGTTGAAGGTCACGCTCACGGCGACAATCCGGAAGAGGCATTCAACGCGCTCTCCGAGCACGGGATCGTCACCGAGAGCCTTCGCGAAGAACCGGAAACAGCGCCCGCCGGCGCGGAAGCCCACCCCCTTCACAGCGCACTGGAGAGCGCGCTGGATACCGCGTCTCAGCAGGTCGCCTTCGACGCACTCGCCGACAAGTACAAGGGCAAAAGCGTCTGGGTCATCGACCGGGACAAGATTCGCCGGCGCGTCTCGCAGGTGGTGGATAACGCGCTCAAGGAAGCCATGTCCGACAGCAAGGTCGGCATGACCGGGATGAATGACGTGCGCGAGCAGGTCGCCCAGGCAATCAGCGGATTATTCAAAGACAACCGCAATATCACCAGCCAGGTCTCCAACACCTCGATGCAGATGGAGCACCAGGTCCGCCGCATTGAGTCGATGGTCAAGCGCGCCGAATCGGTCTTGGCGCAGATGACCGTCGCCATCAGCAGGATGGGGTCGGTCAGCTACGGCGGTGGGGGTGGGGGCGCACCCCGGCGCTTCGCCAGCAGCGGCGCATCGCAAGGCTCCGAGCAGAACGCGGTATTGCTGGAGATTTTCAAGGAAAACCTTCGCTTGCGCGGGATCGAGATTGATGAGCAGGCGCCGACGCCCCCTGAGGGGGAAGTCCCGCCACCCGCAACCGATGAGCCGCACAATGTCGCCGCGCCCCTCGACCACGAAACGCCGGTCGAGCAAACCAACTAACACGAAATTCGCCAGAGAACCAGTCAACACAGGAGTTGCTTCATGCACCAGACGAACACGGAAATTCCAACAAGCCGGATCAAGCCCGTTGCGGGCAAGCCGATCCTCGCCACCAGCGACATCGACACCGGCGCCACCGAAAAAGCGATGCTGCTCGGCATCGACCTCGGCACCAGCCGCAGCTCGATCACCTCGATGAACGGCACGCGCAAGACCGTCGAAAGCTACGTCGGTTACGCCAAGGATCCCGTCAGCCGCAAGATGCTCAAGACAGACGTGATCTACGGCCGCCATGCCCTCGACAACCGCCTCGCCGTAGACCTCTGCCGCCCCCTGGAAAAAGGGGTCATCAAGGGCACCCGTGATGAAGGCCTCGTCAGCAACGAAGAGCAGCTCAAGAACCTCCGCGCGGCAAAAGACCTTCTCCGCTATATGGTCGAGCAAGTCCGTCCCGGCCGCGATGAAGTGCTCTTCGGCGTCATCGGTGTTCCCTCTCGCGCTACCGCCAAGAACAAGCAGGCGATCCTGGAGATCGCCCGCGAAGTGCTCGACAGCGTCATGATCGTCTCCGAGCCCTTCACCGTTGCCTACGGCATGGAGAAGATGAGCGATGTGCTGGTGATCGACATCGGCGCCGGCACCACCGACCTTTGCCGCATGCACGGCACCGTGCCCACCGAAGATGATGAAATCTCGTACACCATCGCAGGCGACGCGGTGGACCAGAAGCTGCTCGAGCTGATCTGCGAGCGCTATCCCAAGGCTCAGCTCACCCAGAACATGTGCAAGCAGTTCAAGGAACAATACGGCTTCGTCTCCGATGCGCGCGATCGCGTTGAAGTGATGATTCCCGTCGATGGCACGCCCACCGCGCACGATATCACCGCGGAGCTCAAGCAGGCGTGTGAGATCCTCGTTGCCCCCATCGTCGAAGGCATCAAGCGCCTCGTCAGCAGCTTCAACCCCGAGTTCCAGGAAAAGCTTCGCCACAATGTCGTCCTCTCCGGTGGCGGTGGTCTGCTCGACGGCCTCAACAAGCGCATCGAAGACGCCATGCAAAGCATCGGCGGCGGACATGTCGCCGTCGTCGAAGAACCGCTCTACGCCGGCGCCAACGGCGCGCTGCAACTCGCCCTGGACATGCCCGGCGAGTACTGGCAGCAGCTCCGCTAAACCCAAATCCCGCCCCAGGTGCGAGAGCCCACCGGCTCCGCCGCGGGATGGTGAATGGTGGAATCCTGAAACCCCGAAAGCCCACGGATACCCTTCCGTGGGCTTTCTCCTTTCCCGCTTCCGCAAAAAAATCGCCTCCCCCTCCATATTTCTGGCTTGAAAATCCCCTTTCACACGACCAAAATACCCCCAGTTTCCGATAATCTTTCGTCGCTGCGTCCTAAGTCGCACGCGACGTTAATTGTTTCGTATGATTAATGGCCACAGATGAATCAGGATCGCCCACGCTAAGCATCGGACGCTTTGCACCGTGTGCGACCCTCATCCGTCTGTGGCATTTACTTTGACTGAAGGTTCTTCGCATCGCGGCGCGTGTCGCGAGCGAAGGTGAGTTTTTGGAGGTAAACGGCCATTTCTACCAATTTTCGCCACAACGAGCAGATTCGGATCTCTCCCATCTTCCTGATCGACCAGGACGACAACAAGGTCGGCTCGACCACCACATCTGAGGCGCTTCGTCGTGCCCGGGAAGCCGGGATGGATCTCGTCGAAGTGGCGCCCAACGCCCGCCCCCCAGTCTGCAAGATCATGGACTACGGGAAGTGGCGGTACCAGCAGCAAAAGAAGGAAGACAAGAGCCGCGCATCAAGCCGCGCCGGCCAGCTCAAAGAGCTCAAGCTGCGCACTGTGAAGATCGGAGATCACGATCTCCAGATCAAGATCAACCACGCGCGCGACTTCCTTAAAGAAGGCAACAAGGTCCAGTTCACGCTCCAGTTCCGCGGACGTGAACTCGCTCACATCGACCTCGGCCGCGAGATCTTCAACAAGGTCAAGCGCGAGCTCTGGCCGGTATCAAAGATCGAACGTGACGCAAAGATGGAAGGCAAGCGGATGACCCTGGTGCTCCAGCCGGACCACAAGCCCGCAGGCGCCCAGCCTCCGAACATAGGTGGAAACGCTCCGCGAACGGGTGGCCCGCGGGCTCAGGCGCCTCAGGGTGCCGGTAGCTCCATGAACATCCCGCCCCGCCCGGCTCCCGCGCAGCGCCCAGCTCCGGCACCCGCCCCGGCGCAGCGCCCAGCGCCCACGCCCGCCCCTGCGTCGACCTGATGCTCCCGCATCAAACCGGCGAAGTTCGAAAACACTTGCACCGCACTAAAAGCCCACGGCTCTGCCGTGGGTTTTCCTTTTCCCGTTCACATCACAGCAACGCGCTAGTCTGCACAGGCACATGAAGCACCAGCACATCCCCCGCCCCCACGACCGTTCCGTGATTCGTCTTCGTCTTGATTGCATCCCCCGCGCGCCCATGCCCCAGCACACGCGTCCCGCCGGAATCAATCGTCTCCAGCGTATTCCCCACATACCCGTCTCCCTCCTCCGCCGTCATCTCCACAGTCACATAGGTCTGCCCCCCGATGATGCTCGACGCCAGCACCTTCCTCCCCGGCACGTTCTCGCGCACCGCAAGCGCCGCCACCACCGGCGCCGCCAGTTGCGATGACGAAAACGCCACATCAATATCCATCGCATCCGAGACCTTCGCCGCGATCTGCTCATCGAACATGCGCATCACCACGCGGATCTTCCCGTTCATCCGCCGCGCATTCATCGCCACTTCCAGGTTCGCCAGCGCATCGTTCGTCGCGATGACGATCGCCCGCGCATGTTCGATCCCCGCATCGATCAGCGCCGCATCATCTTTCATATCGCGAATCAGCACCGGCACCCCCAGCTCTTTCGCTGCCGGAATAAACCGGCTGCTCTTGCGCCGCTCCAGCGCCACCACCTGGATGTTCGTTCCCAGCAATTGCTTCACCACCCGGAACCCCAAATGTCCCAGCCCGCAGACGATCACGTGGTTGCGATAGGTTGAAACCATCACCCGTGTCCACTCCTTCTCCCCGCGCCGGCGCGACATCATCAGCATCGCCAGCCGAATTACCCCTTCGCCGATCACCACAGCGCCGACCAAGGGATAGATGGCGCACAGCACCGTCAGGTACCATGTCTCCGGCGGATTAAACAGCGGCTGCGCCAGCAGCGCCATCCACCCGCCGTAGAGTGCCTGAAGGAATGTCGGTCGATTCCCATCCAGCGCCTTGTGCGGCGTGATCGCGTACAAAAATGTTCCCAGCGTCACCGCCAGCGCAAGCGTCAGCAGTGTCAGCCGAAACTCACGCAGCACCGCCATCACGTAAAGCGCCAGCACCCGCCAGCTCGTTCGATGAACCCGCCCGCGCGATTGTTCAGCCACGTGCGAGATTATATGAAATCCCAGCCGCCGCGCCGCACTTTATGCGCTCCGCGAAGCCACCCAGTGCCGCAGCTCCTGCTCCACGCGCTGCACCGGGTCGCTCCATTCGTTAATCACCTTCTGGCGGAACAGCTTCATCGTCGGGTACCAAGGCGAATCTTCTCGATCCAGCAGCCAGCGCCAGTCCGGCAGATAAGGCATAAACGTCCAAACCGGCCGCCCCAGCGCCCCCGCAAGGTGCACGATCGACGTGTCCACCGACAGCACCAGATCCAGGTTCTCCATCAACGCCGCCGTATCCGCAAATGTGTTGATCTCCTCCGTATGATCCACCATTGGGAAGTTGGCCCGCGCTGGGTCGTTCACCGGCGGCCCTTTCTGCAAGCTTACCCACGTCACCCCCGGGATGCTCTTCAGCGGCATCCAGTGCTCCAGCTTCATACTGCGCTCACGATCGCGGTGATGCCGCGCAGCCCCCGCCCACGTGATGCCGATCTTGAACGTTCCTTCCTGCGCCCGGAGCTTCTCCCGCCAGTACGCCACTTTCTCAGGCTTCGCATGCAGATAAGGCACCGCATTTGGAATGTTGTTTACGGTCGTTTTAAACGCCCGCCCCAAGCTCATCAGCGGCGACTGAAACTGCGCCAGCGGAATGGTGTCCCCGCGCTCATAAAGTTCGTCGATGCCGCCCACCGATTCCATCAGCTCTTTCAATTCCGCCTGACATTCCACCAGCACCCGCGCACCTCGCTCCTTCACGAGCGGAATGTAGCGCGCGAACTGGATCGTGTCCCCGAAGCCCTGTTCCGCATACAGCAGGATCGACTTGCCCGCGATGTCGAACCCATCCCACCGCGCCTGCCCAAAGTTCCGCCGCTCCTCCGGAAACTTCAGCCAGCGCCATTCATACTCCCTCCACCCATGTTCAAAATCCCCCAGCAAGAGCTGCAACAGCGACCGATTCCACCGCGCGTCCGGATGGTCCGGCCGAAAGAACAGCGCCCGCTCATAGCACTCCATGGTCTTTCCCATGTCGAGCTGCTCGCGATACGCATTGCCCAGGTTGTTCAAGGCATTGGTAAAATCCGGCCGAAGCTCCAGGGCGCGATTGTAAACCTCAAACGCGCGATCGAGCTGGTTTGTCGCAGCCAGCGCGAGCCCAAAGTTGCTCAGCACCGTTACCTGGTCCGGCTTGATCGCCAGCGACTTCTCGTAATACGGAATCGAAGCCGCCATGTCCCCGCGCTCGTGCAGGATCAGCGCCAGCCCGCCGTAACCCTCAGCTGATTTCGGATCCAGCGACACCGACTGCTTATACGCCGCCTCCGCTTCCGGGATCCGCTTCAGTTCCCGCAGCAAATCCCCCATCTGCTGAAGCGTCAGAGAGCTTGGCCCGCGGACACGCTGGAGCCGATCCAGCAGCACCAGCGCATCCTCATAGCGCCCCGTCTGCTGATACAGCGCGGCCAAATTCGTCATGGCGTCGATGTGATTTTCTTTCAGCTCCAGCGCCTTGCGCAGATACAGAACGGCCTGATCGATCCGGCTCAATTGCCCCAGCGCCACCCCCATGTGGTTGTAAGCGTCGGCGTGATTAGGCTGAAGTTGCAGCGCCCGCTGACAGCAGGGGATCGCCTTGATCGGATTTCCCACCTCCACGTAAACCAGCGCCAGGTTCACGTGAAAGTCCGCCACCACCGGATTGATCTCGATCGCCCGCGAGATGAACTGAATCGCTTCTTCTTTCCGCCCCATTTGACTCGCCGCCACCCCAAGCAGATGCAGCGCCGCCGGATTCTGCGGCTCAAGTTCCAGCGCCCGCCGATAAACCGGTTCCGCCTCCGTCACCTTCCCCGCCATGTGCAACTGCAACCCGCGATCCAGCATCTGTGCAACCGAGTCCATAGAGCGGCGGATTGTAATGACGCGACGGGCGTTTGTCAGACAAGCCAAGATTTGACCCGAACCCCCACATCCCCTCCCACCAACATTAACCTCGATGGAGCCGACCAGGATCGAACTGGCAACCCCCGCGTTGCAAACGCGGTGCTCTCCCAATTGAGCTACGGCCCCGGAACGATCGTCCGGCGCGGGTTTCCGCCTCAGACCCGCCGCG
>DASVUC010000043.1:0-14761 GCA_036387255.1 Tepidisphaeraceae bacterium | reverse complement strand
CAACCGCCATGAGCGACTGGAACGAGGCTGAGCGACGAGTCGAACGGGCCCAGGAGCTGTTCGAGCAACACAAGTGGCAGGAGGCCCTCGAGGAGCTTCGCGCCGCCATCTCCATCAATCCCTACAACTCCGGCTGGTTCTTCAATCTGGGCCTCACGCTCGACGAGATGAACCGCACCGATGAAGCCATTGAAGCCTACGAGCAGGCGCTGGCGATCGACCCCAACGACCTCCAGGCCATGAACCACCTGGGCGTCGACCTACACCGCGTGGGGCGGCTGCGGGAGGCGCTTCAAACCTTCGAGAAGATCGAAGAGATCGATCCGTCCTTCGAAGCCTCCTACTGCAACCGCATTATCACCTTCACGGAGATGGGTGAGCACGAGAAGGCCGAGGAAATGTTCTACCTCGCCCGGCTCTACAAGGAGCATTGCCCGCACTGCTACTACAACATCGCCTGCTCGCTTGCGGCTCGGGGAGAGTACGACAAAGCCATCTACTGCTGGCGCAAGACGCTCGACCTGGAAGAGCAGCACCCGGGGGTACACGTCCGCATCGCCGAGGCTCTCTGGTCCAAAGGAGAGCTCGAGCAGTCGCGGCGGCATTATCTCGCCGCGCTGCGGGAAGAGCCCGGCTCGACCCCGACGCTATTGGACTTGACTGAGCTGCTCATCGAGATGGGCCGGACCGACGAGGCCGGCGAAAAAATCCGCCGCTGCATCGAGATGGCTCCGGATGAACCCGCCGCCCACTACGCCCACGGCCGCTGGTTGGCGCGGCAGCACCAGTGGGATCACGCGGTAGGGGCCCTGCACAAAGCGTTGCGCCTTGATCCCACTTTCCCCGGCGCTCATCTGCATCTGGCCCGCCTGCATCAGCGCCGGCATGAAGCGCTGGAAGTCCGCCGCCATCTCCGAAGCGAGCTTCTGCTTAAGCCGGAGGATCCCAAGATCCTGCTCGACTTGGGCAACCTGCTCATGGACGTAGGCGAATCTCGTCTTGCCGTTGCGACGCTCAAGCGACTCGTGCAGCTCGAGCCGCGCAACATCAGCGCGTGGATCAACCTCGCCGTCGCGCAATTCAAGCGCAAGCGCTATCACGACGGCATCGATGCCTGCAAGCAGGCGCTGGCGCGAGAGCCGCAGAATATGCTCGCGATCTACAACCTTGCCCTCGCCTACGAGCTGACGGGCGACCTGGACGAAGCGGCCGCTTGGATCCGTCGAGGCCTTTCACGCGATCCCCGCGACACCGGTTTCCAGCGCCTCGAGTTCCGCGTCCGCGTGCTGAAGCTTCGCCGCAGCGTCGTCCGCACCCTCAAGGCCGCCATCTTCCGCCAGGCGTGACCGCCATGGATGATCAGGCGTTCCTGAAGCTCTTCGAATCTCGGGAGCTTCCCCTCGACCAGTGGACGCATCGCGCGCACGTGGAGGTGGCGTATCTCTATCTCCGGCAATTCCCATTCAAGCAGGCGCTCGACAAGATGCGCGCCGGCGTGAAGGCGTTCAATGCAAAGCACAACATCCCCGACAGCCCCACGAGCGGTTACAACGAAACGACAACGCACGCCTTCCTGCACCTGATCGCCGCGACGATAGTTGCTTACGGTGAGACGCATCCGGTCGAAACCGCCGACGCCTTTTGCGAAACCCACCCGCAACTGATGAATCGCCACGCCTTGCGCCTTTTCTACTCGCCCCAGCAGCGCATGCACCCCAACGCAATGACGAGCTTCGTCCCGCCGACCTCACGAACCTGCCTCGACTTGATCGTTAGTGGAGCGTGGCATGGGCGTCTCGCCCATGCTGAGACGATGCATGGGCGAGACGCCCATGCCACGCAAAACCTCAACGCGCTTGAGCCACCTGCTTATGCCGAAAACACGTGATCGTTCACCATCCCCGTCGCCTGCATATGAGCGTGCAGATGGTCGAGCCGACGAATTTGAAGCCTCTACGGATGAGATCCTTGCTCATCACATCCGATTGCTCCGTCCGCGCCGGAATCTCCTTCATCGACTCAAAGCGATTCTGCCGAGCCTTCCCGTACACAAATTGCCAGACGTGTTTATCGAAGCTGCCAAACTCACCGAATTCGCAGAATTCGCATAGCACGTCGGCGGCGATGCTCGCCGCTGTGCGCCGGACGCTCCCGGGGTGAGGTGGCCGCGCGGGCGGAAGTGAGGTGGCCCATTCATGAAGCGGCGGGGGGGCGAGAAGCGATTCAGGATCGGGATCGGCCGCTATCCGTTCCCGCCCGTCCTCGCCGTCGCCTCCTGTCCGCATTCCGGGCAATGGGTGGGGGTGGCGCGCAGGTCGTAGCCGCAGCTTCTGCACAAGCCGCTCCTGTGCCTCCGGTGGGCGCGGCGCCATCTTCTGACGTTCACCGCCGGCGGCGCCGCCAGGAGCAGCGCCACGATCCACAGCGGACAGCTGATCTCCCAGGAGGAACTGCCCAGTTCCTTGCGCGTTGCGGGACCGCGGCCGGTGGAGACGCTCGGCAGCAACAGATCCCTTCTTGTGCGCCCGAATCGCTTCTGCTTCGAGAAGTCGAAGCCCCACTGCGTTGTGTCACGGCTGATCGCGCCGTACTCCGGCCGGAATTCATGCTTGTGGTGAGCGACGGTGACCACGCCAACGATGGCAAAGACCAAGTCCTTCACATACACCTGCGGCCGGGCCGTCGAGTGCTCGCGCATGGCGCCGCAGACGCGCCGGTTGAACACCCCATCTACAAACAGAATCGCGCACGCCAGCGCCGCGCACGCCGATACGGTGAGGAGGCACATCCGCATGGTCCATCCCATCCCAACGATCCTACCGTGTACCCGCAACCGCGGAGAGGGCGCAGCGCCTCTGTTCCCTTTTTCTCGGCCCCCAGAGCTTTCTGGCCCGTGCTTTTCAAGGCGCGAGATGCCCCTGCCGCGCAAAACGTTTACCGTGCCTTCGCCACCTGCTTGTGCCGAAAACACGAAACGAGGTGATCGTTCACCACCCCCGTCGCCTGCATATGTGCGTAGCAGATCGTTGAGCCGACGAACTTGAAGCCCCTGCGGATGAGGTCCTTGCTCATCACATCCGATTGCTCCGTCCGCGCCGGAATCTCCTTCACCGACTTCACGTGATTCTGCCGTGGCTTCCCGCCCACAAATTGCCAGACATACGCGTCGAAGGAGCCGAACTCCTTCTGCACTTTTAGAAACGCCTTGGCATTGGTGATCGTCGACTGGATCTTCAACCGATTGCGAATGATCCCCTCGTTCGTCAGCAGCTTCTCAACCTTCTTTGCATCGAAGCGAGCCACTTTCACCGGATCAAAACCCGCGAAAGCTTCACGATACGCCTCGCGTTTGCGCAGCACCGTTTCCCAGCTCAGCCCCGCCTGCGCGCCTTCGAGGATGATGAACTCAAACAGCTTTTGATCGTCATGCAGCGGCACGCCCCATTCCGCGTCGTGATACGCGATCATCAAGTCGCTCTTGGCCCACCCGCAGCGCGACTTGCCGTCCTCGCTCACGCCTGCTCCACCACGTCTTCAAGCTCCATCGCGCCGACCACCATCGGACAGTGCGTCCCGTGATCGCTCAAGCCATTAAGGATGATCTGCCCGCAATGCCCGCAGCGCAGCGGCTGGATCTTCCCACATTCCGGGCAGCGATGGTTGTTCACGCGCAAGTCATACGCGCAGTACACGCAGCGGCGCAGGCCGGCGAGCTTGCGGCGTTCGTTGTCCAGCATGTCCCGCCGAAGCAGGACCACGATCCAGAGCAGCGAGAGCAGCAGCGCGATCCCCAGAATCAGCGAGAGCCAACCCGTCCCAGTCATACGCCGCGACCTTACCACGCCCCACGCAGCGTGCGAATCTTTTTTAGCGATCAGAACAAATTAATTTCACCCGCGCGCATCCCCATTCTTGCGACCGAGAGACCGCGCAAGATTCGACCGCGCCTGCTGCTCGTATCGCGACGCAAACGGCTCCGTCGCGTAAATGCTCGGCCGCTCAAGGAATCGCTCCAGAATCTCGCTTCGCGCCCGCGCGTAAGTTGCATCGTCCAGATGCGCGTACTCGCGTCGAATCGATTCACCATTCGCATCGAATACAGCCGCCGCAGCGCCCAGCGGCGCGAGATCAATATCCACCAGCCATTCCTGATCGCCCGCAGCCGGCGGCGCTACATGCCGCGTCGCGAGAATCAGATCCACCACGCACGAAACCAGATGCGGATCCGCCCCCATCTTCGCCAGCGCCGCCCGAGCGACGTCCGCCGAGCGCTCTTCGTTGTCGAGCCGCCGACCATCATACACGCAGTCATGAAACCAGATCGCCAGCTCCACCGCATCCGCGTTCTCGCAGTGATCGCGCACCGCATCCAACTCCCGCAGGCTCATCTCGATGTGCCCGATGTCGTGATAGTGCCGGTCGCTCCCGGTGTAGCGCGTCAGCAGTTGATCGAAGACACCATCACAGGCGCCAAAGCCGACGCGGGTGCACAGGTCATTCCATCGCTTCTGAAGAGTCGCACGATCGGCTGCGGGCATGGGATGTGGCGATTTTAACGTGCTCCAATCAGGGATTCGAGGTCCCACAACAGCGACTTGCTTCCCACCAGCAGCAGATGCCGACCGCTTGGCGAGAAGGCGAAATCGGATGGATAAAGCGCCTTCATGTCCAGCTTCTTGATCGCCTTGCCAGCGGGGAACTCCAGGATGAGCGAACCATTGTAAGTGTTCACGGCTACCAGCTTTCCGTCCGGATGAACGCTGATCGATTTCAGCTTCTCCACCGACACGCGCTTTCCAGGTTTGAACGTCTTTGCGTCAAACGTGCGAAACCCGTCGAAGTCGCCCGTCACCAACTGCTTTCCATCCGGCGTAAACGCGATGTGAGAGACGTCGTCCAACGCAGAACGCCGAAGTTCCTTGCCGCTTTTCCAATCGCAGTAGACCACGATGTCCTCCCCAGGAACCTTCACCACATGGATCGCCAGCGTTCGGCGATCGGGAGCGAAAACCAGATTGCCGGTCAAATGCTCTGTTCCAAAATCAATTGGTTCAAGCTCTTCCCCGGTCGTCGCCTTGCGACGCCGAACAAGCTGCTCGGAACCTGAGCTCAGAATCATCAAGCCATCCGGCGCATAAACCAGGTCCGAAGTCTCCACGTTCGTCTTCTTCGTGTTCCAGATCACACTCCCTTTAACGCCTTCATGCAGCGCGACGATTCCGTAATGGTTGCTCGTCGCGATGAACTTGTTATCCGGGGAAACCGCTATGCGGCGAAGATTCGGCAGCGAGTTGAACTCCCCCACCTGTTCGCCTGAAGGAATCTCGAACACGCGCACGGTGCTGGAACTGGTCGTGGTGCGCGCCAGCCACAGGCGCTTGCCGTCGCTCGAGAAGGCATAGTCGTCCGAGTTGGGAAGCTTCAGCAGGGGGGCATTGGGATCCTTAGGCTTGGCAGCTTTTGCTGCGCCTTTGCCCTTGGCTTTGACATGCTTCTCGTCTTCAATCGGCCACGAACCGGGCCGCCCGTCTTTGCCGCTGGGATCCGCCGTCAGCAGATCTTCGTGCGCCGCATCCAGCGCTTCGGCATCCATCCCGTCTTCCGCGGCAATCGTAATCGTCTCGGCGACCGCCTCGTACCGGATGAATCGCGCCAGCCGCGCAATCTTATTTTTCGTCACGCCCTTCTTCAGCATCTCCGCCAGCAGCGGCCCCACATCCGCAAACGGATCATCCGGCCGCTGTTTCGCCTGCTCGATCACCCCATCGATCCACTTCCCATCCATCCCGCCGTTGATGATCTCATCCCAAACCCGCCCATGAAAACCCTTCTTCGCCGCCATCAGTCATCCTCCCATTCAAAAGACGCTAACGTATTTGCGTGGCATGGGCGTCTCGCCCATGCTGAGGCGGATGCATGGGCGAGACGCCCATGCCACGCTGAAGCTGTGCTTGTACGTCGCGTCAGAACCCATACTCCCGCCACTTCCGCGTCACCAGCTCCTTCGTCGCCTGATCCATCTCCAGTTCCTTTGGCCAGCGCCGGCTCCTGCCTTCTTGTGGAAACTTCACCGTCGCATCAAACCCCATCTTGCTGCCCGCCCCGTGCTCCGGGCTCGCGTGATCCAGGATATCCACCGGCCCATGCACGATCTCATGGTCGCGCTCCGGATCACAATTGCTGAAGAGGTGGAACAGCACATCCTGCTCATCGTGCACGTCCACATGTTCGTCCACGATGATGATGAACTTCGTGAAAGACATCTGCCCCGCCCCCCACACCGCGTGCATCACCCGCCGCGCCTGGAACGGATATTCCTTCCTGATCTTGATGAACACGCAGTTGTGGAACACGCCCGAGATCGGCAGCGAATAATCCACAATATCCGGCACGATCATCTTCAACAGCGGCAGGAAAATCCGCTCCGTCGCCTTCCCCATGTAATAGTCTTCCATCGGCGGCTTGCCCACGATGGTCGTCGGATAAATCGGATCCCGCCGCATCGTGATCGCGCTGACGTTGAACACCGGATACCAATCCGCCAGCGAATAAAAGCCGGTGTGATCCCCAAACGGGCCCTCCAGCAGCTTCTCCTTTGGATCAACAAACCCTTCGATCACGATCTCCGCATTCGCCGGCACCTCCAGGTCGTGCGTCCGGCACTTCACCAGTTCAATCCCGCCGCCGTTGAGGAACCCCGCGAACAGCAACTCCTCAATCCCCGGCGGCAGGGGGGCTGTGGCCGCGTAGGGAAGAACACTCTCACCCCCCAGCACAATCGCCAGCGGCATTTTCTCGCCGCGCCTCTGGTACATCCGAAAGTGCCGCGCCCCGTCGTGATGCATGTGCCAGTGCATCGCGCACGTCCGCGGCCCGAACTGCTGCACGCGATACATCCCGATATTCCGATCGCCCGTCTCAGGATTGCGTGTGAAGATCCCGCCCAGCGTAATGTACTTCCCCGTCCCGCGCCTTTCCCCCTCGCCCGTACTCGGGAGAGGGTTGGGGTGAGGGTCTGCCCCTGACGCATGATCCGCCACCAACCCGCTCTCCAGGTTCCCATCCAGCGGCCAGCACTGGATCATCGGCAGCTTCGTCAAGTCCGCCTTCTCTCCCTCCCAAACCACCTGCTGACAAATCCCGCTCCGCACCGTCTTCGGCGGAAACGATGCCATCTTCACGAGGTCCGGCAAGCGCCGCATCTTCTCCATGAGCGTCGTCGGAATCTCCGGCTTCACCAGCTGCCCCACGCGCTCCGCCAACTCGTCCAAGGACTTCGACCCCAGCGCCTGGTTCATCCGCCAATAGGAGCCAAACGTGTTGATCGCAACCGGAATCTCGCTCCCCTCCACGTTTTCAAACAGCAGCGCCTTCCCTCCGAGACGAGCCGCCGGATGCTTGTCCCGCTCAGAATGTTGATGCGGCGCCGGCGTCTTCCCCACCCGATCGCAAATCTCGCTAATCTCCAGCACCGGCGAAACCCGCCCCCTCACCCGGTGCAGCTCCCCCTCCCGATCCAGCATCTCCACAAAATCCCGAAACGTCGCCGTCGCCATGGTTCAGATGGTAGAGAAGTGACACCAGGTTTGCACCACACCCTCGTCCCTCTTCCCCTCTCCCGGTATTCCGGGAGAGGGCAGGGTGAGGGCTCTTGGCGACCACCCATGGACTCCACCCGCCGACACCCTTAAGCCTTCTTCAACCCCGTCCCCCCACAACCCTCGCACGCTTTTGCACCCTCTTCACAATCCGCGCAATCGGCCGCGCTCTTATCCCCCTTACAAGTCGCACAAGGCACCTTGCTCGTCCCATGACATTCCGGACACGCCAGTTCCCCCTTCCCCATACACGTCTTGCACATCTCACCCAGCTCGTACTTCCCCTCCTTCGTCCGCACGATGAGCTGACCGAGGTGAGAATCACTCACCGCCATCCAGCTCCCATCGCGCCCCTTCGGCAGGTCGCGCCAGCGCTTGCCATCATCCTTCTTCACCCAGCGTCCCTCGGTCAGCTTCAAGCAAGGCTGCGGGCACGCGATCTTCCCTTCCTTGCACTTGGCCGCTTTGCATTTCACTTCCATCGCGCCATTACACGTCTTGCACGCTGCGGAGGATTTCGGGTCGTGACCCGTCCCCTTGCACGTGGCGCAGGTGACGACGCGATTGCCGCCGCACTTCTCGCACAAATCTGCCGCGTGCTCCGTTTTCCACTGCTCCAGCGCCTTCTTCTGCGTCAGCCCGTTGGAGATCGCCTTGATCTCTTTCCAGGTGACGACGACATCCTCGCCCGCCGTCTTCTCGCCAGCTTTAGGCGCGGGTTTCACCGTGACCTGGTCCGGATCGCTTGCCGTGATCTGCCCGCGCATCTGTGTGCCGTCGGTCTTGGTCACGACGACAAAAGGCAATGGCTTTTGTACCGGCGCTTTCGTCTCCGCCGCCCAGCACAACGCGCCCATCGTCACGATGAATGCCAAACAGCCAGCTCGGCAGAATGATCTCACGCGCATGACTCTCCCTCTCTATCAAGTTTCTTAGAACAAAATGGGCTTCCCCAGCTTCCGCCGGATCACCTGCATCTGCCCCACGTGCATCGCAACATGCGAGGGAAGCACCGCCGCCAGCGCACCCACCGTAGGCGCCAGCCGCTGAATCCTCTCCGGCGTCGGCTGGTCCAGTTCCTCCGGCTTGATCCCCCGAGCCCATTGCACCGAAGCCGCCCGCGCCTTCGCCAGCAGTTCCAGAACTTCCGCCTTGGTCGGAAACGCCTTGGGATCATCCACCTTCGTCGTCTCGGCGCTGAATCTCTCGGCAAATCCCGCCGGCAGTTCAGGCATCGCCCCCGGCTTCACCATCGTCACCAGCCGAGTCTCCGAATTCACCAAATGCCCCAACTGCCACATCGCATGATTTGCCCCCGGCGCCGGTCGCACGAACATGTCCGCATCTGAAAAGTCACCCAGCGTCATCTGCAAAACGCCAAGGCTCCGCTCAAGACTGTCCGCAAGCAACTGATTGATGTTCATCTCTACTCCTTCACGAATTGGAACAACATCTACCTCATCACGCCTTCGCGCACCAGCGCCGCCACGCGGTACGATACGCCCCCTCGATCTCACGCGCATAACTCTTCTGATCCAGCAGCGCCGACTTCCGCAAGCGTTCCCGCATCAGGGCTCGCAACCCCGCCAGCCCCTCCACATCTTCCGCCCAGCGCTTGGCGATCCCCACATATTGCTCCGGCGTCGCCGCCACGAACTCTGCCAACCCCGCGTGATTCAAAATGCTCGCGCCTTCGCGTCCCACCGCCGTCTGTCCCACCAGCGTCACCACGGGAACCCCCATCCAAAGCGCATCGCAAGTCGTCGTTCCCCCATTGAACGGCAGCGGATCCAGCGCAATGTCCACCCGCTCATAAGCCCGCAGATAATCCGCCAGCGGCTGCCGCGCCATGAAATCAATGCGGTTCCCATCAACCCCGCGCTGGCTGAACAAATTCTTCACCCGCTCCCGATGCGCGCCCGCCGGCGCATAAAGCAGCAGCGCCGAACGCGGCACCGCCTTCAGCACCTCGCTCCACAGTTCCAGCGCCGGCCCGCTCACCTTCGCAAAGCTGTTCAAACACCCAAAGGTGATCATCCCCCTCCGCATCGCCGGCAGCGCCCCAACCTCTGGCGTCTGCGGATGCGCCTCGTAACACCAATACGTCCCGCCCAGCCGCAGCGACTGCTCCGTATAAAACGCCTCGCTCCCCTCCGGATCCAGAAACGCGTCCGTCAGCCGATAATCCACCGTCGGCAACCCCGTCGTTCCCGGATACGCCAGATAAGAAACCTGCACCGGCGCAGGCTTCCGCGCAAACACCATCAACCGGTTCGGGCTCGAATGCACCCGCAAATCCACCAGCACATCAATCCGCTCACTCCGCACCAGATCGTAAAGCTCACCATCCGTCTTCTGCGAAGTCACATGCCAAGCGCTCGCATGCTGCCGCAGCCGATGCGTGTAATCATCCACCATCTCCCCATCCGCAAAGCAAACCACCTCAAACTTCTCCCGATCATGATTCGCCAGCAGCGGCAGCAAAAACCTCCCGACCGGATGATCGCGAAAATCCGTCGAAACGTACCCCACCCGCAGCCGCCGATCCGGACAACGATCATTTCCATGCGCCGCGACGTTCTGCGCCAGTCCCTGCGCGCACGTCTGAAACCAGTTTCGATGTTCCTCCAGCAGCGCCGCCGCGTCGTACCGCGGGCTCATGTGCATCGTGAACAGCAGGTTGTCCCACGCGATCTGATACTGCGGCGACAGCTTCGTCGCCTGCCAGTACTGCTCGATCCCCTCCTCCACCAGCCCCTGCTCGCACAAGATGTTCCCAAAGTTCACATGCGCTTCGACAAAGTTCGGATTCAGTCGAATCGCCTGGCGGCAAGCGCCCGCCGCTTCGTCCACACGCCCCAGGTCCAGCAGCGCGTTCCCCAAATTGCTGTGCGCATCGGGAAGCTGCGGCGCCAGCGCGATCGCCTTCTTAAAAGCCACGATCGCCTGCGGAAAATGCCGCTGATCGTGCAGCGCCGATCCCAGGTTGTTGTGCGCCTCGGCGTAATTCGGATCCAGTTGAATCGCCGTGCGAAACGCCTCAACCGCTTCTTCCCCGCGTCCCAGATCCCGCAACGCCTGTCCGAGGTGATTATGAAATTGCGCGATGTGCGGGCGCGCATGCACCGCGCGCTGGAGCAGATCGATCCCCGTCCGCACGCGCCCCGTCTGCCGCAGCAAAAACCCCAGCAGGTGCATCGCGTCCGCGTTGTTCGGATCGTGCACCAGCACCTTCCGATACACCGCCTCCGCCGCTGCAAAATGACCGGCCTGGTGCTGCTCCAGCCCCATCCTCAGCGCATCGGTGATGCTCACTTTCGCCATACTGCTTCACTTCATTATGACCAGCGACAACTCATTCGGGAATCGGCTCGGTCGTGACTTCCATCTGCCGTGCGTGGTCTCGATACGCCCGCACCGAATCCGCCGAATACAGCACCAGCGCCAGCCAAATGAGCACAAACCCCGCCAGCTTCCCCGCCCCGAACGGCTCGTGATACACAAACACCGCCAGCGCAAACTGCCCCACAGGCCCGATGTACTGAAGCAAACCGATAGTCGACAGCCGCAGCCGTCGCGCCGCACCCGTAAACAAGAGCAGCGGCACACCCGTCACCGGCCCCGAAACCACCAGCAATCCCCAATCCCGCATCCCCATCACGTGCGGCTGCGCATCCCTCCACATCACCGCCGCCATCACAACCCCGATCGGCGTCAGCAGCGCCGTCTCCACGCACAGCCCCACCACAGGCTCCACCTTCACCGTCTTGCGAAACAGGCCGTAGCTCCCAAACGTCAGCGCCAGCACCAGCCCGATCCAGGGCAAGTGCCCGTGCGACAGCGTCATCACCGTCACGCCCACCGCCGCCAGCGCAATCGCCACCGCCTGGAGTTTCCGAAACCGCTCATGCAGAACGATCACCCCCAGCGCCACCACCACCAGCGGCGCGATGAAATACCCCAGGCTCGACTCGAGCACCTTGTCCACCGTCACCGCATAGATAAACGTCCCCCAGTTCGTCGCCACCAGCAGCGCCGAGACCAGCAGCGTCAGCACCGTCTTCCGCGAGCAAATCACTTGGCGCAGTTCCCTCACGCTCCCCCGCGCCATCACCAGCGCAACGAAAAACACGCAAGACCAAACCATTCGCTCCCCCAGCACAAACGCAGGCGGCAGATGCTTCAGCAACTTGAAGAACAGCGGAATCACGCCCCAGCACGAATACGCTGCGATCCCGCACAAAAGCCCCAGCGGCGCTTCCGGATGATGTTCCTGCTCCCGCAGCGCCACAACTGATGAACTTTCTTCAACACTCGTCACAGCAGCGTCAGGTTATCTCCCGCGCCGCCGATGCTCCACCATGATGCACCGGTCCTGAACGAAATCGATCCCCGCCTCCCGCGCCAGCTTCCGCGCCTCATCATTGAATATTCCCGATTGCAGCCAGATCCCCTTCACGCCCTTGGCAATCGCCTGCCGCGCCACTTCCCCACACGCGTTCGGCCGGCGAAACACGTTCACGATGTCCACCTCCCCCGGAATCTCCGCCAGCGTCTTGTAACACGTCACCCCAAACACTTGCCCATACTTCGGGTTCACCGGGATGACCTCATACCCCTGCGCAATCAGGTACTCCGGCACATAATGCCCCGGCCGCATCTCGTCATCGCTCGCCCCCACCACCGCAATCGTCCGAGCCGCGAGCATCCGCCGCATCACCTCGCTCTCGCTCCCGCTCGGAGGAGTCGGAAGCGGACAAGCTTCATTCGCCATAAAGCCTCCATCGCCGAGAATCTTCCCCCTTCTTCCCCTCTCCCGGTACCCCGGGAGAGGGCAGGGTGAGGGCTTTTCTCCAACAACCAGTCTCTGTCATTTCACCAATACGCCAACCCCCTCTCCCGTACCCGGGAGAGGGCAGGGGTGAGGGTCTACCTCCACCAATTCCACGCCCACCACCCGCAGTGCTACAATCCACCGCAATGGCCAAGCGTGATTACTACGAAGTTCTCGGCGTCAGCAAAAACGCCTCCGCGGACGAGATCAAAAAAGCGCACCGCAAGCTCGTCCGCAAGTTCCATCCCGACGCCAACAAGGACAACCCGCAGGCCGTCGAGAAGTTCAAAGAAGCCCAGGAAGCATACGACGTCCTCTCCGATCCCGAGAAGAAGAAGAATTACGATCAGTTCGGTCACGCCGGCGTCGGGGGCATGCCCGGCGGTGACCCCTTCGGCGGGTTCCGCCGCGGTCAAGGCGGCGCGTCCGGTAACCAAGGCGGCGCGGGATACTCCTACCAGTGGCGCTCCAGCCCCGGCGTCGATGTCGAAGACTTCGACCTTAGCGACTTCGGCGACGTCTTCGACCAACTCTTCGGCGCACGCGGCGGAAAAGGCGGGCCCGCCGCCGGCAGACCCGGTCCCGGGTTCGGTGGGGGGGCAAGACCACAACGCGGCCGACGCGAACCCGCACGCGGCCAGGATGTCGAACATGAAGTCGCCCTCAGCTTCGAACAAGCCGCCCGCGGCACAACACTCCCCCTCCAGATCAACCGCGACGGGCGCCTGGAAACTATCGACGTGAAAATCCCCGCCGGCGTCAAAGACGGCAGCCGCGTTCGCATCAAAGGCAAGGGCCAGCAAATTGCTGGCGGCGAGCACGGTGATCTCTACATCATCACCAAGGTCCACCCCCACCCGTACTTCCGCCGCGAAGGGCTCGACATCCTCCTCGACCTCCCCATCAGCATGTACGAAGCGCTGCTCGGCACCAAGGTCGAAGTCCCTACCCTCGAAGGCCCCATCACCATGACCATCCCGCCCGGCACCAGCAGCGGCGCCAAGCTCCGCATCAAAGCCCGAGGCATCGAACGCGGCGAAGAACGCGGCGACCAATACGTCCTGCCCCGAATCATCGTCCCCAAATCTCTCGACGACCAAGACCGCCAAACCATCGAGGACCTCTCCCGAAAACATCCCCTCAACGCCCGCGCCGACCTGAAATGGTAGCCCTGGACATTGCGTATCCTCCCAGCGTGGCATGGGCGTCTCGCCCATGCTGCATGACCGGGACGGTCATGCCACGAACATGACTCGCACACGCACTCCATCCCGTCGCGGCCAAACCTACTGGGCGGTCCTCGCCTTCCTTCTCGGCTTCGCCATCCTCCTCGTCGGCGTCCTCGCCTTCTACCTGGTCCCCGCCATGGCCGCCGCCACCAGCAAAGGCGTCACACCCGCCGAGAAGCGCACGCTCGTCGCCTACTCGCGCCTCTTGCTCATGATCGTCCTGTTCGTCCTTCTCATGGGACTGATCCTCACCTTCCGCATCGGCCGCTTTTTCATTCCACGAAAGAATTCACCGCGCACCCGCACACATTACGTCGACGCCTGGGCCGAAGCCGGTAAGCGCCTTAGCGCTTCCGACGCCCATGACCAGCGGGACCCCAACGAGTGATCGCTTTCGGCACGTCGCGCTTCAGCCGGATGCGTACCTCAGCTCAAAAATTTTTTTGTTCTCCACGACATGTCCACAAGTCTCATAAAAATGGGGACAGTTCGTTGAAAAAGAATTTTTCGTTTCACTCCCGCTCGCAACCGCCGAAGTTTGCAGCGCTGTGAACGGAAAATCCCATAAAACCGTTCTTGTCAGTACAGATTGCCCCCACTATCTTCCCCACCTGTAGCAGGAAGCTACGGGTTTAGTTTGGCAATGTGAATCGGCGGCTCAGTCGTAGCAGGGGGGGAGCCGCGGGGAATCACATCGGGCACCAAATTCTTCCCACCACATCGCAGGACGCGAAGTTCTCAAGGATGAAAAGTTTCTTTCGAGCATGAGGCTCGGCCCCGTCAGGGAAATGCCGCGCGAGGTCGTGGTTCGCGCGTGATGGGTGTCGTGCCGGTGAAATCTCCGCGCTTCGGAGCGCGCGGAAATCGAACCGGATAACAAGGATGGTCGTTAGCGCGGGAGCCCTCGCCAAAAGCGAAGGCAAACATGCTCTCGACTGGGGACCGAATGCAGGGACGGAAGGAGCTATCGTGAGTTGCATCAGCGCGCAGGATCCTCAATTGGCGCGATTGGCCGAAGCCATCGCCCAGCGGGTGGGACAACAACGTTTTCATGTCTGGTTCAACAATTCAACACGCCTCGATCTCAAGCACGATGGCCT
>DASVUC010000042.1:0-21062 GCA_036387255.1 Tepidisphaeraceae bacterium | reverse complement strand
TGGCACGCCGCCTACATCCACGGCCACATGGCCGACACACCCAGCTGGAACTCCACCCGCCGCGCGATGTTCATGGTGACCGACGACCGCCAGCAGCACCCCGACCTCCTGGAAGACATCCAACTCCGCTGCGAGATCGCGGCGGATCACTTTGATAAAGCATCGAAACTCGCCGCAGAAGCCGCACCCAAACTCGCCGGCGACAGCGCCGCCTATCTCACCAAGCTCTCGAAAGAATCCGACGGGTTCATGCGCGTCGCTCGCAGCTTCAGTTTGCACCTTCGCGAAACCAACATCGCCTGGCTCCTCCGTGGAGACCTCGAAGCCAACCGCCCCCTCCAACCCAAGCTCGTCGAAGAAATGAAAAAGCTCCTTCAAGCCGACGCCGAAAACCAGCACAACCAGGGCCGAGTCCTCGAAATGCAAAAACTCTTCAACGACCACCCGGACCAATTCCTTCAAACTCATCTGAAAGAATCCAAGACCACCCTAGAAAAAGGCCACTTCACCGTCACCACGCGCTAGCCCCGTAGTATGGGCGTCACGCCCATGCCTGCGGCAAATCCGCAGCGTTTTTGATCAATAAAAAAGCATGGGCGAGACGCCCATGCCACGTAAAATCTCTGCTATTCCAACCCCTACATCGACCGCTCTATCTCTTCCAGGCTCGTCGCCCCCTGCGCCACCAGCAGATACCCCGACTGCGACAATTTCACGAACTTCGACCCATCCAGCGACTTCTGTAGCTCCTGCAACGTCGGCGTCTTCATGATCAGATCGCGCATGGCCTCCGTCGTCCGCAGCAGCTCGAACATTGCCCGCCGCCCCGAGAAACCCGTCCCCATGCAACGCGGGCAACCCTTTGGCTGAAACAGCTTCGTCACACCCTGCCCGGCTTCGCCCATGCGATTGAGCTGGTCCGCCGTCGGCTTAACCGGCTGCTTGCAGAACTGGCACAGCACCCGCACCAGCCGCTGCCCCAGCACAAGCTGCAATCCGCTCGCCACCAGGTAAGGCTCCACCCCCAGGTCGAACAATCGGAAGATCGTTCCGATTGTGTCCTTCGCGTGAATCGTCGAGAAGACCAGGTGCCCGGTGATCGCCGCCTGAAGCGCGATGCGAGCCGTCTCCGGATCGCGCACCTCGCCCACCAGGATCGCGTCCGGGTCCTGCCGCAACACGCTCCGCAAGAGCGAGCTGAACCCGTTCCCCTTCTCCTCGTTCACCGGAATCTGCGTCACGCCATCCAGCTGAATTTCAATCGGATCTTCAATCGTAACGACGTTCCGCTCGTTCACGTCGATGTCGCGGATCACCGCATACAAGCTCGAGGTCTTCCCCGATCCCGTCGGCCCGCAAACCAGCACCATCCCCGAATCGCTCTTCACCGCCCGCATCACCTCTTCATACATCCAGTCCGGAAGCTGAAGATCCCAGACATGGAAAGGCGTGTTCGCGGTATCCAGAATTCGCACCACCAGCTTCTGACCGAACATTGCCGGTGCGAAGCTCACGCGGTAATCCACGCGCCGCTCCGCCACGTTCGCGCTGAAATGCCCCTCCTGCACAATCGAGCGCTGGCTGATGTCGATATCGCACAGGATCTTCACGAGGCTTGTCAGCTTCGTCCCCACATCTTTCGGCAACCGCACGACGTCCACCATCGTGCCGTCCGTGCGAATGCGCACCGAAAAATCTTCCTGCTTTGGCTCGATATGAATATCCGAAGCCCGCGACCGGAAGCAGATCAGCAGGATCAATCGCAAGATTCCCACCGCATCCCGCCCCTCCGCCGGCGGCGCTTTCCGCGCCGGATGCGCCAGCTCCCCACGGGCGTTGATCAACGCAATCCCATTCTCTCCGATCTTCTTATCTGGCAGCGACTCCGCCATCCGCACAAGCTGAGCCTCAAAACCCACCGGCTCCGAATCGTCGTCCTCTTCCTCCTCGCCGATCTCCACCTCGACGACATCAAACTCGTCTTCAATCTCGACGTCTTCCACCGAAGCCGGCGCCGCAGGCGTTCTCGCCGGTAGGGGGGCCAGGCTCGGCGCCACCACCTTCAAGAGCGTTCCCCCAATCTGCACCACATCCCCATCCCCGATCCGCATCGACTTGATATTCCGCCCGTTCACCTTTGTCCCATTGGAGCTGTCCAGGTCGCGGATCGTGAGCGTGTTGCTCGCCTTCTCGATCACGCAGTGGTACCGGCTGGCGCGCTGGTCCGCGAGCACGACGAGATTCGTCGCGTGCCGGCCAATCGTGATTGGCTGGTCGTTGATCGGAACCTGCCGGGTTCCATCAGCGCCGGAAACTTCAAGATACGGTTGCGCCATCAGCCTCTACAATGGTTGGGGAGCCCGGAAAAGTGACGAGACACTCCATAATGTACGCACTTTCGCCATTTTATTCCATTGCTTGTTATGGCTTGGTCTCCACCTTCGGAAACAGCGGCTGCCCCTCCCCCAGCCGATGCCCGACTGCCAGCGGCGTCGTCAGCAATTCTGTCAGCGTTTTCCCGCCCACCTCCACGTTTAACTGCGACAGTCCCGCCGCCGCCTTCTCCGGCAGGATCGGAACCAGCGCCACCAGCGCGTTCTTGATCGACTGCGCCGCAAGATTCAGAACCGTATTCACCCGCTCCGGATTTGGCTCCTTAAAAGGCTGCGTCGCATCAATGTAGCCATTCGTCGCGCGAGCCAGCTCCACCGGCAACACCGCCGCCTGCTGAAGCTCAAACGCCTCATACGCCCGGTCCAGCTCCTGCCCCAGCGCCTCATTTCGCGCCATCAGATCCCGATCGATCTGCTCCAGCCCCCCGGCCTGCGGAATCGCTCCGCCGCACTTCTTGGCGATCATCTTGATCGTTCGATTGAGACAGTTCCCCACGACATTCGCCAGCTCATTAAAAGCCTTATTGAAATCCACCTCCGACCAGTCCAGATCGGATCCAAACGGCGCCGCCCGCAGGATGTAATACCGCACCGCATCCAGACTGTGCGTCGCCGAGATCGACCGAATCTTCGCCACGTCAATCACATTCCCCAGCGACTTGCTCATCTTCTTCCCCTCCGCCGTCCACCAGCCATGCGCGATCACCTGCTTGGGCAGCGATTCCCCGATGCTCAGCAGCATCGCCGGCCAGTACACCGTGTGAAACCACAGGATGTCCTTCCCGATCACGTGATACCCGGGCCAAAACTTCCGATACAGCGAATCGTTCTCGGATGCGTACCCCAGCGCCGTGATGTAATTCGTCAGCGCATCAATCCAGACGTAAATCACATGCGAAGGATCGTTGGGCAGCGGAATTCCCCAGGTAAGCGTCGCCCGACTGATCGACAAATCCTCCACCCCCGCGCGCAGCTTGCTCAGCACCTCGTTCCGGCGCGACTGCGGGATGATGAACTCCGGATTCGCCTCGATGTGCGCAATCACCTGCGGCACATACTTCGTCAGCTTGAAGAAGTACGTCGGCTCCTTGTACCGCACCAGCGGCCGACCTGAGATCGTGCTCTTAAACTCCGCCGCCTTGGCCTCGGTCTCCGTGACAAACTGCTCCTGCCCCTCGTCGTACCACCCCTCGTACGCGCCCAGGTAAATGTCCCCCGTCGACAGCATCTTCTCCACGATTTTTGCCACCGCCTGCTTATGCCGGCTTTGCGTCGTGCGGATGAAATCGTTGTTGGTGATCTCCAGCTCTTTCCAAAGATCCTCAAACACCTTCGCGTAGCGATCGACAAGCTGCTGAGGCTCCACCTTCGCCTCCGCCGCCGCCTTCGCCAGCTTGGTTCCATGCTCGTCGGTGCCGGTCAGGAAGTACGTCTCTTCTCCCTTGCCCCGGTGATACCGCGCAACCGCATCGCAAATAACCGTCGTGTAAACGCTCCCCAGGTGCGGATCGCCGTTGGGATAGTAGATGGGCGTGGTGATGTAGAACGTAGAGCTCATTGGTGGGAATCCTGCGCGATCGAGCGCAAAAAGAAAACCAGCGCTCGCCTACAATCCCCGCATGTCCGAACGCGTCCTCTGCGATCTCTGCGGCACCACCATCCCGCCGCACGCGCACTACATCATCCGCATGGACGTCTTCGCCGATCCCTCCATGCCCGAGATCATGACCGAAGACCTGGAAGAAAAAGATCTGGAAGCCAGCATGCAGGACCTCATCAACCAGATGAAAAAGATGACCGAAGAAGAACTTCTCGAACAAGTCCACAAGCAATTCGAGTTCAAGATCTGCCGCCCTTGCCAGGTCAAGTTCATTGCCAATCCCTTGGGCAAACCCCGCGAAACCCAGTCCGGTCGCAATTAACCAGTGGCATGGGCGTCTCGCCTATGCATCCCCCTCCGCATGGGCGAGACGCCCATGCCACGCTATAACCTCGGCGCGTGAGACGACTTGCCGTTCCCCTCCTCCTGCTTCTCTTGACGAGTTGTGCCCCATGGGGACCCAAGCTTTCATTCCCCAAGCACCCCCTGCGCAAATCTTCCGCCGAAACCTGGTACGACACCAACAACAATCACAAACCCGACTTCGCCCTCCATCGCGATCCCGCCGGCGCCATCGATTCCCTCCTCTACGACGACAACCAGGACGGGTCCCCCGACCGCACCTACAACCTCTCCGAATATTCCCCTGAGAAGATCCCCCACGTCATCATCCTCCTCGACTCCCTCCCGTATCAACTTGCCCTCGACCGCTACAATGCCGGCAACTTCCGCTACTTCACCCGCCCGGCAAAGGTCATCGGCGTCTTCCCCACCCTCACAGAACTCTGCTACACCCGCGTCCTTGGCACGCCACCCCTCGCGGGCATGACCGAGCAGTTCTACGATCCGCAGAAAAACAAGATCCACTCCGGCTGGTGGGAGCGCACGACCGGTTATCAGCAGCCCTGGGAACACCAACTCGCGTACAACGCCCGCTACCTCGAAGCCAGCTTCACCTACCTTAATCCGAGAGCCTGGCTGCCTATCGAAATGGGACGCATCCGCCGAGCTATCAATTCCAGCCCAACTCGTCGCACCATTGTCTACGCCGTCAGCGCCAGCGGCATGGCCTGCAAGTTCGGCCTTGATGGGATGAACCAAACTCTCGACGCCGCCAACCAGCTGTGCCTCCAACTCCTCCACGAACGCCAGGGCGCCATTCAGATCACCCTCATGGCCGACCACGGCCACAACCTCATCGAATCCCACTCCGCCTCAAAATCTCTGAAGAACGCGCTCACCCGCGCCGGTTACAAAACCACCACGTCCATCCATTCCGATCAAGACGTCGTCATCGAACTCGCCGCCCTGGTCAACTACGTTGGCGTTCGCACGAAGCGCTCCCCCGATGTCGCCCGCGCCCTCATCACCGCCCCCGAAGTTGAATTCGCCATCTATCAGCAAGACAACTCAATCATCATCCAAAGCGCCGACGGCTCCGCCGCCATCGACTACGAAAACGGCAACTACCGCTATCGAATCCTCACCCACGATGTGCTTCACTACGGCAAGCTCTCCGGCCAATTCGCCTCCGCCCAGTCCTGGTTCACCGCTACCCAGGACGCTCAATACCCCGATGCTCCCGAGCGTCTTTGGGAAGCCTTCCACGGCCTCGTCCTCAACCCTCCCGAAGTCATGCTCACCCTCAAACCCGGCTTCTTCGCCGGCAAAGAAACCCTACAGCACTTCATCCAGATGAAATCCACCCACGGCTCCCTCGACCAGCAAAACACCGCCACCTTCCTAATGACCATGCGGCGAAACCTTCCTGACGCCGTCCGCAGCGACGACATCCTGAACTTGGTCGAGCCAGCGTCTTCCGACACAATGCCCAAGCTATGACCGGCGTTGAAATCTCCCTGTCAACTCTGGCTGCCGTCACCGCCGTCGCCGGCCCCGCCTCCTACGCCACCTTCCGCCCGCGCTGCGCCTGGTGGGGACAAGTCCTCTCCCACGGCACGCGCTCGGGCAACGCAATCTCCCTCACCTTCGACGACGGCCCCACGCCACCCTACACGTCGCAGATCCTCGACATCCTCGCCCACCACAGGGTCAAAGCCACCTTCTTCGTCGTCGGCGATAACGCCCGCAATCATCCCGACATCCTCCGTCGCATGCACGCCGAGGGGCACGAGATCGGTAACCACACCACCACCCATCCCCATTACGGCTGGCTCCGCGGCGCAACCTACTGGCACAACCAAATCCAGGAAACCGACGACATCGTCAGGGAAGCGGTAGGGCAGTCCCCCCGATTCTTCCGCCCCCCATTGGGCTTCAAAAATCCTCTCACCCTCCAAGCGGCGCGCTGCCTCAACAAGCAAACCATCGCCTGGACCTGCCGAGCGTTCGACGGTCTCGCCAACCCACCTGAGACCATTCACGCCCGCCTCCTCCGCGCCTGCCCGGGCGACATCCTCCTCCTCCACGATGGCATCACCAGCGGCAATCCCTCCCACAATCCGACCCCAACCGTCCAGGCTCTCTCCTCGGTCATCCAGGACCTGAAGTCCAAGAACCTTCAGCTCGTCCCGCTCACCCAACTCCTTCACCGCCAGTAGTGCTGCCTGTCCGCGCCAGACCTGGCAGGTCATTTCCCCGGCTCCACTCTCCGAAAATAGAACAACGACTCCGTCGCCCGCTGGGCGATAAAGTGTACGCTGAAGGGATACTTCAACTTGCACGCTTGGAAGAACGCGACGATCGCCTGCCCGTGCTTGATCTGCCGATCCACATTTGCCGCGACTTGGTCCGTCAATTCACCCGGGATCAGCCTCTGCCGGTCGTAGTCCCACTGCGGGTCGATTCGAATCAGCAGATGTGCCTCGTCCCACTCAATCGGATATCCGAGTATGTACCCCTCCCCAGTTGCAGGCGTATAGAACCAGTAGCAGAGAAAACGGTCCTTCCAGACGGTGCTGACGGCATTGTCCGCCCCGGTGATCAGGCGCGCGTGCGATGTCCGAATCGCCTGCCCCCCCAGCGGCTTGCAAACCCATACCTTTCGCTCGCGGCAATCATACAAGCCCACGTGCGGGTACTTTCCGTTGAACTTCGTCGTGCAGATCTTCGTGCTGACGCGCGGCCCACTATCGCTACTCTCTTTGTCGCGCCGTCCAAAGCCGAACATGCGACGAGAGGATACGAGAAAGCATCCGCCGCACAACGAGCGGAGGGTGCACCCGATCAGCTGTCACCCCAGGTGGTAGCTGTCAGCTTTCACACGTGGGCGATCCGCCCAGACTGACGGAGCCGGAATTCTTTGGCTGATACTGGCGCCGCGGAAAGCTGACAGCTCTTGGTCTTCTTTACTTCCCGATCATCTTCAGCACCAGGAAGATCAACAGCGCGCCACCGAGACCGCCGCCGAGCAGGTAGTACAAGAACGCCCAGCCAGCAGCCGCCGCGGGAATCATCAGGGTCGGGTCCATGAACGTTTCCTTTCCCGGGACGACGTGTCCCGGCAGGCCCATGAATCGCAAAGGCTGTGCCGGGTTCTGCAATTTCGGTAGCTATTGCGACCGCAACCGCCTATAATGCCCCGAATCTCCGGCTTCGACGGGGCCGAGAGATCTCCTCCCATACCTCCCGTCGGAGATTTCATGCCGACCGATACCCAAGCAACCCGAAAAGATGATCTGACCGATTTTCTCTCCCGCACCGCAGCTAAAGAACGTGCCAAGATTGAGAAACACTTAGCGACCGTTGACGCACATGATGACGGCGTCCACGGCAAACTGTGGCGTCGACTCGCCCTGATGCTTGACGCGCTGAGCGGCGCCGGAGTCGAATCCTCCAGCGGACAAGCCTGGCGGTTCTTCATCCCCGACGGCAAGTACCGCATGCAGGTCTTCGCCCTTGAGGATCGTGGCGACGGGATGCTCCGCATCGTCCTCCCCGACGTCCTCGAGCAGGCGGTTGCGCGCAAGATCATCGGCAAGACAAAAGTGCCCGGCGAGTACACAGTTCCCAGCAGCCGCGAAGTTCTTCACATCGAAGCGATCGACCCAAGCAAGACTCAGGATCCTCCCGCACATGTGAAGTCCATGCTCGGCTGGGGCCGACGCGCTATCCAGATCACCATCTCCACCGTCGGCGACAACAAGCCGCTGGAAGCCGCCCAGAAGATGTGCGAAATGGCGGCCAAGCAATTTGTCAAAGCTTAACAGCACTCCCAGCCAAACCTGCACAGCGGCGGTTCCACAGGAGCCGCCGCTGTTCTTTAGCGGCCGGTGAGCTTCAGCGATCGTTCACCAGCAACCCCTGTTTGAGCTTTCCCCCTCCCGGCTCTAAATTGCACGATCATGGCATCTGAGAACGTGATCGTGATTGACCATCCGGTGGTGCAGACGAAGCTCACCGAACTGCGCGACCTGGCGGCGGAACACAGCAAGTTCCGCAAGCTGCTCAACGAGATCGCTTCCCTGATGGTCTACGAGGTGACGCGCGACTGGCCTACGCGCGAGAAGAGCGTGCAGACGCCGCTGGAGCACATGGTCGGGAAAGTGCTGGCCCGGCGGGTGACGCTGGTGCCCATCCTTCGTGCGGGGCTGGGGATGAGCGACGGTGTGCTGCGGATCCTTCCCGATGCGCGGCTCGGTCACCTGGGCGTCTATCGCGATGAGAAGACACTGGAACCGGTGAGCTATTACCAGAAGCTCCCGCCGGATATCGCGTCGACCGAAGTGCTGCTGATCGACCCAATGCTCGCGACCGGCGGATCGGGATCGGCCGCAGTTTCGTTTCTCAAGAAAGCGGGCGTCAAGAGCATGAAATTCGTCTGTCTCGTCGCCGCGCCCGAGGGAATCAAGGCGCTTCATGAGCAGCATCCGGAAGTGCAGATTTACTGCGCAGCCATCGATCGCCAACTGAACGAAAAGGGATACATCCTCCCAGGGCTGGGCGATGCGGGAGATCGGATTTTCGGGACCTAAATGTTCGGCCAGACTTTCGACATTCAGGATCTCGCGGTGATCGGCATCTTGATCGTGCTGGAGGGGGTGCTGTCGATCGACAACGCGCTGGTGCTGGGCATCCTGGCCAAGCGCTTGCCGAAGTTCTTGCAGGCGCGGGCGCTGACGTATGGGCTGGTCGGCGCTCTCGTGTTTCGGTTGCTCGCGGTGGCGCTGGCGGGGGTTCTGCTGAAGTGGCACTTTCCGAAGTTGCTCGGGGGGATCTACCTGCTGTGGGTGGCGCTCAAGCACTTCTTCTGGGATGAGGCCAGCGAAGAGGACAAGAACGAGCCGGTCCCCACGATCAATGGCATGGCGGCGCCGCCCGGGCACCATCACCCGCATGTGCCGCACATGGGGAAAAACGTTGATTTCGCGCATGCCTCGTCAACGCACTCCTATGCCTTCTGGAGCACGGTGGTCGTCATCGAGCTGACGGACATTGCCTTTGCCGTGGATTCCATCCTCGCGGCGGTGGGGACGGTGCCGGGGCGCGAGAAGCTGTGGCTCGTCATCACCGGTGGGATGCTTGGTGTGGTGCTGATGCGGTTTGCGGCGACGCTGTTCATCCGCCTGCTGGAACACTTCCCGCGCTTCGAGCTTTCCGCTTATCTCCTGGTGATCGTCATTGGCGTGAAGCTGATCCTCGACTACCTCTTCAACCGCGGCGAGCAGGACCGGTTAAACTTCCACTCGCCCACCAGCCTGGCGTTCTGGGTCTTCTGGATCACCATGCTTTCGTGCTTCTCGATCGGCTTCATTCGCAAGGGCGCCAAGCCCACTGAAACACCAGAGACACCCGCTGAAACACCGCAGTCACCATGACCACCTCCGCGACCACCCGCAAACCGATCATCGGAGTCGCCGGCGGCATCGGGGCTGGGAAAAGCTTCGTCGCGAAATTCTTTGAAGAGCTCGGGGGGCTGGTGCTCAGCGCCGATGTTCACGCTCGCGAAGCCTACGGGCGCGACGATGTGAAGCAGATGCTGCGAAAGTGGTGGGGGGGTGATGTGTTCACTTCAGCCGGTACGGTGGATCGGGCGAAGATTGCCCAGCGGGTGTTTGTCGAGCCGGACCAGCGGCTGCGCCTGGAGAAGCTCATTCATCCCCTGGTGATTCAGCGGCGGAATGAGCTCATGTCGCAACATGCAAACGATCCGAAGGTGACAGCGTTTATCTGGGATGTGCCGCTGCTGTTCGAAACGGGATCCAACCAGCGCTGCGACGCGGTGCTGTTTGTCGATGCGCCCGAGGCGGAGCGCCAGCGGCGGGTGCAGACGCAGCGGGGGTGGGACCTCGGGGAAATGCTGAGACGTGAAAAAGCCCAATGGCCACTAGACAAAAAACGGGAGATGTCCGATTATGTCATCAGCAATGCCGCAGACGCGGACGCTGTCCGCAATCAAGTCCGAGACGTTTTCTCCCGCATAGTTCAAGAAAGCAGTAAGCCGTCTTAGCTGTTGCGGCAGCGCCGGGAGAGAATTGGGAAGTCTCTGTCTGTAAAGAAGTTGCGATCACATCGGAAGAGACTGACGATCAGTAATCTTACCCATGAAAGAAGTGGTTTTGCCGCATTGAAGCGGCGGCGTGTCTTGCCTACAGTACCGGTGAGGACACGACTCCCAGCCTGATGTTCCGCTGAGACATGAGCGGGCAAAACCCAAATTAATCAAGGAATCAAGTTCACAGCGGCCGCGTGGTCGCACCCTCGCAGGGTTCTGCGAAGGATCTTCGAGACAATGTCAGGAGAACTATCGGTTCGAGCATCCCACCCCCCCGTGACTCCGGCCCTTCCGTGAAGAACTGTCAAGTTGAACGTGTCGAGGCCAGCGGGGCGAAGGCCCTCACCCGAGGTTTCAAGTCACACCCCCTTTTGGAGGCATAGCCACATGGCTAAGCAACAACGCGGTCGCCGAGGCGGCCAAACCCAAGGTAATCAACGAGACGAACACGAGCCGGACGATCAGCCCGAAGTGCAGGCGCCCGCGCCCGCGACGGCGGTCGCCGAAGCTCAGCCGCAGCCGCAGCCGGAGAAGCGCGGCGGCTCCGATGACGTCAGCGCCATCGACGCCGAGACCAACGCCAAGTATGAGCAGGTCAAGAGCGGGAAGCTGTACATCAAGGATCTCCAGCAGATGGATTTCCAGCAGCTTCACGAGATCGCCAAATCGGAAAACATCCAGGACTACATCGGGATGAAGAAGCAGGATCTGATCTTCCAGATCCTCCGCGCCCGCGTTCGCCAGAACGGTTTGATGTTCGGTGAAGGCGTGCTGGAAATTCTCCCCGACGGCTTCGGCTTCCTGCGCTCGCCGGAATTCAACTACCTGCCCGGGCCGGATGACATCTACATCTCCCCGAGCCAGATCCGCCGGTTCGGTCTGCGCAACGGCCACGTCGTGCAGGGCCAGATCCGTCCGCCGAAGGAATCGGAACGTTACTTCGCGCTCTTGCGCGTGGAAGCGATCAACGGCGAGGATCCCGAGAAGATCGCCGACACCGGCAACTTCGAAGACCTCACCCCGCTGCACCCCAACCGCCGGCTCGTGCTGGAAGCGGGTCCGAAGGACCTGAACATGCGGATCGTGGACCTGGTCACGCCGATCGGCAAGGGTCAGCGCATGCTGATCGTCGCGCCGCCGCGGACCGGTAAGACGGTGCTGCTCCAGAAGATCGCCAATTCAATCACGAGCAATCACCCGGAAGTCGTGCTGATCATCCTGCTGATCGACGAGCGTCCGGAAGAAGTCACCGACATGGAGCGCAACACCAAGGGCGAGGTTGTTAGCTCGACCTTCGACGAACCCGCGTCGCGTCACATCCAGGTGGCCGAGATGGTCATCGAAAAGGCCAAGCGCTACGTCGAATTCGGCAAGGACGTCGTGATCCTGCTCGACTCGATCACGCGACTCGCCCGCGCCTACAACACGGAAGTGCCGCACTCCGGCAAGATCCTCACCGGTGGTGTGGACGCCAACGCGCTCCAGAAGCCCAAGCGCTTCTTCGGCGCAGCCCGCAACATCGAAGAAGGCGGCTCGCTGACGATCCTCGGCACCGCGCTGGTCGACACCGGCTCGAAGATGGACGAAGTCATCTTCGAAGAGTTCAAGGGCACCGGCAACGCCGAACTGCACCTGGACCGCCGCTTGGTGGATCGCCGCGTCTACCCCGCGATCGACATCAACGCCTCCGGCACCCGCCGCGAGGAGTTGCTGCTCGATCCGAAGGAACTGGAACTGGTCTACCGCCTGCGTCGCGTCCTCTCGGACATGAACCCGGTGGAAGCCGTCGAACTGCTCAAGGGCCGCCTGGAAAAGGTCCCGAGCAATGCTCAGTTCCTGATGTCGATGAACCTGGACTAAGCCATCGCCTCGGCGCTCAACAAAGCAGCAATGCCCCGGCAACGAAAGTTGCCGGGGTTTTTGTTTGAGTCCGTTCGAAGCGTGCGCTTGCGGATGAGGCGCAACAAAAACGATTTATGTCATGCTGCGCTGCGTCGAAGCATCTGACACCGGACGACATTCGATCCAGATCCTTCGGAGTACCTCAGGATGACACACCCCGCACATGCTGAAGCCCTTGGGCTGTCATGCCGCTGTCATGCTGAGGTACTCCGAAGCATCTGGCATCGACCGTCAACTAAGCCAGATCCTTGGGGAGTACCCTCAAGATGACACACCCCGCACGTGCTGAAGCCTAGCAGACGCCCTCACGTGTCCCACCTTTCTGCCAAGTCTTCCCACCGCGGATTGTGCTCTTCGATCAACCCGACTTTCTTCGCCCGCGTCCACCCCTTCACACGCTTCTCCCACTCGATAGCCTGGGCCACTTCACTGAACTCTTCGAAGAAGACCAACAGGGTGCAGTTGTACTTCGCCGTAAAGCCACGCACCTGCTTGGCTTTGTGCTGTGCGACACGACGTTCCAGATCATTGGTGACACCGGTGTAAAGCGTGCGCGACTGGTTCGACATGATGTAGACGTAATAGTGCTTCATCGGATCACCTATCACAGCGCCTGATCGCATGGGTGAGTGGGCGTCATCCTGAGGGTACTCCCGAAGGATCTGCGCCCCAGCACGTCTGTGCCAGATGCTTCGAAGCTGATGATCGCGGCGGGCGCTGAATCTCCGACCGTTGTCCACAAGCGATAGGCCGCTTACGCGAGCAGTTGCTTCACCACATTCCCATGCACGTCCGTCAGGCGGAAATCTCTTCCCGCATGACGGAACGTGAACTTCTCGTGGTCGAAGCCGAGCAGGTGCAGGATCGTCGCGTGCAGGTCATGCACGTGGACCGGATCCTGCACCGCCTTGAAGCCGAACTCGTCCGTGGCGCCGTGCACGTAGCCGCCTTTGACGCCGCCGCCCGCGAGCCACATCGTGAAGCCGTAGTGGTTGTGGTCGCGCCCGTTGATCTTGCCGGCGTTGGACCCTGGCGTCGGCAACTCCACCGTCGGCGTGCGCCCGAACTCTCCGCCCCAGATCACCAGCGTGTCTTCCAGCATCCCGCGCTGCTTCAGATCTTTCAGCAGCGCGCCAATGGGCTGATCCGATTCCTTCGCCAGGTTGCGGTGATTCACTTCTAAATCGTCGTGGTTGTCCCAGGGTTGTCCGGCGCCATGCCAGACCTGCACGAAGCGTACGCCGCGCTCGAGCAGTCGCCGCGCGATGAGCATCTGCCGGCCTTGCACGCCGTCGCCGTACATTTCCCGGATCTTCTTGGGTTCCAGCGAGATGTCGAATGCATCTGCCGCGTCCATCTGCATGCGATACGCCAGTTCGAAAGACTGGATCCGCGCCTCGATCGCCGCATCGGTTCCCCCGCGCTGCTGCTCGTGCTGGCGGTTCAGCTCCATCAGCAGATCAAGCTGTCGCCGCTGCTCCTTCGTGGTGCTCGAGGGGCTCTTGATGTTCTCGATCAACTTGCTGAGCTGCGTGTGCTGCGAGTCGATGTAGGTTCCCTGGTACACGCCGGGCAAGAAGCCCGATTGCCAGTTCTGCGATTCCTGGATCGGATAGCCCCCCGGACACAGCACCACAAAACCAGGCAGATTCTGGTTCTCGCTCCCCAGCCCGTACGTCACCCACGACCCCATGCTGGGCCGGATCATCCGCGCCTCGCCACAGTTCATCAGGAGCAGCGACGGCTCATGATTCGGCACCTCGGCCTTCATCGACCGAATGACGCAGATGTCGTCGATCGATTCCGCCACGTGCGGAAAGAGTTCGCTCACCTCGGTGCCGCTCTTTCCGTGCTTCTTGAACTTGAACGGGCTGCCCATCGCCGCCCCCGTCTTCCGCTCGGTCGGCAGGTAATCCATCGGCAGCGGTTTGCCGTTGTACTTCGTCAGCGCGGGCTTCGGATCAAACGAATCCACCTGCGACGGCCCGCCGTTCATGAACAGGTGAATGACGCGCTTAACCTTGCCTGGAAACTGCGGCGACTTCGGCGAGAGTGGATTCAGCGGCGCCGCATCGCCCAGGACCGCCGGTGCGAGCCCCGCCTGCGTCAGCACATTCGCCAGCGCCAGCGCGCCCATTCCCATGCCGCAGCGCTTGAGGAGTTGTCGGCGCGAAAGCCGCAGATCATCCGGCGTCGGCCCGTGCTGATAAATGGACATGCTGACCTTTCGTGGCACGGGTTTTCAACCCGTGCTCTCACCGCATGCACGGGTTGAAAACCCGTGCCACTGGCGACTAATCCACAAACATAAACTCATTCGACTCCAGCAGCACCTGCGCCAGCTTCTCCCAGGCATCCAGCGGCGCGGCCGGTTTCGCGGGCGTGCCGCCGAAATCTTTCTCCGAATCCCATCGCGCCACCTTCTCCGCCCCGGCGACTGCATTCGCGGGCGGCTCCTTGCTGATCGCGATCTTCCAATCAAACTGGTCGTACGTCACATCACCTCTGCAATCGACGATGAAATCAACCGCCTGTCCCTTCTTCACTTCCACCGCCGTCACATCCGTCTTCACTTCGCGCCGCTGCACGACCCACGTCGCCAGCATGCCATCCTTCTCGGTCACGATCCGTCCTCGCACGCCATTCCCTTGCTTGGGCGCATGCGACAACGACCCGCTCACCGACACCACGCAATCCTCGGGCGCCACCCAGCGCCGAACGACCGCGAACTGCGATTCTCCCGGATGTCCGCCGGTCGCATTCAGCAGCGCCCATCCCGTCTTCGCATCCGGCAGCTTCTCGCCACCCTGCCATTCCGTTCCGGTGAAGTGCGCCAGCGGCGCAAACTTCTTCAGCTTGCCGGTTGATTCATCCACTTCACCGACGCCGTACTTCCACGCGCTCTCACTGGTCGCCAGCGCCTCCGGCTTCTGTGCTTCCTCGCTCTTGACGAATCCCGCCGCCAGCTCCAGCTCGCGCGCGTTGGGCGACCGCCCCAGCACCGCGCGATACAGTGAGTTCACCCGCGCCTTCGCATCCGCTCCCGAAGATTTCGCCGCCACCGTCTTCGCCTGCTCGAGCACGAACGCGCTGTTCATCATGAACAGCGCCTGCTGCGGCACCGACGTCTGAAACCGCTGCGCGCTCGTTGCATCGGGACTCGCAAGATCGAACGTACGGAACGTGCCCGGCAGATTCTGCCGATCGATGAACGCGTAGATCGACCGCCGCGGGACAAAAGGCTTCGCGAAGATGTCCACCGCGCGCCCGCCCATCGTCAGGTCAAGCTCACCTGAGCTGGCGAGAAGCGAATCGCGCATCGCCTCAAAATCCAGCCGCCGTGGATTCATTCGCCACAGCAGCCGATTTTCCGGGTCCACCTGCGCCGCCGTCGAATTTCCGTTCACGCTGCTCTGCTGATACGCAGCCGACATCATCATGCGCTTGTGCAGCTTCTTGATTGACCAGCCGTCATCGATGAAGCGAAGCGCCAGCCAATCCAACAGCTCCGGATGCGTCGGCCGCTCGCCGCGTGTTCCAAAATCGCTCGGCGTCCGCACAAGCCCTTTGCCGAAGTGATACATCCATACGCGGTTAACCATCACCCGCGCCGTCAGCGGATTCTCACGGCTGGCGATCGCCCGCGCCATCTCCAGTCGCCCGCTCCCCTGCGTAAACGGCTTGCGCTTCTCCGCCGACAGCACCGCCAGGAACTGCCGCGGCACCGCCTCGCCAACATTGCCGGCATTCCCGCGCTTAAACACATGCGGCTCCACCGGCGCTGGCAAATCCTCCATCGCCATCGCTCGCTCCGGGCTTCCCGGGTGCGAGCCCGTCAGCTCGTCAATCTTGTTCTTAAGCTGTCGCCGCTTCATCCGGTCGACGTTGCCAAAAATAAACTTCGCATCCTCAATCTTCACGTTCGTCGGCGCATCCTCACCGCGCAGCACCAGCCGCAGCGCCTCAACGTCTTTTTCCGGCTTCGCCTGCTCCCCATCGGCCTCCACCAGCGCCGCCGCATACCGTTCGGCGACCTCCTGCAAGCTCTTCGGCGCAGCGCCGCCAAGCAGATGCTTCGCCAGCAGCGCGTTCTTCTCACCGGGCTTGGCTGTCAGTTCCTTCACAAGCTCCGCTGATTTCACTTCAAAGTGTTTCGTCGACAGCGCCGCAAACCGCCGCCAAGGTTCAAACACAGCATCCTTCGCCGCGACCTTCGCCTTGAGATACGCCTCCCAGCGCCGGCTCAGCCACGGGTTCAGCATGCCCGCGTCATCCGGCACCTCAAACTCGTCGCCCACCGGCACCGGCGTCACACGCTTCTGCGCCAGCAGGAGATATTTCGCAAGCTGCTGCTTCGAGCGGATCTGCATCAGCATTTCCCCATAGCGCTTTGCCGTGAAATCCTCCAGCTCCTTCTTGCGCTTGGTCAGTTCCGCCTCATACTCATTCACCTTCGCCGGCAGCATGGCGTCGATCACCGGCAGCTCCGCCGGCTCCCGCGAGCTCGCAAATACGCCATACAGCGAGTAATAATCCGCCGTCGGAATCGGGTCGTACTTGTGATCGTGACAACGGGCGCAGCTCACCGTCAGCGCCATCGTCCCCCGGCACACCACGTCGATTCGATCATCAATGATGTCGGGCTGGTTGTTCAAAAACCGCCGACCCAGCGTCAGGAAACCCATCGCGGCAAGGTCTGCTCGTGCCGCCGAATCGCGCGTCCGCGCTCCTTTCACAGCCGGCGCGGTCGCAGGCGCCGTCGCGGCAGTCGCCACCGGCTGAGTCGCCGGCGCAATTCGATCCGCCGCCATCTGGTAAATCAAAAATTGATCGTAAGGCAGATCCTCATTCAGCGCTTTAACCACCCAATCCCGGTACGTGTACGAAAACGGATACTTCCGCTCTTCCTCGAACACGTACCCCTTCGTATCCGCATACCGCGCCACATCCAGCCAGTACCGTCCCCAGCGCTCCCCATACTGCGGCGACGCCAGCAACCGGTCGATCAGCTTCTCATACGCGCCTGGCGAAGCATCCTTCTCGAACGCCTCAACCTCTCCGGCGGTAGGGGGGAGGCCAATCAAATCAAACGTCGCGCGCCGAATCAGCGTGCGCCGGTCCGCCTGCCTGGACGGCGTCAGCTTCTTCTCCGCCAGCTTGGCGAAGATGAACCGGTCGATTTCATTCTTTGCCCATCCCCCATCGGATGTTGATGGAACAACCTGCTCCCGGGGTCTCTGGAAGCTCCAGAAGTCTCGCCCCTCCTCGATGGACATCGCGTGAACCTTCGCCGCCGTCTGTGTCGTCGCCGCCGACACCTTCGGCATCGGCGCACCCATCTTCACCCATTGCTCGAACAGCCCGATCGTCTCCGCTGGCAGCTTTGCCTTCGGCGGCATCTGCAACCCACCCTCTTCCCACCGCAGCGCCGTAATCAGCTCGCTCTCTTCCAATTTCCCCGGCACCACCGCCGGCCCCACGTCCCCGCCCTTGAGAATCCCCTCCCGCGAATCCAGCTTCAGGTTCCCCTTCAGCTTTGCCGCGGTTGAGCTGTGGCACTTGTAGCACTGCTCCACCAGCACCGGCCGGATCTTAGTCTCGAAGAACTCCTCCCCCGGCGCATCAGCGCGCACCATCGCCGGCAACAGGGCCAGCGACAACAACACCATCCCCCCGCAGAAATGGAGGCTGCGTTCCACCAACATTCTTACCCGACTGTGGTATCTCCTGTTGCAGGTCCATTCAATTCATTTGGTGGACCGTGTTCATCCGGTAGACGTACAAAAAGGATCAGCCGAAACGATTGATTTCGCCCCGGTGGCGTGAGAAAAAAGAGGACCATGAGCACTCCTTCCCAACCCGCTTCGTCATCCAGCAGTCCCAACCGTCGCGACTTCCTCAAGACAACCACCGCGATCGCGGCCGCAACCGCGCTGGCTGGGGTCAACATCCCCCATGTCTTCGCCGCTGAAGACAACACCATCCGCCTCGCCCTGATCGGCGCCGGCGGCCGCGGCACCGGCGCTGTGATGAACGCCCTGGCCACCAAGCAGGGCCCCGTGAAGCTCGTCGCCATGGCCGACGTCTTCGAAGCCCAGAACGAATCGCATTACGAAGAACTGGTCAAGCAAAAGAAGGACATGGTCGACGTTCCCAAGGACCGTCGCTTCGTCGGCTTCGATGCCTACCAGAAAGCCATGGACTGCCTTCGTCCCGGCGACATCGCCATCATGACCACGCCGCCGGCGTTCCGCTGGGTCCACTTCAAGTACGCGATCGATAAAGCGCTCAACGTCTTCATGGAAAAGCCCGTCACCGTCGACGGCCCGACCACCAAGAAGATGTTCGCGCTCGCTGATGAAGCGCTTGACAAGAACCTGAAGGTCGCGGTCGGCCTGATGTGCCGTCACTGCAACAGCCGCCGAGAACTGTACGACCGCATCCAGATGGGTCAGATCGGCGACATCATCAACATGCGCGCCTACCGCGTGCACGGCCCCGTCGCCGAATGCTTCGTCCCGCCGAACCCCGGCCAACTCCCCGAAGTGCTCTACCAGATCAAGAACTTCCACTCGTTCCTCTGGGCTTCCGGCGGCCTGTTCTCCGACTTCAACATCCACAATATCGACGAGTGCTGCTGGATGAAGAACGCCTGGCCCGTCAAAGCTGAAGCGCTCGGCGGCCGCCACTACCGCGGCGATATGGTCGACCAGAATTTCGACGTCTACGACGTCGAGTACACCTTCGGCGACGGCAGCAAACTCTTCTTCCAGGGCCGCTGCATCGACGGCTGCTCCAACCAGTTCGCCAGCTACGCCCACGGCTCCAAGGGCGCTGCTCAGATCTCCTTCGGCGGACACTCGCCCGCCAAGTGCAAGATCTGGCGCGGCCAGGACATGTCCTCCACGCCCCTCTGGGCGGTCCCGCAACCCGAAGCTAATCCCTATCAGCTTGAGTGGGATCACCTCATGGATGCCATCCGCAACGACAAACCCTACAACGAAGTCCGCCGCGGCGCCGAAGCAAGCCTCATCACCAGCATGGGCCGCATGTCGGCCCACACGGGCCAGGTCATCACCCGCGACCAGATGCTCAACTGCGAGCACGAGTTCGCCCCCACCGTCGCCAAGCTCACGAATGACGGCCCCGCCCCGGTCATGCCGGAGAAGGGCAAGTACCCCATCCCCGAACCCGGTGTCAAGAAGACGCGCGAGTACTAAGCCGCGAAAATCCCGCAAGACACGAGAATCTCCAGCGCTTGCGTGCTGGAGATTCTTTTTTGGAGATACGTAAGGAATCTTCATTCCAAGCGATTCCTCATTGCTCTCTGGCAGAGGGCGCGCGACCGTCGGGGTTCTTATCAACTGGAGCCCCGGATGAAATCCTTCGTCGCCGCCCTCACCTTGGTGTGTGCTGCCGCCTTTGCAGAACCGACTTACACCGTCACCAACATCGGCACGCTCGGCGGAACCTCCTCCTCCGCCAATGACATCAACAACAGGGGTCAAGTCGTTGGCGGCTCGACCGACGCCAGCGGAGCCTCGCGTGCGTTCCTCTTCGAAAACGGAACCATCCGCGACCTGGGCAATCCCCCGTTCAACCCCGTGGTTAACGCGAAGGACATTCTGAACAACGGCGACATCTTCGTGAGCGGGGCAAACGCCGATAACCCGAACAACCCGCGCCTCTTCCGCTGGCGCGACAACGACTACGACGAGCTGGGAACCCTGATCGGCGGCAACGAGATCACTGTGCAAGGCGCGGCAGATCCCGACTTCGTCACGGGCTACGGCAGCGCGCTCGAAGGAACGCAGCGCGCGTTCATTCGTCACGAGAACTTTTACAACACGCTCGGCACCCTCGGTGGATTCGGCTCTGTGGGACAGGCGATCAATTCAAAGGGACACACTGCCGGATATTCGGGAACCGCCAGTGGCAACACACATGCGTTTGTTTACACCGGCCCGGTGGGGCGAGATGTGACGGTCGGACCGCTCCAGGATCTCGGCACCCTCGGCGGGTCATCCAGCCAGGCGAATTCGATTAACGAGCGCGATCAGATCGTCGGCCAATCGTCAATCAACGCTCAATCAACCGCACATGCCTTCCTCTATGAAAATGGCCGGATGAAAGATCTGGGAACGTTCACGAGCCCCCGCACGGGCACGGGCAGTTCTTCCTTCGCCAACGACATCAACAACCTCGGCGACATCGTCGGCTACGTCCAGGCCGCCGGTGGCGCCACGCCTTACACCGCCTTCCTCTATCGCGACGGTGTGATGCAGGATCTTAACGCCCTCATCCCCGCCAGCTCGGGCTGGGATCTCTGGTTCGCCTCCGCCATTAACGACAGCGGCCAGATCGTCGGCTCCGGTACCTTCAACGGCGCGCCCCGCGCCTTCCTCCTCACCCCCGGCTCGGGCGGCGCAACCCCGCCAACCACCATTCCACTTCCACCCGGCGCGGCGGCCGGATCGTTCACGCTCGGTTTATTCTTCTGCTTCCGAGCCCGACGTTGCTTGCAATTTCTGCGCGTGCGGCTAGTTTAGTTGCGGGCTGATGGGCTGGGGAGTGAGCGCCCTTGGATGTCGGGCGTCCCCGGTGAAGCCAATTGCTACATGGAGGTGGCCGTGTTCACTTCGCGCGTTTTTTCTCGATCTTCAACCTTTTTCCTTACTGCTCTCGCGCTCATTATGGGCTGCGCGAATCAGGA
>DASVUC010000041.1:0-11789 GCA_036387255.1 Tepidisphaeraceae bacterium | reverse complement strand
ACCTGGGGACGTAGCGGGCGAGGCAGGCCGCACCGCTAGAGGGCATTCAGGAGGACTTGGCGGAGGGACTCGTCGCTGAGCTGTACGGCGTTGTATTTCATGCTGCTGGAGCGTTTGGCGAGACCGACCATGTCGTCGAGGTGCGCCTCGGCGACGCCGAACTCGCGCAGTCGCGGCAAGTGAAGGTTCTGGACGAGTTGCTCAGCGATGGTTGCACACGCTTCGGCGGTGGCGCCCTCGGAGAGGGCGGTGCTGCCGGTGATGGCGCGGCCGAGGGTGATGTAGCGGTCGCGGAGGGAATCAGCGGCGGAGGCGAGGTTGGCGCGAATGACGTGGGGGAGGAGAACGCCGCAGACCGTGCCGTGGGGGATGGGAAAGTTGGCGCCAATCGGCGCGGCGAAGCCGTGCACCGCGCCAAGGCCGGCGTTGGTGAGTGCGATGCCGCTGAACAGGGCGGCGAGGGCCATGTTCTCGCGCGCGGGGAGATCGTTGCCATCGGCATACGCGCGGTGCAGTGATTGCGCGGCAAGAGCGGCGCCCCGGAGGGCGAGTGCATCGGTGATGGGCTGCGCGTTCTTCGAGGTGTAGGCTTCAATGCACTGGCAGAGGGCGTCCATGCCGGAGCGCGCGGTGACATCCGGCGGCACGTCCACATGCAACTGCGGATCGACGATGACGGCGCGGGGAAGGAGGTGCTCGCTGCGGATGCTGGCTTTGAACTTTTTCTCGGGCCACCCGACGACGGCGTTGCGAGTGACTTCGGCGCCGGTGCCGGCGGTGGTGGGGATGGCGATCCAAGGAAGCGCGGGACGAGTGAGCGTTTGACCGCTGCCCACAACCTCCATGTAGTCGGTTGCCGCGCCGCCGTTGGTGACGATGCCGGCGACGGCTTTGGCGGCGTCCATCGCGCTACCGCCGCCCAGGGCGATGATGCAGTCGCAGCTTTCACGGCGGGCGAGGACGACAGCAGAGTCGATGTCGACGACCGTGGGTTCGCCGCGCTGGTGGAGGGGGATGGCGTGGGGGAGGAGCGGCGCGATGCGATCGGGTGAGCCGTTGAAGATGAGAAGGGGGCGGTGGCCGAGTCGCGAAAATAGCTCGCTGAGGCGGCCCAGTTCACCTGGGCCGAAGTGGATGCGGGGGAGGTTGAAGAAGTCGAAGGTCATCGGAGATGTGAACGCGTAGCATGGGCGTCTCGGTCACGCACATTTCGTCCCCCTATGGGAGACGCCCAGGCCACGTGCTAGCGAATGCCGTCGCCGAAGAATCGAGAGTTGTACTTCTTAGCTACGCGGGGTTCTGCCATCATGTCGGTAACGGCGGATTTCCACTTGAGGTAGTGGGGCGTTTGGTGGTGCGTCTCAAAATCAGACTTGGTGAAGTAGGCTTCGTACAGGAAGAACTTGGTCGGGTCGTCTTCCTGCTGGATGACGTCGAAGCGGAGGTTGCCGCGCTCGGTGCGCGTGTGCTGGGCGTTGTCGAAGGTGGCCTCTAGAAAGGCATCGACCTGATCGGACTTTACCGAGACGGACACGCAGACGACGTACATGGGATCTCCTTCAGCTTCGTCACCGGCTGAGAGTGTCGGAGGATCACCGCGATTCGTCCAGCGCTGAGTTGAGGATCAAGATCACGAAACGGGCGGCGGCAGGCGGATGGTGGCGATCATCTGGTCGCACTGGCGGATGGTGTCCATCACGCTGCGCTCTTCGACGCGCATCGCTTTAACGGCAAACCACGCGGCCACCATGCCGTCCGGGCAGTGGCGGTACCAGATGCGGACGAAGTCGTCGCCGCCGTGGAACGATTCACCACCAGCCATGCAGGTTTCGCCGATGTAGCGGGCGCGGTCGGTGCCGGGGGATTCCACGGTGTAGCCGGAGGAATCGATGGCGGCGGCCATGCAGAGCTCATGGGATGCCGGCCACGGGGCTTTGGCGCGCGGGACACGAACGATCTGCACGCCGCCGACGCCGCTGGAGGGCCTGCCGACGAGGCGGTCCTGCAAGGGGAAGAAACTCCAACCGGGTGAAGCGTCGAGCGTCACCATTCCCAAATCCACCGGGCCGCTCGCGGAATAGGGTTGAGACATGACTCCATTAGCTTAACTCGGGCCGGCGGTGGAGCGAGCGCAAAATCAGGACGTTTCCGTTTTCCCGTAGCACGGGCATCGGCGTCCGTGGCTGTATGGAAACCCGAAGATCACGGGCACGATGCCCGCGCTACGTTCAAACATCCAACTCGTCGGCTTCTTCGGCTCGTTCCATGATGAAGCGGAAGCGGGCGCTGGGATCCTTGCCCATTAGTTCGTTGATGACGCGGTCGGTGGCGAGGGCGTCAGAGATTTGAACTTTGAGCAGGCGGCGGGTCTTGGGGTTGAGCGTTGTTTCCCAGAGGACCTTGGGCATCATTTCGCCCAGCCCCTTGAAGCGGGTGATCTCGGGCTTGGCGTTGCCTTTGGCGTGCTGCTTGAGAATGCGTTCTTTGTCGGCGTCGTCGGCGGCCCAGTACGTTTCTTTGCCGATGTCGACACGGTAGAGCGGGGGGAGCGCGATAAAAATTCGGCCCGCGTCGATGAGCTGGCGCATGTGGCGGAAGATAAAGGTGAGCAGCAGCGTGGTGATGTGATGGCCGTCGCTGTCGGCGTCGGCGAGCAACACCACACGGTGGTAGCGGAGCTTGGCGGGATCGCAGTCGGGGCCTGCGCCACAGCCGAGCGCGATGACGAGGTCGGCGATCTCGCGGTTCTCGAGAACCTTGGCGAGGGAGGCGCCTTCGGTGTTAAGCACTTTTCCGCGGAGGGGGAGGATGGCTTGGCGGTTGCGATCGCGGCCTTGCTTGGCGGAGCCGCCGGCGGAATCGCCTTCCACGATGAAGAGCTCACTCTCATCACGGTTGCTGCTCGAGCAGTCGGCGAGCTTTCCTGGGAGCGCCAGGCGGCCGTTCGTCGCTGTCTTTCGGCTGATGCTGGCGCTGGCGGCGCGGCTGGCTTCCCGAGCTCGCGCGGCGATGATGATGCGGTTGATGATCGTTTCGGCAACGGTGCGGTTGTTGTTGAGCCAGTGCTCCAGGGCGGGACGGACGGCACCGTCGAGTGTGCCCTGGACTTCAGGATTATTCAGGCGATCTTTCGTCTGCCCCTGAAACTGCGGATCTTCGATAAAGACGCTGAGAACGCCAATGACGCCTTCGCGAATATCTTCCGCGGCGAGGGTGACGCCGCGGGGCGTCAGGTTGTGCGTCTCGATGTAGTTGCGAATGGCTTTGAGCACGCCGGCGCGCAGGCCGTTCTCGTGGGTGCCGCCGTTGGCGGTGGGGATGCCGTTGACGTAGCTCTTGAGAAGTTCTTCTGTCGCCTCCGTCCAGCTGAAGCACATCTCCATCCGGATACCGTTCTGCTTCTCCAGCACAAATGGCTGCTCGTGGACGGGCTTGGCGTTTTTCTCGACGAGGATCTTTTTCATGAAGGCGAGGATGCCTTCATCGTGCTTGAAGGTTTCTTTCTTGCCGCTGGTCTCGTCGTTCCAGATGACCTTGAGGCCCTTGTGGATGTAGCTGGCGACTTCAAGCCGCTCGCGGATCGTTTCCGGGTTGAACTCGATGCGGGGGAAGATTTGCGGGTCGGGGTGGAAGAAGATCTGGGTCCCGGTGCCGCGCGCGGGGCCGACTTTTTTCAGCTTGCCGGCGGACTTGCCCTGCTTGAATTCCATTTCCCATTCCGCGCCGTCGCGCTTCACGGTGGCGACGAGCTTTTTGGAGAGGGCGTTGACGACGGATGCGCCAACGCCGTGGAGGCCGCCGGAGGTCTTGTAGTTGCCGGCCTGGCCGTTATCGAACTTACCACCGGCGTGGAGGGTGCAGAGGATGATCTCGAGGGCGGGCTTTTTGTGGGTGGGGTGGTTGTCGACAGGGATGCCGCGGCCGTTGTCGCTGACCGTGATGCTGGTGCCGTCTTTGTGCAGGGTCACCTCGATGCAGTCGGCGTGGCCGTTCATGGCTTCGTCGACGGAGTTGTCGAAGATTTCCCAGACGAGGTGATGCAGCCCGGCCGAGCCGGTGCCGCCGATGTACATGCCGGGGCGCTTGCGGACCGGGTCGAGGCCTTCGAGTACGGTGATGCTGCTGGCGTTGTAGGTTGCGGTTGCGGTCATTTCTTTTCCAACTTGTATGTACGCTGTAGGATCGCGACCTTGGGCAGCCGCGAAATCATTGCACGCTTGAATCGCGAGGGCTGGAGGCTCAGCCGTACGCGGGGCAGCCATTGGATCTTCAAGCATCCAGACAAGCCCGACGCCATGGTTGTCGTTCCACATCCCAGAAAAGACATGCCCAAAGGAACGCTAGCCGGTATCATGCGTAGCGCCGGTTGGAGATGAGCATGTACTATCCTGTCGCGATTCACAAAGATCCCGATTCTGATTATGGCGTCACGGTTCCTGATCTTCCCGGCTGCTTCTCTGCCGGTTCAACCGTTGACGAGGCGATGCTCATGACGCGCGAAGCAATTGAGCTTTATCTCGACACGCTGGTTGAAGACGGGAAAGACATTCCACTGCCTTCCGACGTTGAACTGCTTCGTGCTCGACCTGAATTCGCTGATGCCATCTGGGCGTTTGTTAACGTGGAGTACAAGCGCAAAACTGCAGCGTGACTCCTGCAATCACTCCAGCGACGCCGGCGCCTTCACCGGCTCGTACAATACTTCCACAATCTGCCCGCGGCTCACGAACTCGTGTCCGCGTCCGCCTCGGCCGGTCACTTTGTACCGTCCGGTGTTCAAGCGCTGCTCGCCGCCCATGCTCGTCTTGACCGTGAGGGTGTCGCGATCATCCGTTGCCGTGATCGCCGCCAGGATGCGATCGCCTTTCTCGAGCTTGATGAGAAGGACGCCCTTGCCTGGGCCGCCGAGGAAGTTGATCTCGTCGGCACGGCAGAGGAGAACGCGGCGGTTCTGGCTGGCGGCAATGACGGTCTCGTCGCCGACGATGACGGTGGCCATGCAAACTTCCGCGCCTTCGGCTGGTCTCGCGTAGCGCCGCCCGGAGCGGGTGGAAACCTCGCGGAACGTGTCGAGCGGGAATCGCAGCGAGTAACCATCCGTGGTAACGGCCAAGCCGTGGATCTGTGGCGCGTCCTCCGGCTTCTTCTCGTTCACCGCGGTTGCCTTGGCAGGCAACACGCGCTCGTCGAGGGAGATCGCACCCACGATCTTCTCGCCATCCTTCAGCTTAAACAGCTTCTGAATCGGCTCGCCGTAACCCGTCGTTGCAGGCAGGTCGATGATGCGGGCGGTGTAGGCGGTGCCGTAGTTGCTGAAGAACGCCATCGTGGCCCGCGTGCTGCCGGCAACCAGCGCCAGGATGCGATCGCCCTCTCGGAGGCGCGTCGTCTCAGGATTAATTTCCTTCTGGCGCTTCACCCACCCGTCAGTTGTCACCAGCACATGGTTGTCTTCTGCGACGATAAAGTCCTCAGCCGTGTATTCAACCTCGCCCTCAACGGCTTCGATCAGCGTTCGGCGCTTATTCCTGGCCTCCTTGCCGAACGTCTTGGCAAGCTCTTCGATCTCGCTCTTGACGATGCCCCATCGCCCTTTCGCTTCTTCTTCGTCCAGCAACCGGCGGATCTCACGCGCGCGCTTGTTTCGCTCGTTCAGCTCATCGCGGATCAGGTTGATCTCGAGACGGGCCAGGCGATAGAGCTTCAGCTCAAGGATGTCATCCACCTGCTCCGGATCCAGACCGTCATCCTTCGGCTTGCGCGGCCCGTGCGGAGCAACGCCGTATTTCTTCAGAATGCGATCGGCCGCATCCGCTTTACCGTCGCTGGCCCGGATGATCTTGATCAGGTCATCCAGGATGTCGAACGCAAACGCGAACCCCTTCAGCGTGTGGATGCGCTTCCCGAGCTGCGCCAGCTCATGCGTAAGGCGCTTCGTCACCACTTCCAATCGGAAGTGCAGGAAGTGCCACAGAATCTGCTTAAGCCCCAGCCGCTCCGGCCGGCCTACTTCCGGATTATCTGTCGGGATCAGGCACGTGAGGTTGACGTTGAAGTTCGTCTGAAGCAGCGTGTGCTTGAAGAGGAACGCCATCACCTTGTCGATCTCCGCATCGCGCTTCAGTTGCAGCTCAATGCGCACGTCTTCGGTGCTGATGTCCTTCACATCGATCAGCAGCGGCATCTTCCGGCTGATGACCACCTGTGCAATCGCCTCAACCAGCTCCGCCTTGTTCACGCCGTAAGGGATGCTGGTGATGTAGATTACCTGAGTACCGCGAGTGGTCGGCCCTTTCTCCCACGTCGCCCGCATGCGGATCGCGCCTTGGCCGGTCTTGTAGATCTCGCGCAGCTCATCACGCGTGTTGAGGACCTGGCCGCCGGTGGGAAAGTCCGGCCCCTTCACCGCGTCATTCGCGACCAGCTGGTATTCCTTGATCTCCGGATCGTCAATTAGCTTCAGCAGCGCCGAGCAGATCTCGCCGAGGTTGTGCGGCGGAATATTCGTCGCCATGCCAACGGCGATGCCTGCCGATCCGTTGAGCAGAAGGTTGGGCACCTTGCTCGGCAGGACGACTGGTTCTTCGCGCGTGCCGTCGTAGTTGGGACGGAAGTGGACCGTGCCCTGGCCGATCTCGCTGATCGTTTCCGCGGCAATGGGGGTAAGGCGGCACTCGGTGTAACGCATGGCCGCGGCGGGGTCGCCGTCGAGTGAGCCGAAGTTTCCGGAGCCGTCAATGAGCGGAGCGCGCATCGCGAAGGGCTGGGCCATGCGGACGAGCGCTTCGTAGATGGAGCCGTCACCGTGGGGGTGGTAACGACCCATCACATCGCCGACGACAGTGGCGGATTTACGGTGTTTCACGTCCGCACGAAGACCGTTCTGCCACATCGTGTAGATGATCCGGCGGTGAACAGGCTTCATCCCGTCGCGAACATCGGGCAGGGCCCGGCTGGTGATGACGGAGAGGGCGTAGTTCAGGTAGCGGGTCTCTGCAATCTCACTCAGCGTGGCGGATTCCTCACCCCCGGGAGGCGTGGTGGTGAGATGACTGCTACCGTTGCCGTTGTTTGAGCCGTTATTCCCGGCGCGCTTGGCGGTGGTTTTGACAGTCTCTTCAGTTTCTTCAGCGTCGATTCGCTTAACGGCCATCCGTCGCCTCCTCATCAGCCCGCTTTATCTAGAACTGGATCATGTGCTGTCGGGGTGCGGGTAGCCGATGCTAGCCGGCAGCTTTTGCGTTATCGGCTGTACGCTGATCGCGCCCCTCCCGCCCGGCATCATTCAGATTCGTGACAAAGCCAGGATTCATGTTCCCGTCCTCCATGAGCGGGCTTAAACATTATCGGCACCAGCGGGCAAATCCCATCAGCTGGTAGTTAGGGAATTGTACGGGTTTAGGTACCGCAAAACAAGTCCCTCATCCATCAATTTGCTCCGCGTGCGCGTGGGTGATTCTAGAGGCGTAAGTGATTGAATTGCAGGGGACGGAACGTGAATGATGAAAGTTTTCAGAGACCTTTATGTCGAGGTCGTGGGGACGGACAATCATGGGCCTGCTGATGTCATTAACGAGCAGCTTGTCTTTTCCGTACATCAACCGGTCTCGTGCGCGGCTGGATCTCAAGGGACTGGGAACAAAACTCTCGGCGCCAGCAGCGCCGGCGCGCGTTGAAAGTAGTTAAGCGAAGTGGCGGGGATTGGAAAAATCGCCACACTCGGCGGCGTCACTAAGTGCGAGTGAGCCGACAGCGGTCGGGAAGAGGAAGACGGGATGCGGACGTATTTCGAGGCGCTTGAGAAACGCTACTGCTTCAGCGGAATCACGCTGGACCCGACCTTTGGCATCAACGGCCGGCTGGACCTGGCGCTGGGGGATAACGTTCGTCTGACTTCCATCATTGCGCGCCCGGTCAGCAACGGAAAACTCGTCGTCGCGCTGGAGTATGAAGGCGTTGAGACTCCGGCGGCGGGAAAGGCGGCGGAGAAGGTTGAGCCGACGCTGATGCTCCTGCGCTTCGGGGCGGATGGGAAGATTGACAAGACGTTCGGGAAGAACGGGAAGATCATCGAGAAGCGCAACGGGCACTCGACACTGAGCGGGCTCTATGCATTCGACGACGGCAGCATCCTGATGAACGAGGTGTACGATGGCGCCGCCGGCGGCTTATCGAAAGGGTCGTACTGGGTGAAGTACACGGCCGACGGAAAGCCGCAGGGCACGCCGGCGCAGGTGGGGCCGCTGGAAGCGCCGGGGCAGGTGAGCGCGTTTGATTATCTGCCCGGAGGAAAGTTGCTGCTGGGCGTGGATGTGGATCCGACGGGCGGCGAGGCGCAGGTGATGGTGCTGAACCAGGACCTCAGGCCGGATCCCACCTTCGCGGGCGGACAGGCGGTGGACACAGGGCTCTCTTCCGTGCGCACCGTGTCGGTGCAGTCGGATGGGAAGATCCTGGTGACCGGGGAAATTTACGATTCGTCTCCGCTGGATCCGTTTGCGCCGCGGCAGGATCGCTACTTCTTCGCGATGGTGCGGCTGAATCCGGATGGGTCAATTGATCAAACGTTCGGGAACAGCGGCGCGCTTAAGATCGAACAGCCAGGCGTCGGGGACGTCGCGGTGCTCGGCAGCGGCAAGGTGATGGAGATTTCCTTCGCCAGCGACGGCAAGCTGCTCCTGAATCGATTCCGCGCCGATGGCACGCTGGATTTATCGTTCGGCAGCAATGGACAAAAGCTGCTCGCGGCGAACTCGGTTGCGGGCGGCGTTGCGTTTGGGACGCCGGGGAATGCGGAGAGCCGGCCGAAGATGTCCACGCTGGTGGCGGTGCCGGGGAAGGACGATTTCTGGATGTCCGGCCTGGAGCTTCCTGCCGCCAAAGCTGGCGACAAGGGGAGCGAGAAAGCTGTCCCGACTGGATACGTGCTGGGCAAGTTCAAGGATGATGGTTCGCCGGACAAGCAGTTCGGCAGCGACGGTGTGATGCAGTCGAAGCGGACGATGCCGGCAAGCTCCGTGCAGGTGCAGCCGGACGGTCGAATGATCGTCGCCACCACGAGCCAGGATCAGAAGAACGCGATCATCATGCGCTTTGCGGATCCGGATACGCACGAGGGGCTGGCGATCCTGAATGAGGATGGCACTCTGGATGTGGCGGGGACGCCGAAAGGTGATGCCATTCGGTTGCGCCGGCGTGGCGAGAAGATCGTGGTGACGATCAATCAGTGGATGAAGTCCTTCAGCACGGCACAGGTGAAGCGCGTGTTCGTGCACTCGGGGCGCGGGAACGACACGGTGGCGCTGGAGGGGGATGTGCCGAATGCTTATGTCATCACCGGCTTGGGCAACGACACCATCTGGGGCGGCGACGGAAACGATGTGCTGACGGGAGCAGAGGGGGATGATGTCATCCACGGCGGGAAGGGCGACGATCGGCTCAACGGCGGCGGGGGGATCGATACGCTCGCCGGTGATGATGGGAACGATCGACTCTTCGGTGGCGGCGGGCGCGATAAGCTGGATGGCGGTCCCGGCATCGACACGCTTGTTGGTGGCGCGGCGGGGGATAAGTTCTTCAATGTGGAGAAGATGGATCAGGTGATTTCAGATCTGGGGGATTCGCCGATTTCGGTGGGGCAGTGAAGGCGAATTGAGTGGAACAACAAGCAAGGGTGGTAAAAAAAAGACACGGGCAAGTTGCCCGTGCCACTGAACGCCTGGGTTTAAGAAGGGACTGTTAATCCTTCTTTTCTTCGGTTGATTCGGGGTTGGATTCTTCGGCGGCGCCTTCGTCCTTTTTCTTCTTGCCCTTCGCCTTCTTCGCTTCGGCGACGTCGATTTCTTCGAAGGTGGCGTCCTCCAGGATCTTGTCGACGGCTTTTTGTTCGCGCATCTGGACGAACATGTTCTGGAGCGTGCCGTCCTTGGCCATGTCCTGCTTGAGTTTCTCGGGGCGGCGGCCCTGCTGGGCGGCGATCATGGCGATGCGGCCGTTGAGCTCTGATTCCTCGACATCAACGTTCTGGTCGGCGGCGATCTTCTGGAGGATGAAGAAGAGTTTCAGTTCGCGCTGGGCTTCTTCGGCGGCGCCGGCCTGAAAGCGTGCGAGATTGGCCTGAATCTGTTCCTGCGGCATGCCGCGCATCAGCATGTCAACCATGCGGCGCTGCACGGTGCGCTGGGCCTGGCGATCGGAGAGGCGCGTGGGGAGCTCGATGTTCACACTGTCGAGCAGGTGCTTATAGACCTGCTCGCGCATCGCCTGCTGAACGTCGAACTTGATGCGCTCCTCCATCTGCTCGCGAAGGGCTTCACGGAGTTCTTTCTCATTCTCGAAACCGAGGGATTCGAGGAATTCCTGGTCAATCTCGGCAAGCTCGAGCTTCTTCAGATCTTTTAGGGCCACTTCAATTTCGACGTCTTTGCCCTTGATCACTTCCGTGGGGTTGTCGTCAGGCACATGGGTCTTGATGGTGCGTGTTTCACCCGGCTTCATGCCGGCGAGCTGCTTGTCGAGGTCTTCGATTTCGATGCCGCCGATCTGTCCCGGGCGGGCGACGATGGTGGCGTCCTGCTGCTGGCCGACGACGTTGCCCTCGACTTTAACGTGAATGTCGGCGACGAGCTGGTCGCCAGCCTCGACGCCGCGGTCTTCCACGGGAACGAGCGTGCCTTGCTGCTCGCGGAGGTTCTGCATGGCCTGGTCGATGTGTTCATCGCTGACGGCGATGCTGGGGCGCTTGATCTTGATGCCCTTGAGCTCGGGGAGGTTGATGTCCGGCTGGACTTCGACTTCGAAGCTGTAGGTAAGTGCGCCGGCTTCGGGGAGTTGCATGCCCTCGGGGTTGGCGAAGGTGGGCTCGCCGATGACCTGGAGGTTGTTTTTCTCGACCGCCTGCTCGTAGCTCTCGCTGATGAGCGAGCGGCGAACCTGCTCCTTCACGTCGGCGCTGAAGCGCTTTTCGATGAGCTTCTGGGGCGCGTGGCCGGGGCGGAAGCCGGGGATGGCGGCCTGCTGGCGGAGCTCCTTGAACTGCTCTTCCAGCTTGGACTGAATGCGCTCCTGCGGGATCTCAATGGAGACGCGCTTGGTCGCGGGGCCGGCGTCTTCGACCTTGATCGGGTAGGTGAAATCCTGCTCTGCGGTGGCGGTAGCGCCGGTATCTTGTTCGGCCATGACGATCCTCTGAGGCTTTTAGTGAAACAACGAAATAACCGGTCCGACCAAGCGGACCCTACGGGGGCGTACTTGCCCGGTTTTATTGTGAGTTCCTCATATTAAGGGGAGCGGGAGAGTTTGGGAAGGGGGCGCGTCCCGCACGCGGAGCGGCTAGCATACGCAGGAGACTGAAGACTGGCCCCACACCTGCCAGCTTCTTGAGTAGCGGTGAAAGCGCCGTTTGCGGTCATTGGCGGTTCCAGCTACCGGCGAAGGGAGGGGAACCTGGGATGTGGAGGACGTTGTCTCTCAGGATGAGGATCAGGGTGATTTTGCGACCTTCGGGGCCGTCGTAGACGGCGCCGACGCGATCGGGGAGGGAGAGGTCGAGGGTGTAGTCGATGGTTGATTCAGTCCCCGCGTCAGTGACGGTGATCTTGTCGTCGGTGATTTCGATGGTTTCATTATTGTACGCGTACCTGCCGTTGTACTTTTCGTGCAGGGTTTTGGCGGTTTGGTCGGTGACGCCCGTGACGTCACGCTTCGCGGCGAGCTTGCCTTGGGCGTCGCAGAGCTTCAGGTCCCTGGCGGTGGGGAGGAGGATGCTGTCGTCGGCGCGCGCGGGCGCG
>DASVUC010000040.1:0-10166 GCA_036387255.1 Tepidisphaeraceae bacterium | reverse complement strand
GGATGGTGAAGCGTCGGCGATGCCAACGAGATCGAAGCCCAGTTGTCGCGCGCGCTGCTTGATCTCGGCGGCGAGCTGGTGGAGGTCGGGCATGGCGGCGGTGGTTGTCATGGTGCCAGACGGGCGCGGAGGCGGGTGCGTTCCTCATCGAGGTTTACACCGGTGACGCCGGTGCTCAGCGCGTTGGTGCCCAGCGTGTTGATCTGGTGCACGAGCTTGTTGATCTCGTCGACGATGTGCGGAAGTTGCGATTCATCGGTGAGCTTCTCGAGGCGACCCTTGAGATGGTCGAGGGCTTTTCGCCACTGCACCTCGTGGGGGGTAAAATCGTTTTGCCGCATGATGCGCAGGGCCCACCAGGTCATGCGGGCATTTTCGTCGGCCGGCATGGGTTCGAGATCCAGCGGCTTTCCCGCGCCTGCGAGGTTGTCAAACTTACCTTCGCGCATGGCATCTTCGATGCGCTTGTCCGCGAGGCGGCGGAAGACGGAGTCGAAATCAACATCTTTCAGACCCATGGCGGATTATAGGAAACGCGGAAAGAGTCTGTCAGCTTTGAGCATCGCTCACACCTGGATCTTCTTCCATCCGCCCTGCAAGAACCTGCTGTAGATCAGGACACCGCGGAAGAAGAGATCGGTGGCGAGGACGATCCAGATGATCGGCAGCGGCTGGTGCAGGTACCCCCCTACCACCGCGACGCCTCCGAGGCGCAGGAGGAGGACGCTGACGAGGGAGATCATCATGACGGAGTAGGTGTCGCCAGCGCCGCGGAGCGCGCCGCCGAAGATGATGGCGGCGGCGAAACCAATCTGGCAGAAGCCGGTGACGTGCAGACACTTGGCGGTGAGATCGCGGATGTTTGGTTCTCCCGCGAGGACGGCGGCGGGATACTTCGAAAAGAAGATGAAGAACAAGCCGGCAAGCGTCATGAAGCCTCCGCCGATGAGATAGCCGAGGTAGGCGCTGCGTTGGGCGCGCCTGGGATCCTTCATCCCCAGGGACTGCCCCACCATCGTCGCAACAGCGACGGAGAAGGCGAAGCCGGTCATGTAGCTGATGGATTCGATGCGGATGGCGTTGTTGTGCGCCGCGGCGGCGACGTTCACGGGTGTGGTGCGGTTGACGATCTTCACCAGGCAGAAATTGGCGAACCAGTTGATCAGGCTCTCCCCCGCATTCGGCAGGCCGATGTTCAGGATCCGCTTCATGTCATACCAGTGCGGGCGCAGGCGGTGAATGTGGAGCTTGATGCCGCCGCGGCCGACGATCAGCACGATGAGCTGGAGCAGCCCGCCGGCGATGTACGCGATGACGGTGCCGACGGCGATGCCGGTGAAGCCGAGCTTTGCGAAGCCGAACCAGCCGAACGTCAGGCTCCAGGAAAAGAAGATGTTGAAGATATCCACGACGATCATCGAGATCGCCGGCGTCAGCGTATCCCCCGCGCCGCGCAAGCACGCGTTGGCGATGAACATGATCACCAGGAACGGGATTGACGGGCTGAGCATGCGCAGGTAGTCCAGCGCGTAATCATGTGCGATCCCCTGCAAGCTCGTGAAGTTTGCCACCGGCGAGGCGAAGAGAAACAGAAACAGCGCCAGCGCCAGACCAGTAAAGAGTCCGAAGAGAACGGATTGTCCGCACGCGGAGTTGGCGCGGCGGCGGTGTTTTGCGCCAGACGCCCGAGCGATGATGGCGGTGGAGCCGGTGCCGATCGCGCCGGCGAAAAGGCCGATGAACCAGAAAATATACTGAATGGTGCCGACCGCGGCGGCGGCCTCGGGGCGGTGCGTCGGGAGGTGGTTGGCGAGGTAGGTATCGTTCAGTCCGACGAGGATGTGCAGCACGTGCTCGGCGAGAACCGGGAGTGCGAGGAGAAGCAACTGCTTGAGGAGCGTGCTGCGGGATGCACGAGCTTCACCTTCCGTGGAACCCGCGCTCGCGCGCCCGACAACCGCCTGAGTCATAGGTGGGGATTGTAGGGCGGGTGCATGAGGGCGTCACACGATGCGCAAGAGCAGCGATGTGTACTCTCGCCGTCGATTTCGCGGAAGAATCCTCACGCTACCCTCTCCCGGAGCACCGCGGGAGGGGAAGGCGCGGGCAATCACCCACGGATCAGGCGGCGGTTTGTTTGACGGTTGTGTTTTCTGCGGGGAGGCGCAGCGACTGCGGGCTTCGGCACAGTTCCAGCAGCTCATTGGTGAGCTTGAGGACGCTCTCCAGGTCTGCCGCGCCGGTCGCGGTGCGCTCCAGCGTGTTGGCCACGCCGGCGATTTCACTCAAGCCGTCCTTCTGTGCGACGGCGGCAATGTGCTGCGCCATCGCGCCGAGCATCGACAGATCGCGCTCGTCCAACGCGCAGGCGAGGCGCTCGATTTCCAGCCGGATCCGGAGCGCCGTCTGCTGCGGCACGCTGAGGCTCGGGCGGATGCGACTCAGATCCCGCTCCTGCACCGTCTTGATCAGACGCTCGACCAGTTGCGGATCAAACTGCCTGCCGGCGCAGCGGCGCAGTTCGTCAAATGCTTTGTCCTGCGTCTTGGGCCGATGGTACGGCCGCTCGGAGACCATCGCGTCAAAGGCATCGGCGATGCTGAGGATGCGTGCGCCCAGGGGGATGTGCTGGCCGGTCGGAAGGCCGACGTTTTCCGGATTGCCGGAGTACCACGCGTGGTGTGTGCGGACGATTTCGGTCAGCTCTTTCGATCCAAAGGCCGCGGAAATAATCTCCACGCCCATCTGATCGTGCGTGCGCATGATCGTCCACTCTTCTTCCGTCAGCGGGCCGGGCTTGAGCAGGATGGCGTCGGGCACACCGAGCTTGCCGATGTCGTGCAGCATCGCGGCAACTTCGAGCAGGAAGGAATCCTGCACGCTCATCAGGCCCTTCACCGTCGCAACAGCAAGGTCCGCCACGCGCTGGCAGTGATCCGCCGTCGCGGCATCACGGTGGGCCAGGGCGCTCATCAGCGCCGTCACCGCATGGAACGGGATCGGCATGCTGCTCTCAGGCTCGCGTGGCGCTTCGGGCTTGTGCGCTTCGGCGTTGGCGGGGATCTGATCAAAGCTGGTGCAGCGGTTTCGCCCTGAGCGCTTGGAGAAATACAACGACTTATCCGCCTGCTCGAGCAGGTCCTGCGGGTCGCGGGCGCCTAATGCTATGGATGAGACGCCGAAGCTCGCCGTGACACCGATCGCCGCACAGGGCGTGATCTCAATTGCTTTGCGATAACGCTCCGCCGCCTGGTTGGCGGCTTCAAGATCGCCGTGCGGAAGCAGGATGCAAAACTCTTCACCGCCGTACCGGCAGACAAGATCTGTATCGCGAGCCATGCTCTTAAGGATCTGCGCCACGTGGCGCAGCACCTGGTCGCCGACGCTGTGCCCATGGCGGTCGTTGATGCTCTTGAAACGATCCACGTCGACCATTACGCATGACAGGGCGTGGCCGTAACGCTTGGCGCTGGACCAGTGCTTTTCGAACTCCGCGAAGAAACTTCGGCGGTTCATGCAGCCCGTCAGCGGATCAGTTGTCGCCAGCGCCTGGAGCTCCTGGTTCTGGCGGTTGATCTCATCCCGCGACTGCTGGAGCATATCGAGCATCTGGCGCAGGCGGGCGCTCTTTTCCTCGATGGTGGTCACGTCGTCAAAGGTCGCAAGTGCACCGCGCCGCGAACCGTCCCCGCCGAGGATGGGGGCGCAGTTGACGCGGAACGTGCGGGCATCGCTCTCACGCTTGAGGCCAATGCGCACGCCCATCTGCATCGAGCCTGCATGCAGCGTTTCTTTCCAAGGGAACTCATTGACGGCGTCTTCCGACTGCGGCTGCGTCCACTTCAGAGTGGACGCTTTAATTCCCTGAAGCTCTGCCGCCGGACGACCAACAGTGGACGCGAACGCGTCGTTGGCGAGCACCACGCGCTCCTGGCGATCGAGCACCAGCACACCTTCCGCCAGCGTGTTGAGCATGTTCTTGATCCGCTCCGGGATGACGGCGGACGGATCCAGGTGCTGGAGCATCTTCTTTAGATAGATGGCGTAAGCGATGAAGCCCACAATTGCCACGAACGCGATCAGGCCGAAGATCGGATCGCTCAGGTACGCGACCCAGCCGGTGCCCTGTGCAGGTTTGAATGCAACTTCCAACGTGCCCCATTGCGTGCTCCCCTGCAAAATCGGGACGCGCACGTGGTTGGATGTGGATTTCTTGTGGTCCGCGTTCTTCCACTGCTTGTCGTGCTCACCCACCGTCACGACGAGGTTGCCGTCGTTGAGCCGAAGCGCCGCGGAGAGGATGTCAGGATTGCGCCCGACGATGGCGCGGGTGGTGTCCTTGATGGCATCGACATCGTTGCGCTGCGCCGCGAGCGAGCAATGGATGGCGAGGGACTCACATAATTCCTTGCGAGCCTTGAGCGTGCCGTCGATGGGGTTGGGAATGACGCCCAAGCCCTGCGCTGCAAGCAGAAGGCTCATCGTCAGGCACGTCAGCCCGATGCTGATTCGCGTTGCTGCCGACAATCGTCTCATAACACACTCGCTCCCAAACACTCGTTCTGGCTCTACTTAGTCCATCATCGACCGCAAACGCTCCTCATCCTCGTCGTCGTCGCTATTTTCTTTGTCTTTTTTGCGCTCTTTCTCATAGATCTCCAGGACGGGGAGAGGGTCCATGAAGCGCCACAGCGGCAGCGTCGTCAGAAGCGTCGCCATCATCGTGCCGCCGCGGAGACACCAGATCACGTATCCGACGGAGAGCAGCGTGGTGGTCAGACCGGTGACGGCGCCCACAGAAAGCGGCCCTTGCTTGCCCTCGTCGGTGATCTGGCGCGAGAGGGTGTCGAGCTGTCTCCAAAGCTCCGCAGTCTGATAATGAGGCGCCTTCACTGTCGGCACCGCGGGAGGATCGATCGGAATCGGCGCGGGCGGATCCGGCGGCTTGGCGACCGGCGCCGGCGCAACCGGGGCCGCGGGCTTGGGCTCGGGCTTCTGCTCCGGCTGCGGCGCAGGGGCCGGCGGTACCGGAGCTGGCGGCGGAACGGGTTCCGGTGCAGGCTCCGGCTTGGGCGTTGGCGTCGGATGGAATGTCGTCGGCTGCGGAATCACCACCGGCGTGCGCTCCGGCTTGGGCTCCGGCTTCGGCAGCGGCACGGGATTGTCAAACGGCGGCGGAGGCGGCGCGGGCGGCGGTGGAGGAATCACCACCGGCGGAAGCACCTGCGCGATCTCAACCACGTCGATCGTCCGCATGCCCAGGTTGCTCGAAAGCCCGCCGTCGTTGACGGCAAGCTCCAGCACGCGCGTGCCGGGCCGCGAGTTGGCTGAGAGGTTCTTGTAGGTCACGGTGCGCAGGGCGTACTGGTAATCAGCCAGCGGCGCGCTGCCGGTCAGCGTGAGCGTACCCGTCTTCGCGTCCCAGCTTCCACTGATGCCGTTCAGGGGCGCGAAGCTGAGCTGATCTTCGCCGGCGTAGTAATCCAGCATGCGGATCGTCGCGCCGTTCAACGTGCCGCTGTCGATGTCGCCGAGCGTGATGTCGGTATCGATCGGCAGCTTGTTGTCGCTCGCGGTGTACTTAATCGTGCCGGGCGTGGTCGAGAGCGTCGGCGCGTCATTCACCGGATCGAGCTGCACGTTGATAAGGATCTCAACGAACTTCCCGCCGCGATCAGTTGCGCGGACACGCATTGTGCTGTCGCCGTTGGCGTTGGGCGCGAAATCCATCACCAGCCGGCCCGTTGCCGGATCGATGGACACGCTCGAGAAGAGAGAAGCATTCGTGTTCCCCGTCAGGCTCAGCACCAGGTCCGAGTCAGCGTCTTCCGCGTCGGAGAAGAACTTCCAGAGCGCAATGCCGATGGCTTCGGAATCTTCGGCGGCCTTCACATCCGGAACGGTCTTCCCGTTGGGCCGGTCGTTCACCGAGACAATCGACACGGTGTAGCTGACCGGGGCGCTGTCGGCGGTTCCATCGCTGACCGTGAAGCGAATCACCCGCGGCGTCGTGTGCGGATCTTCGCTGGTGTTGCTGTAGGCAATCGATCGCAGCGCCAGCTCATACTCGGCAACCGTCGCCACGCCCGAAAGGGTGAGCGTGCCCGTGGCGGGATTCCACACGCCGGTGATCCCGTTCTGGTTGACGAAGCTCAGCAGGTCCTGCCCAGCCACGTGATTCAGGATGCGGATCACCGCGCCGCTCAGCGTGCCGTTGTCGACGTCGATCAGCGAGATCGCCGGATCGATCGGCGTCTTTGGGTCGTTCTCGGTATAGGTGATTCCGTTACCGCCGGGGGTGATGACCGGTTCGTCGTTCACCGCGTTGACGGTGATGTTGACGGTCTTGGAATCGGTGAGTGTGCCACCGATGCCGGTGTTGCCTTCATCATCGACGGCTATCGAGAGCGTATCAGCGCCGAAGTAGTCGGCGCCCGGGTGATACGCCAGCCCGTCCAGCGCCGCGTTGATATCCGCGAGTGTGCCGAGGAAAGTCATCGCGGAATTGCCGGTGCCGTCTCCGAGGATGAAGGAGAGGCCGTTGAGCGAGGCGAGCGACAGCGTGCCGTGGGCAACGGAGAGGGTCACCTGGAGCATTCCCGCGGCGACGTCGAGATCAGCAATCGAAATCGCATTGCCACGACCGCTGGAGAAGATGATGCTCGTGTCTTCGTTCACGACCTGCGAAGGCGGCACCGCAATTACGGGCGCGTCGTTCACCGCCTTGATGGTGATGGGGACGGTGTCGGTGTCCGCGAGCGATCCACCCTTGCCGGTATTGGCCTGGTCGTTGGTGGTGATGGTGAGCGTGTCGTTGCCGTTGTAGTTAGCGCTGGGCGAGTAAAGGAGCCCGTCGAGCGCCCCGTTGATCTGCGCGACGGTGCCGGTGAAGGTCATCGAACCGTCGGTGATCCCGTCGCCCGTAATGAACGAAAGCCCGGTGAGATCGGCGAGCGTGAGCGTGCCGTGCAGCACGCTCAGCGTGACCTGGAGCCTGCCGCTGGCGGCGTCGAGGTCAGCGATCCAAATGAGGTTTCCATTGCCGCCGGAGAAGACGAAGGGCGTGTCTTCGTTCGTCACCTGCGCACCCGGCACGCTGTTGACCGGGCCGTCGTTGACCGGATCGACATCGATATCCACGGTGGCGGAATCCGTCAGAGTGCCACCGGTACCGGATTGACCCTTGTCATCGGCGACGATGGAGACGCTGGCGGGACCGTTGTAGTTCAGATCCGGTGAGAAGATCAGCCCATCCAGCGCTGCGTTCACGTCCGCCAGCGTGCCCTCGAAGGTCATGTTGGCGTCGCCCGCGCCGTCGCCGACGCTGAACCCCAAGCCATTTAACTGGCTCAGCGTCAGCACGCCGTTCGTGGCGCTCAGCGTGATGCGGATCATGCCGCCGAGCAGATCGACGTCGTTGACGGATATCGCGTTGCCCTTGCCGCTGGAGAAGACCAGGTCCGTGTCTTCGTCAGTCCCCTGATCTCTCGGTATGGTGATGACGGGAGCATCGTTGACGGCATTGACGGTGACGTCGATGGTGCTGCTGTCGATTAGGGCGCCGCCCTGACCCACATTGGCCTGGTCGTCGGTGACGAGGGTGATGGTGGCCACGCCGTTGAAGTCTGCCGGCGGATCGTAGATCAGCCCATCCAGCGCGGTGTTGATAGAGACGATGTCGCCGGTGAAGGTCATCGTCCCGTCGGCGATACCGTCACCGGTGCTGAAAGAGAGACCGGCGATGGTGCCGAGCGTAAGCCGACCGCTCGTCACTGAGAGCGTGATCTTCATGATCCCGCCGGCGACATCGAGATCCGTGATGGAGATCAGGTTGCCGTTGCCGCTGCTCAAGATCAGCGGCGTGTCTTCATTCGTGCTCTGCGGTCCGGGCACGCTGTTCACCGGCGCATCGTTGACCGCCTGCACAGTGATGGGAACACTCGCGCTGTCGGTGAGAGCGCCGCCGTTGCCGTTATGACCGAGGTCATTGACACTGATGTTGAGGGCATCGGCGCCGTTGTAGTTGGCGCTGCCGAGGTAGCTCAAACCGTTCAATGCCGCGTTGATCTGCGCGAGCGTGCCGGTAAAAGTCATCGTCGCGTCATTGGTCCCGTCGCCGGTGATGAAGCCGAGGCCCGTGGTGGACGCGAGTGTAAGCAGGCCCTGCGAGACGCTTAGCGTGACCTGGAGATCGTTCGAGAGCGCATCGACGTCGCCGAGGGAGATCGCGTTGCCGTTTCCGCTGGAGAAGACCAGCGTCACATCTTCATCCGTGACTTGCGCCGCGGGCGTGGTGATGACCGGTGCATCGTTGATGGCCGTGACGGAGACGCTCTTGTCCGCAGTCGCACTGTCCAGCGCGCCGTCGTTGACGGTGAAGCGGATCGTCCTCGCGGCGGCGCTGGGCGCTTCGCTGGTGTTGTTGTAGGTGATCGAGCGCAGCGCCTGTTGGTAGTCTGACACGCTGGCGCTGCCCAGCAACGTAAGCGTGCCGGTGATGCTGTCCCAGAGCCCCACAATGCCATTCTGGTTCGTGAATCCCAGCACATCCTCACCCGGGACGTATCCAACAATCTGCGCCACCGCGCCGGAAAGCGTGGCGTTGTCGATGTCATCCACGACGATGACGGCATCAACGATGATGGGGCCGCCGTTCTCCGTGAAGGAGGAGGTCCCGCCCGTGGTGACGAGCGTGGGCGCATCATTGATGGCATCGACGGTGATGTTGATGGTGCTGGTGTCGGTGAGCGTGCCGCCGGAGCCCGTGTTGGCCTGATCGTTGGTCGTCAACGTGATCGAGGCCGGGCCGTTATAGTCTGCATCCGGTGCGAACGAGAGACCGTTTAGGGCGGCATTGATGGCGGCGATCGTGCCGGTGAAGGTCATCGAATAATCGGCGGAGCCGTCACCGGTCGCGAACGAGAGGCCGATCACCTGACTCAGCGACAGCGCGCCGTGAGTCGACGTGAGCGTGACCTGAACGATGCCGGTTCCCTCACCGGCATCGACGTCGAGGATCGAGATCGCGTTTCCATTGCCGCTGGAGAAGACCAGCGTGGTATCTTCATCCGTCACCTGGGGGCCCGGCACATTGTTCACCGGCGCATCGTTTACTGCCTTGACTGTGATATTCACCGTGTCGGTGTCAGACAAATTTCCGCCCGAACCGGTGTTGCCCCCGTCATCGCTGGTGATCGAGACCGACGCTGGTCCGTTGTAGTTCAGGTTCGGCAGGAACGTGAGCCCGTCCAGCGCAGCATTGATCGCGGCGACGGTGCCGCTGAAGGTCATGACCGCGTCGCCCGAACCGTCGCCGGTGCTGAAGAGCAACCCCGTGAGCTGGCTCAAGGTAAGAACGCCATGGGACGCGCTGAGCGTGACAGTAAGGTTTCCCGATGCGACGTCCAAGTCTGAAACAAAGATCCGATTCCCGTTGCCGCTGGAGAAGATCAGGGCGTTGTCCTCGTCGATCATCTGCGCGCCCGGCACATTGTTCACCGGCGCATCGTTCACCGCGTTAACGGTGATGCTGATCGTGCTCGAATCGCTGAGGTTTCCACCGGAACCGGTGTTGCCCTGGTCATCGGTGGTGATCGAGATGCTGGCCGAGCCATTGTAGTTTGCGCTGGGCGCGTAGCTGAGGCCATTGAGCGCCGCATTGATGCTCGCGACGGTGCCGGTGAAGACAATTGTGCCGTCGGCGATGCCGTCGCCCGTGATGAACGACAGTCCCGTCAGCTGGCTCAGCGTCAGCAGCCCGTTGGTCGCCGTCAGCGTCACCTTCACGGTGGCCGATGCGGAGTCCACATCCGCGATAGAGAATGCGTTCCCGTTGCCGCTGGAGAAGACCAGCGTCGTGTCTTCGTTGGTGCTCTGCGGCCCCGGCACATTGTTTACCGGCGCATCGTTGACTGCATTGACCGTGATGTTGACGGTGTCGGCATCGCTGAGCGCTCCGCCGGCTCCGCTGTTCCCCAAGTCGCTGGTGGTGATTTGAAGCTGCGCCGCGCCGTTGTAGTTGGTGACGGGCGTGAAGCTCATCCCCGCCAGCGCGGCATTGATGCTGGCCAGCGTGCCGCTGAACGTCATCGTCGCGTCGCTCGTTCCATCGCCTGTGGAGAACGAAAGGCCGGTAAGCTGGCTCAGCGTGAGCGTGCCATTGGTCA
>DASVUC010000039.1:0-13827 GCA_036387255.1 Tepidisphaeraceae bacterium | reverse complement strand
AGCAGCGCCGCCGCCAATCCGACGGTAAACGGCTTGAGCCCCAGGCTCCTTAGCTTTGACAACCCCGTCCCCAATCCCACGGCCCCCAGCGCCGTCGCCAGGCACCACGGCGCGTAAAACTTCGCCAGCGCATCCACGTTCTTCCAATTCTCATGCGGGATGAAACCGAAGGCGCTCCCGGCGCTCAAGTCTCCCAGCGACCGGACGCACGCCATCACAAAGAACCCAATCACAAACAGCGGCACGATCTGATGCCAAGGCTGCTTCACGCGCTTCCCGCCCTGCTTCTCACCGCGCCGATACAAGACCGCCATCAGCGGAATCAGCACCGACATGCTCAAGTTTCGCACCAACTTCACCGTCACCGCCGTTTTGAGCACGGCCTCGGCCTTGTATTGCTGGGCGTAAGCCGTCCCCGCGCCGGCTACCTGCGAGGTGTCATGAATTGCGGTACCTAAAAACGTCCCCGCCTGCGTGTAATGAGAGCCGAACAGCGCATGCGCCAGAAACGGATAGGAAATCAGCGCCACCAATCCAAAAATGGTGATGCACGCCACCGCGTACGATGTCTCATCCTCCTCAGCATCGATGATCGGCGCCGTCGCCACGATGGCGGAGACGCCGCAGATGCTCGTCCCTACCGCGATGAGCGTGCCCAATCGCCGCGGCAATCCCAGCGCCTTGTTCAAAAGCGTAATCACCACCAGCGCACACGCGATGCAGCAAACGATCACCGGCAACCCCACCAGCACGTCGTGGCCCAGCGCCTTCACCGAGAGCGTCAGCCCAAGAATCACAATCCCCAGCCGGAGCACCGTCTTGATGCAGAGCCGCAGCCCCGCCTCATACGTCTTGGGCACACCGATCGTGTTTCGGATCAAAAGCCCCAGCAACACCGCCAGCGTGATCGGGGAAATCGGCGACTTCCCAAGGTCATACTTCATCGCCAGCCCGATCCGGTCCGACACTAAATACCCCAAAAACGCCAGCAGAAATGCGAGCCCCACTCCCGGCAGCATCGTCCCCACCCAGTTCAGCACATCGTGACAAATTTGCGTAAACGCCCCCCGCTCCGACGGCCGCACGCGCGGCTCAAAGATATCCGGCACGCCTTCCAGGCTGTCGAGCGACTCCGCCCAATCGGAATTCGAATATGTTGCGTAGGTCGTCATGACATCGTCCCGTTACGAGTGAGCACTGCGCCTGGGCCGCGGAAAGTTCACGAAATACTTCGCATCTTCGCCCCTCAGCACCGCCGCCACATCCTGACAGATGCTGCTCACCACGCGCTTCTGACCCTCGCGCGTAAACGCCGCAATGTGCGGCGTCAAAATCACGTTCTCCATCTGCTCCATCGCACTCTTCTCCGGCGGCTCCGTCGCACGAACATCCAGCGCCGCCCCCGCAATCTTCTTCTCGCGCAGTGCGCGAATCAGATCCTCTTCCTTCACCACCTCGCCGCGGGATGTGTTGATGAACAGCGCCGAGGGTTTCATCTTCGAGAACTTCGAATAGTCAAAAAAGTCCACCGTCTGCGGCGTCTTGGGAATGTGCACCGAAATGACATCCGCGCTCCCGAGCACGTCGTCCAGCGGCGCGAACTTCACATCCAACGCCGTCTTCGGCTGCATCACGTCAAAGGCCATAATCCTCGTCCCAAAAGCCTTCACGCGCTCCGCCACCAGCTGCCCGATGCGCCCGAAGCCGACGATCCCAATGGTCTTCTCGTAAAGCTCAAGGCCTGTAAACTTCTGCCGCTCCCACTTTCCGCCCTTGGTGGATTGATCGGCCAAAGCGATCTGCCTCGCCAGCGTCAGCATCAGACCAATCACCAGCTCCGCAACCGAAATGGAATTCTGCACCGGGGTAAATGCGACGACGATCCCCGCTTGCGTCGCCGCGTTCGCATCCACATTATCCAGGCCCACGCCGGCGCGCCCGATCACTTCAAGCTTCTTCCCCGCCGCGATCAGGTCAGCCGTAACCGGTGTCTGGTTGCGCACGAGGATGCCGCGGTAGTTGCCGATGATCTGCTTGATCTTCTCCGGCGACTTCCACAGCTCCGGCTCCCACGTCACCTCAAATGCGCTCCGCAGCGCATCCATCTCCGCCCCCGCCACATTCTCCGTCACCAAAAGATCAGGCACGCGATGCCTCCGTAGCACAGGCATCTTGCCCGTGAAGATCAAACGAAACACCCAACTCCGCGCTCAGCTCGCGCAGCTCCTTCAGCGTGGCATCGTCAACAGCGACGCCACGCTTCAACTTCTCCTGCATGGTGCGATGGGAGCGCTCACCGGGAACCAGAATCTCTTGGACGCCCGGCCGTTTGCGACACGACTTGATCCGATCGATGGCCCCATCCATGCGCTGCTTGAATGTGGACACATCCATGAACGCATCGACATCCAGCAGGCACAAGAAATGGCCGACGTCCTGCTTGCGATCGAGGTTCTTGTACATAGAGCCGATTTCATTCCCGATCGCTGCGCCGGAGAGCACGCTGGATAATCCCTCCACCATCAGCGCCAGCGCGTAGCCCTTGTGGCCGGCCATCGTGAGCACGGTGCCGAGCAGCGCCTGCGATGCGTCTGTGGTCGGATTGCCTTCCGGATCGAGCGCCCAGTTGTTGGGAATCGCCTGGCCCTTTTTCTGCGCGGCGATGATGTTGCCGCGCGCCACCAGCGACGTCGCCAGGTCAATCTTGATGTTGAACCCCTTGCCCGTGGGGAAGGATGCGGCGATGGGATTCGTCCCGAAGAACGCCTCGCACCCTCCCTCCGGGCTCATCGCCGGCTCGCAGTTCGTCGTCGCGAGCAGGATCATGTCGCGCTCCGCGGCCATGTTGCAGTAGTAGCTCAGCGCCCCAAAGTGCTGCGAGTTGCGCACCGTCGCCGACGCCACGCCGCAGTTCTTCGCCATCGGCGTCAGCCGCTCGAGCACCCGCACCGCCGCCACCTGCCCCAATCCGTTCTGCGCATCCACCGCCAGCGCCCCGGCGCGCTCGCGATCGATTTTCAGCGTCGCGTTCGGATCAATCACACCCTTCTTGATCCGCTTCATATAAATCGCCAGCCGCGACAGCCCGTGCGTCGAAGTTCCCGCCAGATCCGCCGTCACCAGCGAATCGGCGAGAACTGCCGCATCTTCCGCGCGCACGCCACAAGCCACCGCAATATCCGCGGCCAACTTCTTCAACGCTTCAAAAGAAAATCTTTGCATTTCGTCTCCCCCCTCTTCCCCTCTCCCGGTACTCCGGGAGAGGGTAGGGTGAGGGCCTTCTTCGTCAGTCAAAATGCCCAGCCTCATGCGCTGCGATAAAGCTTCGTCATCACATACTCCCGATGACCCAGGGCCTCAGCACAAGTCAGCCGGCCATTCGCCGTCCGCGCGATGATGTCGATGAGCTGATCCCCAGCCTGATCCACCGTCATCTCGCCGCGCAGAATCGCCGACACATCGTGATCAATGTGCTCCTTCATCGAAGCCACCGTTTTCGGATTCCCCGAAATCTTGATCACCGGCTCCACCGGGTTTCCAATCACATTCCCCTGCCCCGTCGGGAACAGGTGAATGACGGCGCCTGAAGCCATCCAAAGCGTGACCGCTTCCGCCGCCGCGGAGCTGGTGTCCATGAAGTAAAGCCCCGGTCCGCGTTTCGGTTCTTCCGCGGGCTTGAGCGCGTCGATGAACTTCGTGCGCTTACCAAGCTTCTCAATGTTCCCCAGCGCCTTCTCTTCGATCGTGGTCAAGCCGCCGGCGATATTGCCCTTGGTCGGCTGCGATTCGGAAAGATCTGTGCCAGCTTTCTGGTCGAAGACCAGCTTCTGGTAGTCCTCGAACATCGCCGTGAACTTCGCCTCCACTTCCTTGTTGGCGGCCTTGGCCTTGACGATGTGCTCGCCGCCGGTGAGTTCGGAGGTTTCGCCGAATGAGCCGTAGCCCGCGTCGCAGTGCTTATCGAGCACGTTCCCGACGGTCGGACAGGACGAGAGGCCGGTGGTCGTATCGGATTCGCCGCATTTCACCGAGATGTACAGATCCTTGAAGTCGCACTGCGTGCGCTGAAGCTCGGATGCATCCTGGAGGAACTTCTGCGCCACCCGCGCCGCATCCGTCGCCGTCTGAAGATCGCCGCGGCCTTCAATGGCGAAGCCGGCGACCGGTTTGCCGGTCTCCTTGATGCCGTCGACGATGCGCTGTGTCCAACCCGGCTCGATGCCGATGACGACGACAGCGGCCACGTTGGGATTGCGCCCGGTGCCGATCATCGTCCGAAAGAACAAGTCCAAGTCCTCGCCAAACTGCAAGCGGCCGTATGCATGCGGCAGCGGCAGCGTGCCCGGCACCATCGCCGCGACCTTCTCCACGCATGCGTTGGAGATGTCATCGACCGGAAGAATGATCACATGATTCCGCACGCCCACCTTGCCGTTCTCTCGGCGGTAGGCCATCACTTTTCGTTGAATCGCCATTGTCTATCCTTTTTCACGTAACGTGGGCATCTCGCCCATGTCTCTTGGGTTAGCGCATGGGCGGGACGCCCATGCTACGGATTAAGCCCACCGTTTGGTTTTTACATTGTGCACATGCACATGATCCCCCGCCTTGATCTCCTTCACGACCTTGCCGATGTCGACCGAGTACTTCATCACAGCGTCGCCGACCTTGAAATCCTTCAGCGCGATCTTGTGCCCCAGCGGGATGTCCATCGACGCCTTCGCCTTGAGCACTTTGTTGGTCACCAGGTCGCGCCCCTCAAGCTCCTGGCCCGCCTTCACATCGACCACAGCCACGCCCACGTTGTCGTGTGCTGAATCGTGTACGAGAAACTGAATCACGGTCTGCTCCTTTCGAGTAGCTCTAGATCTGTCAAAAAGCCCGAATTCGCTTGAACGCCTGATGCGACCGAAACGCCTCGGCCGCTTCCACACCTGCCTGGGATCCACGCGCTTGCGCCTGTCTTGTCATCAACTCCATCAGCGGCGCGAAGTCGGTGTCATCTGATCGCTGCAACTGACTTTGATGGCAGCTCAGCATGCGCTTCTTGATCGGCAGTTGCTCCGTCACGTCGATGTAAATCTCCGGCAAAAAGCCGCTCATGTTGACCGTGTCGGCAATCCAGACCGCCGGCGGCTGCTCTATCGCCTTCGTCTCCGTCACGTGCCCGCGCGATGCACACATCCAGCTCGCCGCCTCCGCAATCGCCCCCGCCGCTCGATGATCCGGATGGTAATCCTCACTCGCGTGCGTGATCACCAACGTCGGCGAGAATTGCCGATAAATCTCAATCAGCTTCCGCCGCGCCTCGATGTCATCACCCAGTTCTCCATCGGCCGCCCCGAACCAGAACAACTTCGCGCCCAGCACCTCCGACGCCTCGCGCGCCTCGCGCTGCCGCACTTCCACGACGTCGGCCGCAGCCGAACCCGCCGCGACACCCTTATCCCCCCGGCACATTACGCAAATCGCAACCGCCGCCCCATCCTTCTTCGCCCGCGCCAACGCCCCCGCGCACAGCAATTCCGCATCATCCGGATGCGCCATCACCGCCATCACGCGATCACCTGCGAAGGAGACTTTCATCATGCACCTCGCCTACCGCAGCCGGATGTCCGGCACTTCCGCCACGTAATCCGCACACGTGATTGATGCATCCGCATGCCGCCGCAGCAGCGAAGCCGGGCACTTTGCGGTGATCGGCCCATGCAGCACGCGCCGCACGACTGCACTCTGCCAGGACCGATTGCAGTAAAACCGCATCCGCCGCGCAGACAGACATTCCTTCATCCCCACCGTAATCGCGCGGCGCGGCACAACCTCAATCCCGCCCCCCACCGTCACCGAATTAATCGTCCGCGTCTCCCGCGACAGATTCAGCACCCGCGTCGGCCGCTCCGCGAACTCCTCCACCGAAACCTCTTCCCCCTCCTCCGGCGGCTCATTAAACGCAATGTGCCCGTTGATCCCAATCCCTCCAAAACAAACATCCACCCCGCCACGATCCTCGATCAACTCGCCGATTTCTCCCGGACGTTCTGGATGAGGGAACCACCTCCCATTTCGCGTGGGCTGAAGCTCCGGATGAATGCGATCGTAAAACAGCCGGCTCATAAAACCCTTAAAGCTCAGCGGATGATCCAGATCCACCAGTTGACCATCATCCGTCAGATACTCATCCATGTTGATCAGGCACAACTCGCGACAACTAATCCGCTGCTCGTTGATCATCTCTGCCAGGATCGGGAATTGATCCACCGGACCAACCGGCACGATCCACGTTGAATCCGGCTTCTGCTTCAATTCCTCCAGCATCACCGACGCCATATCGCGAGCGACATCCGCCAGATCCCCCACCACCCGCACGCGCACCCCGCTCCCCTCTCCCAACCGAGAGCGCGGCACCAACAGATACTCCGGAATCAACTCGCTCATCGTCCTCCGTAGGATGGGCCTCTCGCCCATGCGCCTCCGTCTCAACCGGCCACGGGTTTCAACCCGTGCTCTTCGCTCACCCTCTCTCCTCCACCCCGATCGACACATGCTTGGTCTCCAAAAACGCATCCAACCCCTCCACCCCCAGCTCCCTCCCCCACCCGCTCGCCTTCATGCCGCCAAATGGCGCATTGCTCGTCGTCGGCAACCCATCATTGATCCCAATCGTCCCCGCCTCCAGCCGCTCCATAACCCGAAACGCCCGGTCTAAGTCGCTTGTAAACGCATACGCGCTCAGCCCATAGATTGAGCTGTTGGCCATCTCAATCCCCTGCTCCTCAGGCCCAAACCGCGCGATCGGCGCCATCGGCGCGAACGTCTCCTCCGTCATGCAGCAGGCGTTGTTCGGGACATCCACCATCACCGTTGGCTCAAGGAAAAATCCCTTGCTCCCCCACCGATTCCCGCCGCACAGCACCCGTGCCCCTTTCGCTCGCGCATCCTCAACCTGCGCCAGCGCACTATCCAACCCCGCCTGGTTCACCAGCGGCCCCACCTCCACCCCATCCTCAGTCCCCGGCCCAACCTTCAACGAATTCGCCCGCTTCACAAACGCTTCCACAAATCGGTCATAAATCCGGTTCTGCACGTAGATGCGATTTGCCGCGATGCATGACTGCCCGGTGTTCCGGAACTTCGCCAAGATCGCTCCCTCCACCGCGCGGTTCAGATCCGCATCATCAAACACCAGCACCGGCGCATGCCCGCCGAGTTCCAGCGAAAGCTTCGTCACGTTCTTCGCCGCCCCTGCGATCAGCTTCTGACCAACTTCCGTGGAGCCCGTGAAGGTGATCTTCTTCACGATCGGGTTGTTCAGCAGCTCCTCGGCGATCATCGACGCTGATCCCATGACCAGCTGAAACACGCCCTTCGGCAACTTCGCCGCCTCGGCGCATTCCGCAAACAGCACGCAGCACACCGGCGTCTGCGAAGCTGGTTTGAGGATCACCGGACACCCCGCCGCCAGCGCCGGCGCCACCTTGCGGATCGCCAGCACCAGGGGGAAGTTCCAGGGTGCGATCGCGCCCACCACACCCACGGGACTCTTGATCACGAGGTTTCGCTTGCCGCTGACCTGGTTTGGAATGATCCGCCCATACGCCCGCCGCGCTTCTTCAGCGAACCACCGCAGGTGGTCCACCGTCATCGCCACTTCGCCCTTGGATTGCGCCAGGGGCTTTCCGTTCTCGCGCGTGATCGCCTTTGCAATCTCATCCCCCCGCCGGGTCACTTCCGCCGCGATGGCCAGCAGGTAATCCGCCCGCGACTTCGCCGGCAGCTCCCGCCAAGGCCGAAACGCCGCCTCAGCGTCCGCGATTGCCTTCTTCATCTGCTCGCGCGACAACGACGCCACCCGCGCCGCAACCTCCCCGCTCGAAGGATCCACCACCTCAATTGCCTTGTCCGCCCCCACCCACTGCCCGTTCAAATAGTTGGAATGTATTTTCATAAGAGAAGCCTAGCCGCCTAAGGCAATCGATCATTATCGATAACCACCGATCACGCAAGCCTTCCATAGCGACTGCTGCTTCTCCCGCCCCCTTTTTCCCCTCTCCCGGTACTCCGGGAGAGGGCAGGGTGAGGGCTCTTCCTAGACCGCAAGCGACTTTCGATTAACAGTTTAAGTTAACCCCACCCACATAAACCCCCACCGCCTCCACCCCTTTCACTCCCTCCACATCCATGTCCGTCGGATCCCCACTTAACACGACGAAGTCCGCCAGCTTCCCCACCTCCAGCGACCCCAGCCGATCATCCTGATGAGCCGCGTAAGCGCTCCCCAGACAATAGGCCCTAATCGCCTCCTCCACCGTCAGCCCCTCCTCGGAACCGCACCAATCGTGCCTCCCCACCGCCGCCCACAGCGCCTCGAATGCGTGCACCTTCTCCACCGGACAGTCGCTCGACAACGTGATCGGCACACCCGCGTGCAGCAAACTCTTAAACGGGTAACACCAGCTCACGCGCTCGGTCCCCACGCGCTGGCCCGTCCACGTGTCGCTCGTCACGAACTGAGGCTGACACGTCACCACGATCTTCAGCTTCGCCAACCGCTCCAACGAGTCCGGCGACACCATCGACGCATGCTCGATGCGGTGCCGATGAATCTCGTTGCTCTCCCCTTGCAGCGCATACTCAATCGCGTCAATGGATTCCCGCACGGCCTGATCGCCTATCGCATGAATCGCCACCTGAAACCCCTTCTCCTGCGCATCCCGCGCCTTGCGCTTCAGATCCTGAGGATCGTAGATTCTGATCCCCCGTTCCCCCGGCTTGTCCGCATACGGCTCCTTCAACAGCGCCGTCTGCGCACCCAGGGATCCATCGCTGAAAAACTTCGCCGCCCCAAACCGCACCCGGTCATCCCCAAACGTCGAGTTGATCCCATGCTTGTGCAACTGCTCCACCGCCGCATAGGGAGGCATTCCCACCACGCGGATCGGCAGCCTTCCCTTCCGCCGCAGCCGCGCGTATGCCCCCATCTGCTCCGGCGTATCCAGCAGCGTGTGCACGCTGGTGATGCCCGTCTTCAGCGCCACGTGCGACGCCGCCAGCACCGCTTCTTCCATCTCGCTCTCGCTCGCGGCCGGGATCGCGGCATAAAATGGCTGCGCATCGTCCTCCGTGTACAGCCCCGTCCTCTCGTCCCCGCGCTTACGCTGCTCGCTCGTCACCAGCGCCAGCGCCGCCGAGTTCACCACCGTCGCATGACCGCAGATCCGCGAGATCAGGATCGGCCGCGACTTCGATACCCGATCCAACTCCTCGCGCGTCGGGAACCGCCCCTCCTTCATCTTCGACTGATCAAAGCCATGGCCCCGAATCCAGGAGTCGCTCTTTTCCGCCTGCGCCGACAACCGCTCCAGCAGATCATCCACGTCCTCGCTCCCAACCAGATCCGCCTCGTTCAAAAGCTGCATCCCGTACCACAGCAGGTGGATGTGCGAGTCGCAAAACCCTGGCGTCACGGTCTTCCCCTCGAGATTGACCCGCTTCGTCCCCTCCCCCGCAAGTTGCAACACGTCCGCATCGCTCCCGACCGCCACGATCTTCCCATCCCGCACAGCCAGCGCGCTTGCCCGAGGTCGCCGCGCATCAAGCGTCATCAGGTTCCCATTCGTCACCACCGAATCGGCCATCAAACCCATCACAACCTCTATTCCGCTGGCGCACCGCGAAGCTTCTCATGACGCAATTTCGTCCAGTCATCCACTTGCTGCCTCTCCCCCGGCCCTGGCTCCATCAGGATGTTTAGGTCAACAGTCTCCTCTTCCACCACCCCCAGTAGAAACATCCCGTTGCTGCGCTCCAGGCTCTCGTTCTTCACCGACAGGTGATAGTCGCCTCCCATCATCACCCACACCATCACCGTTTCGTTCGGCATGCCGATCATCTTGAACGAGCCGTCCTCCGCAATGTCCGCTGTCCGGTGATCTGATGCGTTCTCCCGATGCACCGTCACCTTCACGCCCTTGGGCACCTTCTTCCCATCCGACAACACCACTTTCCCCGCCAGCGTATGCCCCGCCACTGCTTCCAGGTCCGTCAGCTCCAGCGCCTCCTCCGTCGTCTTGAACTTCTGTGTTGGCGTAAACGTCCCCTCGGGCAGCGTCTGCGAAATCGCGATCACCATGTAGTTCTCCGCTGTCCTCAGATGCTGGATCTCGAATTCGCCCTGTTCATCCGCCTTCACAATACGAGTCCCGACAAACGTTGCGCTGTTGCGATCCTCCTGTGATGCCATCACGATCGCCCCCGCCACCGGCTTCCCCTCGTGCACCAACTTTCCCTTCACCGTTGAACCGCTGCTCAGTTGATATTCTGCCGTTTCCGCGGGCCGCGTCTCGAACCCCGTCACCAGCGGGGCGTTCTCGCGTCCGGTGAACCGCAGCGACACCCCTGTCTCCGGCTTTTCGATCGACAGCACAAACTCCCCCTTCTCATTCGTCACCGTCCGCTCCTGCATCCCCGGCGGCGCCCCGAAAGCATAACCAAAGCCAAGTTGATAACTCTGCGGCGAGACCTCCACACCCCATGCTGGCTTCCCCTCCGGGTCCTTCACCACGCCCCGCCACTGATGCTCTTGATCGGTAACGTTCTCCGCCCACTTCGCGAGCTTCGCCGTCACCTTCTTTCCTGGGCGAACATCCTTCACAGACAGCGCCGGATGCTCCGCCGCAGCCACAATCAGATCAAACTCCAGCCCCTCGCCGACCTCCTCGACAACAAACGCTCCATCCGCCCCGCTGAGCACTCTCTTCCCCCACTCCGGATAAAAGTTTGACTCATACCCCAGCGCCTTCTTCGCCGGCCGAACCTCCGCCACATACACCGTCGCCCCGGCCACCGGCTTCCCCGCCTCATCCCGCACCACCCCGCGAAGCTGCGCCGCCATCGTCGCTTCGCCGCTCAAGGCCATCACCCAAACGAGGAGCACCCACTGTTTCACCTGGCCTCCTCTTTCCCCTCCACCCCCGCCAGCTTCTGGCCCCGAAGCAACTGCTGATCCCCCTGATGATCGTGCTCGATCTTTCCCTCCTCCATCAGCACGACGAGGTTGGTCACGTCCTCCTCAACAAGCCCGAGCAAGCAGTTCCCATTCACCTTCTCGAAGCTGACATTCTCCGCCGACGGCCGGTATCCATTAATGTTTACATGCAGCCAGACCACTCCGGCCGGTACCCCTACAAACTTAAACGTGCCCTCCGTCCCCAGCTTCGCTTCCAACGAGTCTGTTCCATCCAGGCTAAGCTGCACCGCGCTGTTGGGCTTGATCGCCTTTCCATCCGCCATCTTGATCCGCCCGGCGACCACGCGGCCCGCCACCAGCTCCACCTCCCCCGCATCCACGCTCTCCCCATCGGCGCCCGTTGCCACCTTCTGCGCCGGCATCACGCCCCGCTCCCCCAGCGACTGCATGGTCGCATGGACCAAGTACTTGTCGTTCGCCGTCACGTGCGCAATCGTGTACCGCCCCTCGTCATCCGTCTGTACATCAAAGTGTCCCACTCGCGTTTCCACCGACGGCCTCTCCCGCTCGGCCTCGTCCTGCTCCGCCACAATCACCGCCCCCTTCACACCCTTCCCCTCGTGCAGCAAACGCCCGGTGATGGTCGCCCCCGCGGTCACCACAAACTCTTTCACATCCTCCCCCGGCGAAACCAACGATGTATTCAGCGGCGCAAAGCCGCGGGCATAGATGCGCACATCCATCTGCTCGATTTCTTTCTTGGGGTTGAACCGATACAGCATCGGCAACACGAACTCCCCCTTCTCGTTCGTCACCGTCGCCGCCTCCTCCGAATCGCCCCCGCTCCACCACCGCTCTGTCCCAGCCTTGTATCCGAAGGGCACCACGCCCGCCCCCCAAACCGGCTTTCCATCTGCATCCTTCACCACCCCGCGAATCGTCTTCTCCGCCGGCCACTTCTCTGGATCCAACTTCTTCAGCTTCGCCGTAATCTCTTTCCCCACCGGCGCCTTCACCCACTTCGATTCAAATCCCTCCGCCGCCACCAACACATCAAACTGCTTGTCATCCTCCACACCCTCGATAACGAACTTCCCATCCGCGTCACTCAGCGCCTTCTTCCCCCAGTCCGCGAAGAAGTTCTGGGCACGATACTCATACGCGGCCTTCTGCCGAACCCGCACCACATACACCGTAGCCCCCGCCACACCCTTCCCATTCTCATCCTGCACCGCCCCACGCAGAGCACCCGCCTCCGCGGATGCCACGAGGGCACACAGCCAGCACCACGCCATCAGCATTCTCATTGCTGCTTCCCTTCCACGCCTCGCATCGGCGATCCACGAATCCCATTGCGCCTCTGCACATCCGACTGATCAAACGACTGCCGCCGCTCAACCTCACCCTTCTCGACCAGGATCTCAAGATTTTCAGTATTCTCGGTCATCTGTCCCGTCAGCGCATCGGGGCTGAACGGATCGATGCTCTCATTCTCCCGTGACAGCCGATACCCGCGCGCTCGAACGGTCAGCCGCAGCACCTCCTCCGCCGGCACGCCCTCAATCTTAAACTTCCCCTCCGCATCCACCTTCGTCTGCACACCGTCGGGCGCTTCATTCCGCCGCAGGTCCAGCGTCACCTCCTTCGGCATCTCCTCCCCTTCAGTCACCTTAACCCTCCCCGCGATGACAAGCCCCTTGACCAGTTCCACGTCCCCCGCCTCCGCCGTTGATCCGTCGTCCTCTGTCGCAATCTCCTGGATCTTCATCGCAAAGGGCGCCCCAAGCGCCTTGGCTGTTTTCATCGTCGTGTAAATCATGTACTTGTCGTTCGAATTTACATGCTCGAAGATGAACGCCCCCTGATCATCCGTTACCGCCTCCCGCTCCCCTGTGTACTTTTCCCACGTCCGATCCGTCTGCACCGCCCCGACCGTCACGTGCGGCACACCCTTTCCCTCCTTCATCAGCTTCCCCTTGATCGTCGACCCGGGCGACAGCGTGAACTCGTGCACCTCTTCCCCCATCGACTGAAAACCCGTCACCTGCCGCGCGTGCTGCCTGCTGAGGATCCGCGCCCCCACCTGCCAGTTCTCCTCATCACACGCCAGCACGAACTTTCCCTCCTTGTCCGTCACCGTCAGCTCATCCATCTTGTCGGGGCCGCGCCAACTGTTGCCATCCGCGCGGCGCATCGCGATTGGACGAACTTCCGCGCCAAAGACCGGCTTCCCGTCCGAATCGATAAGCCGTCCCCGAAACTGATGCGAAGCCTCCTTCCGCGCCTCCGGCATCGCCACCAGCTTCGCCTCCAGATCGGGCCGCGGATTCTGCCGCTTGATCATCAGCGTGGGATGTCCCTCCGCCACCACCGCCAGGGCGTACTTCAGCTTCGCGTCCAGCCCCTCCAGCACAAACTTTCCCTCCCCATCCGACACCGCCGTCTTCGCCCAATCGGGATACGCCGAGGGGCGACTTCTCCCTTCGCTTTCCGGGGCGACACTGTGGATGTAGACGATCGCATTCGCCACCGCCTTCCCCTCCTCATCCACCACGCGCCCCGACATCTCCGCCGCCCGCGACGCAGCCGCCAGCGCCAGAACCGCCACCATCCCTGCCACGCAATACGGCAACTTCATTTCGACTCCTCTTTTGCGTCATCCTTCACCACGCCCCGCAGCGGCTCCGACTTCAGCTCGTTATAGCGCTTCGACTGCGCCTGCTGCACCGGCCCCGCGCCCGGCCCCGCACCGACAAACTCGCCCGGTTCGAGCAGCAGATCCATGTCCTTCACGTCTTCTTTCACGAGTCCCATCATCTCGCCGTTCATCGGTTCATAGCTGCCGTTGGACGGGGAGATGT
>DASVUC010000038.1:0-19930 GCA_036387255.1 Tepidisphaeraceae bacterium | reverse complement strand
ATCCGCCAAGAGCTCGTCGAAGGACCCCATGGCGAAGCTGAACTGGAAGCTGGGCGCGCAGGCGTACACATTCCGGTCGCTGTCGCTGATGGAAACGATTGACACGCTCAAGCGACTCGACCTGCATTACGTTGAGATGTACCCGGGCCAGCGCTTCAGCAAGGAGAACCCGGCGAAGGCGGACCACAACATGTCGGATGAGCTGATCGCGCAGCTCAAGGAGAAGCTTAAGGCCAACGACGTGCAGGCGATCAGCTACGGGGTGGTGGAGCTGGGCAAGGACGAGGCGGCGAATCGCAAGGTGTTCGACTTTGCCAAAAAAATGGGGATGAAGAACGTGGTCAGCGAGCCGCCGCAGGAAGCGCTGCCCGCAATTGACAAACTGTGCGGCGAGTACGGGATCAAGATGGCGATCCACAACCACCCCAAGCCCAGCCGCTACTGGGACTGCAACGTGGAGGCGAAAGCGATCAGCGGCACATCGGATCGAATCGGCTCGTGTGCTGACATCGGTCACTGGGTTCGCAGCGGGATGCAATCGCCCGAGTGCATCAACGCGCTCAAGGGGCGCGTGATTGAATGTCACTTCAAGGACATCGATCAGAAGAAGGAAGACGTGGTGTGGGGAACCGGCACGGTGAACGTGGCGGAGTGCATGAAGGCGCTGAAGCAGCAGAACAAGCCGCTGTTCATCGCGATCGAGTATGAGAAGGGCTCCGGCGAAGAGCTGGTGCAGAACGTGAGCAAGTCGATCGAATTTTTCAAACAGCAAGCCGCGACGCTCGCGGACGAGAAGTAATTAGAACAGGATTAATCAAACGAGGAACGGTTATGTCATTCGACTGGACGCGACGGGATTTCATTCAACGAGCGGCGGCATTCAGCGCCGCGATGGCGGCCGCACAGGCCGCCTTTGCGCAGCAGGAAAAGAAAGAGGGCGACAAGCCCAAGGAAAAGAAGAAGGACAAGGAGAAGGTTGAGAAGCCCAAGCCGAATCCTAAGAACGCGCAGCTTCGAGTTGCATTCGTCGGCGTCGGCGGGAAGGGGAACCACAACCTCCACGCCCTGGCCGAGTGCGGCGTCACCGTGGCCGCGCTGTGCGACATCGACAGCAAGTTCCTCGAAAAAGCCGCCGCCGAATTCCCCAATGCGAAGAAGTACGTCGACTTCCGCCAGATGATGGAGAAGGACAACAAGGAATTCGATGCCGTCTGCATCTCGACCCCGGATCACACGCACGCGCCGGCGGCGATGCTGGCGATGCATTTCAACAAGCACGTCTACTGTGAGAAGCCGCTCACACACAACATTGCTGAAGCGCGGCTGCTCACGGAGACAGCGCGCAAGAGCAAGGTTGTCACGCAGATGGGCAACCAGGGCCACTCTGCCGAAGGATCGGAAGAGCAGGTGCAGTGGGTGAAGAGCGGCGTGATCGGGCCGGTGAAGGAAGTTCACGTTTGGACGGACCGGCCGATCTGGCCGCAGGGAATGCCGATGCCGAAAGACACCGGCTCGGCGCCTGAGGCGATCAACTGGGACCTCTGGCTCGGCCCCGCGCCCGAGCGTCCGTACAGCTCCGCCTATCACCCGTTCAAGTGGCGCGGCTACTGGGACTTCGGCACGGGCGCGCTTGGCGACATGGCATGTCACATCATGGACACCGCCGTCTGGTCGCTCAATTTGACGAATCCGACGAGCGTTGAAGCCTTCAGCGAAGGTAAGACCGACGTCAGTGGCCCTCTCTGGTCGGTTATCCGCTACGAGTTCCCGCAGCGCGGCGAGCTGCCGCCGGTGAAGATGTTCTGGTATGACGGACGCCTCATGCCGCCCACCAAGTACGGCTCGTCGGACAAGCTGGGCGACAATGGCGCGATCTTCGTCGGCGACAAAGGAACCATCGCCGCAAAGTACACGCAGCGGCCGGTCATCCTGGAAGAGAAGCTGGCGAAGGAGTACAAGCCCGCGACGCAGCCGACCACCCGCCCCGGCGGCTTCGACCATCACCATCACCTGGAATGGGTCGAAGCGTGCGTCGGCAGCGGGAAGAAGCCCGGCTCCAACTTCGACTACGCCGGCCCGCTGACGGAGACCGTGCTGCTGGGCAACTTCGCCGTGCGCATGGGCCGCCGCATCGAGTGGGACGCCAAGAACATGAAGTGCACGAACGTGCCCGAGGCGAATCAATATGTTACGCGCGAGTACCGCAAGGGATTCGAGCTGATTACGTAAGGAAGGCAGCTAAGCGTCAGTCGCACACGCATGTCATCCTGAGCGTTACTCCGCGAAGGATCTGGATCAATCGCCGTTCGGTGCCAGATCCTTCGGAGTACCTCAGGATGACATTTTTTATGCGCTGCAGGATGTCGCGATCACCGTGCAGCGCCGCACGCGTGCGGCGGCTAAACTACGGCTCGCTTGCGGTGACCGTTGGCGTGAAGGACTTCGGGTCAAAGGTTCTGAGATACCGTTCGATGTTGGGGAACCACGCCCACTGGTAACCGTGCTCGTGAAGTTCTTTGATCGCGTCATCTTTGGTCCAGCCGCAGTCGGTGATGCGCCAGACCGCGACTTCCAACCCCGTCCGATCGCGCCCCACCCGACAATGAACAAACGCGGGCTTCTCCTTCGTCCGCACAGCGTCCAGAAACTTCGCAATCGCTTGGGGGTCGTTCCGCTCTGCGACGGTCGGGATGAACACGTAATCCATCCCCGCCTGGTTCACTTTTTCCTTCTCCCAAGGCTTCGCATCGGCGCGAAGGTTGATCACAGTCTTCACGCCCCGGTGAGACAGCTCCTTGATCCCCTCCGCCGTCGGCTGCGCCCCGCGCAGCAGAACCCCTACTTGGACGATGGCGAAGTTCTCCACGCCACGGATGTTCTTGCCCTTGGTGGCACATCCGCTCACAGCAAAGGCGCAGAGGATGACAAACATGCAGCGAAAACTCATGCCGACATGATACGCTCGCGCGTGCGGGGCTTCCCCACCAGTTGCTCGGCTTCTTCGAACGTATCGGGACGCGCCCCCAGCCGCTCGGCCAGCCTCATCGCATCAAACGGCGCGGCGACCTTCGCGTCATTATCGAAGTAAACATACACATCCCGATTCCGCCTGCGCGGCTTTTTCGTGGTCACACAGCGCCCATCGCACGGGGAGAGCCCCTTCGACCAAAGCTCGATGCGGCTCTGCCACCAATCCAGCATCTGATCCGAGTAGCTGCTCCAGTAGATCTGCTCCGCCCCGTGCAGGCGGATGTAGATGAAATCCGACGTGACGTCCTCGGTGTAAGGCCAGATGCCAGCGGTATCGGCAAACACCAGCGACACATCATGCCTGCGCAGCAGCGCCACGAAATCCTCAGTCAGGAACGAAGGATGACGAATCTCCACACAGTGGCGCAGCGGGATGTTGACGTCCGCCTTGGCCAGCGCGCGCCCTTTGAGCTTCTCGGTGTGGTGCGATGCGAGCTTCGCCGCCTCCCGGGTATCGCGTGGGATGAGCTGGAAGAATTTTTCGAAGCGCTCCAGGTCCATCCCCAGGTTGGGCGGGAACTGCCAGAGGATGGGGCCGAGCTTCTCGCGCAGCGCCAGCAGACCCGAAGCGAAGAAGTTTGCCGTCGCGTCCTCCACATCCCGCAGCTTCTTCATGTGGGTGATGAAGCGCCCGCCTTTGACGGAGAAGATGAAATCTTCCGGCGTCTGGCGATACCACTCGGCGTAGCTGCTCGGCCGCTGGAGGGAATAGAACGAGCCGTTGATCTCAATGGAGTTGAGCTTCCGGGATGCGTACGGCAGCTCCCGATTCTGCACCAAACCCGGCGGATAGAACTTTCCCCGCCAGGGGCCGTAGGTCCACCCCGAGATTCCGATCCGGATGTCCGGCATAACCGCATTGCTTGCGAAGGGTGTACCTCCTGTAAATATGCACTTCGCCCGCCCGCCGAGTGCGGGGTATCGCGTTTGTTGTGGGGACCGGGGCAAATCAGGTAGGTTTGCGTTCGTACCCATGGGCGACATTTTCGCACACCATTGCCACGTCTTTCCCGAGTCAGTGAATTCCGGCGGCACGATCCCGCGGCTGCTGGAGCTGCTGGATGCCTGCAACATCGCTAAAGCCGTCGCCTTTGCGCCATTCGCCCAGCAGGTGGGCGGGGAGATGAATCCAAACCGTTGGCTCGCATCAGAGCTCAAATCGCAGCCGCGCCTCGTCGGCTTCGGCACGATCAACTTCGCGACAGAAAACCTTCGGGAGCAGGTTCAAGAAATTCGGGCGCTGGGCCTGAGAGGCATCAAGCTTCACCCCAATACCCAGAAGTTTGACATCCTTTCCCCGCAGGCGGTCGAGGTGTACGCCGCAGCGCAGGACGAGAACCTCTTTATCTCCTTCCACACCGGGGTGCATCACTATCGCATCAAGCACTACAACGTGCTGGGCTTTGACGAGATCGCACACCAGTTCCCCGACTTGCGCTTTTCGCTGGAGCACGTGGGCGGCTACCACTTTTTTACGGAAGCGCTGGCAGTGATCTTCAACAACATCCCCTTCCCGCCGGTGCCCCACCATCGGCCGCGCGTGCTGGGCGGGCTGGTGTCAAACTTCTCAAGACAGAAGCTGCCGTTCTGGTACCTCCGCCCGGAACAAATTGTGGAGGCCATCGAGCAGGTTGGCGCGGAGCTTATGATCTTCGGCATCGATTTCCCCTACAACCGCGAAGAAGACACCACGTTCGCGCTTCAGACCATCAACGCTCTGCCGATAGCAGAAGAACAGAAGCGCCTCATCCTTGGCGGCAACCTCCAGCGCGAGTTGAGGATGGATTAAGCCAAGGTGCGCCCGAGGTTGGAATCGATCGCCAGGTAATCATCGGGCGTCACCACGCCATCAAAATTCATATCCCCGTTGAAATACGCCAGACCCGCCGACGGACGGTTGCCGAGGTTGGAGTCGATGGCGATGTAATCGTCCGGCGTCACCACGCCGTTGAGATCCGTGTCACCGATGATGGTGTAATGACCGATGATCGCGCTGGCGCCCACCTGCACGCCGTTCCACACGAGGTTGTTGAGCATGGCGTTGTCGATGAAGACGTGAATGGGCGAGAGACCGCTGGTTTGGCCGGCGGTGGAAATAATGCCGGTCTTGCCTGCATTGACGGTCTCCGAGTAGCCGGTGAACGCCAGCGCCTGAAGCGCCGCGGCGCTGCCGGTGTTCACGACGACGTCATTGTTGTTCAGATCAAGCTTGCCGCCCGCGGCCACGCCGAGCGAATCAACCTGTAAGATGCCGGCATTTTTCGCGACGGCCGCGCTGCCACCGGTGCCGATGGTGAACGCGCCGATCCTGGTACCGCTATTGAAGATCGCACTGGCGGTACCGGTGTTGTCGGTGTTGATGGAGACGGCGTCATTCCCAGTGGCCGGCGCGATCGTGACCGGCGCTGAGGGTGCGGTTTCGACGATGTTGATCGTGTCGGTACCGGAGCCGGCATCCACGGTCACGGGAAGCTTGGTGCCGGTGATGGTGACGGAATCCATCCCGCCGTCGAGGCTCAGACTCACCTTCGTTCCGGTGACGGCGGAGAAGGGAACGTAGACCGTGTGCGTTCCGCTGCCGGTTGCGCCGCTGATGGCGGTGGAAAGATAGTTGACCGAGTCGGTGATCACGTAGCGGCTGTGGGCGGTGTCGGCGCTGACGGTCAGCACGTCATTCTTGCCGCCGCTGGCGCTGTCGGTGATCGTGAGGTTCTTGCTGCCATCGAGCGCCACGTTGGTCGTCGGCGTGGGCGCCGCGATGGAAGGGATTTGCGTCGTCAGCGTGTACATCTGCGTGTTGCCGGTCGCGCCGCTTTCCGGCAGGACCTTGATGTAGTAAGTCCCGGCGGCGAGGTTGGAAAGCGTTAGCGTCTCGGCGGCGCCGACGCCCGCGCCGGCGACGGTGTTCACAACCTGCCCGCTGGCGTCCAGAAGCTGGAACTGGAGGTTCATCTGCGAGCGCGGATCAAACGTCGACGTCGCGCCGCCCTGCGGGCCCTGGAGGTAGGGGTTACCCGCTGGCGTCAAGGTGAACGTGGGGCTCGCGGTGGAAGCGATCGTGAATTTGAACACGTCCGTGTCGGATGTGTTTGACAGCGACAGATTGTTGACGAAATCGGTTGCGCCGGCGGCGAGGATACCGCGATCCGCGGCGGTGCTGGTTGAGTTGTTGGCGGCGCCCTTCTCGTAGAAGTCGCCGTAGTTCTTCTGGATCGCGAGGATGTCGTCGAACTGCGGCCCGTCAAAGCTGGTGGACGCGAATGCCTCCATCAGCTTCGTGTTGTTTATGGGATCGACGTGGTTCAGGCCCAGCCCGTGGCCATGCTCGTGCGCCAGCACGTTGCGCAGTCGCAGCGAGTTGGAGTTTTTGTTGGTCATGAAGCCGGAGCCGGTGAGGTCGTCGGCGTCGATGATCATGTCGCCGAAGCTGGGGAACCAATTGTAAGCCAGCACGCTGAACGTGCCGTCAACGGGGTGGGACCCGATGCGGATGTCGCCGCGCGTGCCGAGAATGCCGCGATTGCTCGTGGAGAAGACAATGCCGTCGTCCTTAGGCTCATACTTGTAGGTGATGCCGCTGACGGCCGACCACGAATCGAACACCGACTGAACGATCGGCTGCCAAGTTGCCTGCGAACCGTAGAGGCTGTTCATCTTTGCGATGAAGGTGCTGCCGAGGTCGGTTTCGCCGTTCCCGCTGCCCAGCGAGGTGCCATCTGGAGCGATTGACCAAGTGAGGGTGATGCCGGTACCGACGGCGCCGGTGGCTCCGCTTGCGATGTTGCTCCAGCGGCCGCCGACTTGGTAGCTCTGCGGGACGTTGGGGTCGGTGGGTGCGCCGTTGTCATAGATCGCAGCCGCGCCGGAAATGAGGTTGACGCTCATGAGCGAGCGGCACTCGAGGGCTTCGCTGATCACTTGCTGAGACCGGTTAGTGCGGCGACGGAGAATCGAGGGCATGGGCACTCCGTAAGGTGTAAGAGCCAGGCAGATGAGCTGTTTAGGGAGACGATCAGGGTGCTGCGTGTCGGGTGATGCCGATGGGTGGGATGTTTCGGATCACATAAAAAGTACGAGAGACCGCTAGTGCGGTTCACCCGTCGCACGCGTAAGCAACTGTTTTTTGCGGTGCCGCAGCAGCTCAGACGTACATGTTGGTGCGATTATGCACTCCTCGGATCAGCGGAAGATCATCCCCCGGCAGTTTCAAGCGAACAGATCAGCTCGCTCTTCGTCATCCTTTGAAAGAGCGAGCGGAGCAGGGCCAGCGGCGCGCGCCGGAGCGAGCGGATTGCCCTCACCGTTGCCCAGATTTGCGTCGACCGCGCCGTAGTCGTCCGGCGTGATTTGCCCATCAAAGTTCCAATCGCCCGCAAACCAGTTCATCCCGCCAGCGCTGCTCACCTTCTGCCCCAGGTTCGCGTCAATCGCGCCGTAATCATCGGGCGTGACCATGCCGTTCAGATCCGCATCCCCGATGTAGGTGTATCGCCCCACGACCGCGCCCGCGGGCACAGTGTTCCCCGAGCCCCATGGCCAATCGGTGGCGTGAAGCAGCGTGTTGTCGAACAGCGCGAGGATCGGGCTGCCGGTCGTTGTCTGACCGGTGCTGGAGATGATGCCGGTGGCGGTGGTGTCGCGAAAATCGCGGTACCCTTGCCAGCGGAGGTTCGAGATCATCTCGTAATCGCCGCTGGTGACGATCAGGTCGTTGTTCGTCAGATCAAGAGCGCTGCTGCCGGACATGCTCAAACTGTCGATCCGCATCGGCGAGCTGCCATCGCCCACGGGGACGGTCAAGCGCGCTCCCGCGCCGAGGTTCAAGCTTCCGAGTGTGCGGGTGACGGCGAGCCTGACCGGCGTTGTCTCGCTGATGGTGAGGTTGTCGGCGCCTGCCTCGAGGTAAGCGCCAATCACAGCGATCTGCGAAGCCGGGAACGTGTAGGAAACGCCATTGATGGTGGTGACGACGTTCGAGCCGTTGCGGCTGATGTTGACGTTGTCGACGCCCCCGGTGCCATCGATTGTCAACCGGCTACCCGCGAGAGACACCGGCGTATCGACCGTGTTCTGCACGCGAACGACGGCCATGTCATAGTCGTTCAGCGCCGCGACATTGACCACGAGTCCGCTCATAACAATGCGACCACTGCTGTCGAGCGCGAAGTCGGTACCGACCTGCGGGCTCGATCCGGCGGGCAAGTAGGTTGCGGTTCCGTCGCCCGCGAAGGAGGTGTCGCGGGTGCCGTCGGGATTTAACCGCGCCATCTGAAAGGCGTTGCTGCCGGTGGTGCTGTAGGCGCCGCCGAAGAGAATCTTCTGATCCGCCTGGATCATCATCTCTGCCGGGTCGGTGTGGTACAGCGTGACGTCGTTCAATTGCACATGCCCTGGCGTCGGCCCGGACGCATCGAAGGATGCATCGACCTGTCCGCCGCTGGTCAGCCGATGCAGCACCAGGGGGTGAGGCGCCATGAGGTTGGGGTAGTCGGTCCAGTTGATGGCGGCGACCACGACGCGCGACGACGCATCCACCGCAACCGAATGTGCCATGTGATGCGACGGCGCGTTGCCGATCTGCACCTTCCCGCCCGTGCCAAACGTGCCGTCGAGCGTGCCGGTTGAGGTAAACCTTGCCACGCCCACCTCGGTGACGGAAGTTGAGGTCTGCCGCGTCGCGCCGACGGCGACGATGTTGTTGTTGGGATCGACGGCGACGTCATAAAACTCGTTCAACGCTGCCGAAGAAAAGAACTGCGTCGTCGCGATTCCTCCCGAGCCGAACGTGCTGTCGAGCGCGCCGGTGCTTGTGAGGCGAACGACAGCCGCATTGTTAAACGTCCCGCCGTTCGTCGCCGAGCCGACGGTGACGATCTTGCCGTCCGGCTGAAGCGCCATTCGCACAATCGTCTCGGTGCCGAAGTCATACGTGGCGACGCCGTCGCCATCGAAGGTGTTGTCGTTGGCGCCGGTGGTTGTCAGCCGCATCACGCCCCACCCGGGATTGGTTGATCCGTTGCGGAAGGCTATGACGATCTTGTTGTCCGGCTGAATCGCCAGGTCCGCGGGCGTATCGACGTTCAGAAAACTGCGCGTGACGAATCCGGTCCCTCCGCCGAAGGTGGTGTCCAGGTTCCCTGCGGCGTCAAAGCGGGCGATGAGAATGTCCGCGGCGGTGCCCGCGTTGCGGTTGGCGCGGGTGGTGCCGACGAGCACGATCCGTCCCTGCGAATCAACCGCCACGAAATCCGCGCGATCGATCTGGGATGCGGTTGCGGTCGAGAGCTTCGAGATGCCGTCGCCTCCGCCGAAACTCAGATCAAGTTCCCCCGCAGCAAAAAGCCGGCGGTTCTCCAACTGCTCGATGAACTGAGACCGACGCATCACAACGACCCTCCTCGTCTGCCCTGGCTAAGTGTTCGCAGAGGTTGAATTGCAGGAATGGAGTATAGATGAACCCTTCGCGGGTGCTCCATCTGACTCTACACTAACTGTGCCGCGTTGTTTTTCTAATTCGCTACGGAAAGTTGCTTAACTCAGCAGCGGGTCCTGCTGCAGCTCGGTCTGGTCGATGGCCCGTCGGCTCTTCAGGGCATCTGGGGCGGCAAGCGGCTGCCCTTCACCCAGCCCGAGGTTGGCATCAATCGCGCCGTAGTCATCCGGCGAAATCTGGCCGTCCAGATTCCAGTCGCCGGCAAACCAGTTCATGCCGCCGGCCATGCTTACGCTCCGCCCGAGATTGGAATCGACCGCGCTGTAATCGTCCGGCGTGACCATGCCGTTTAAATCCGCGTCGCCGAGATACGCATACTTCCCGACAATCGCAGTTGCGCCCACGGTGTGACCCGAGCCCCATGGCCAGTCGGTGGCGTGGAGCAGCGCGTTGTCGAACAGCGCCAGGATCGGATGCCCGATAGCCGTCTGCGCGGTCGAGGAGATGATTCCCGTGGCAGTAGAGTCCGCGGAGTCGCGGTATCCCTGCAACACCAGCGACCAAAGCTGATCATGGTTCCCGCGCGCGACCGTCAGATCGTTGTCATTCAGATCCAGCACGGATCCCCCATGCATGCTCAGCGTGTCCAGCGCCAGCGTCGCGTTGAGCCCCGCCGCGACAATCGCACGCGCGCCCGGCGACACATCCAGTTGATCCTGACCGCCGCTGGGGATGACATGGCCGACGCTCGTCACCCAAAGCTGATCCTGCCCAGCCGCGCCGTCATAGGTGTCGATGCCGTCGTGGCCGATGAGCGTGTCGTTGCCGAGGGCGCCTTCGAGCGTATCGTTGCCGTTGTTTCCTTCGAGCCAGTCGTCGCCGCCGTCGCCGCGAACGAGGTCATTCCCATCGCCGCCGAAAAGCACGTCGGTGGCATCGCCGCCATTGATGGTGTCGTTGCCACCGTTGCCTTGCAGGATGTTCGTCCGGCTGTCGCCGATGAGCAGATCATTTCCGGAGCCGCCGTAGATGTTCTCCATGTCGCCGGTGACGCGATCCTGCTCGTTAGCTTCGCCGTCGCCGTCTTGACCGAAAGGTTCTCCAATTGAAACGGTGACCGATGAACTGCGTGAGGAGTAGTCGGCGGTGTCGCTGCCGGGGCCTCCGTAGAAGTAGTCGCTCCCGAAGCCGCCATCCATCAAGTCATCGCCATCGCCGCCTTCGAGGGTGTCGCTGCCGGCATAACCAATGAGCGTATCATTGCCGCCCATGCCCATGAGTGTTCCGCCGGCGCGTGTGGAGATGCGATTGTTCAAGCTGTTGCCGACAATCTTTGTGATGCCCAGGTCAGCGGCATAGTTCTCCAGCCCCGGGTACTCGTTCATGTCCACGTAGCCGCGCGCGTCATTGCTCCAGAACCAGCTGCTCAGCAAATCCGTTCCAGTACCCGCGTCGTAACCTTGGAGGCCGGAGTTTGCCTCGATGAAGAGATTGTCGTCGCCGGCGGCGCCGATGACATAGGCGTCGGCGTCGGAGATCCAAAAGGCATCATTGCCATTGCCACCGTCCAGCGTGACGGGCGTGCGGGTGCGAGTGAAGTTCGCCGAATCCAGTTGATCGTTGCCATCGAGACCGTAGGCGATCACGCCCGCCGCTCGATATGGGATCACGTGAGAGATCCCGTTGATCGACACGAGAATATCCGAGTCGCTAACTCCGATATCCGTGTCCACGAGCAGGCGGTCGATTCCAACCGTGCCGTAGAACATCGCCGGCCCGCTTGTTGGCGCAAGCCCCTGGAAGTTCAGCGGATTGTCCAGCCGTGAGTCGTAGTAAGCGAGATCGGTCCCGATCACGCCATCCACAACCGCATCGGCCGCCCCGTCGTCGGCATGGACCTCATCGTGTCCGGTGTTTCCGTAGAGCGAATCGGAGCCGGCATTGCCCCAGATGGAGTCCTCACCATCGCCGGCATCGATGTAATCGTTGCCGTTGTTCCCTTCGATCGAGTCGTTGTTCTCCTGGCCATACAGCAGGTCGTTCCCGTCGCCGCCCTGCATGGCGTCGTCGCCGACACCTCCGAAGAGGTTGTCATCTTCGGTACCGCCGAGGAGAACGTCATTACCTGCATCACCGGCGAGAAAGTCGTAGCCGGCATTGCCCTCGATCCAGTCATTTCCGCCCATACCGAAGATTCGGTCGTGGCCATCGCCGCCGATGAGCGAATCGGCGTAGGCGGAGCCGTTGATCGTGTCGTCGCCGCCCATCCCCAGCACGGTGGCGCCCGGCCCGGCGGAAACGTCAAACAGGTTGCTTAAGCTGTTCCCCGTCACCTTCACGCTAGCATAGGCGCCGCGGAAGACTTCCAGTGCCGGATACCGATTCATGTCGATTTCGCTGGGGCCGTTGATCCATAGCTTGGCATCGAGCGTGTCGGAAGCGGCGCCAGCGTCAAAGCCGAGCAGCGATGAGTTGAGCTGCATCCGCACTTCATCATTGCCATTGCCGCCGACGATGCTCGCGTCGCCCTTGAAAATGCGGAACGAGTCATTCCCTTCGCCGCCGTCGAGCGTGACAGGGGTGTGATTGTTGCTGGTGCCGTTGGCGAAGATCATCGAGTCATCGCCGCCCAAGCCGTAGATGATCACACCGGCGTCATTGTGGGGGATGATGGTGTCTGTGCCGTTGATCGAGACACGGATGCTGTTGTTGGAGCCATAGTTGGTCTCGATGCCGATGGAGTCCCAGCCTTCGGTGCCATAGAACACGCTCGGCGTCCCCGCCAGAAGGGTGCGCCGCTCGAGCGGCTCAATCGCCCGCTGCACGGCAGCGCGGAGCTTAAGCGTGTTACGATAGTTCCGCCGAAAGGAAGAAGAAAACATTGGTGCGCCTTACAGGAGTGATCCCGATACCTTAGGCGCGCCGGGGCAGATAAGGGAGGACCAAAGATGAGAACACTACAGGTAAAACCCGGCTTGGGAACCGAAGAGTTCGCTATAAGAGCAGCGAGTCACTGGAGGTTAGAAGATTCTCGTCCTGTCGAGCGGCAAGCGGCGCAGGCGCCTGCATGACCGCTACCACAGGCTGGCTCGACGAAGACTCCGCCGCCAGCGGATTCGACTGCCCCATGCCCAGGTTTGCATCGATCGCCATGTAGTCATCAGGCGTCACGCTGCCGTCGAAATTCCAATCACCGGCGAACCACGCCGCACCTGCATTCAGGTTGGTGCGTCCCAGGTTCGAATCGATCGCGCCGTAATCATCCGGCGTGACCATCCCGTTGAAATCCGCGTCGCCGATGTAAGTAAACTTCCCGCAGATCGCGTTGGCCGCCACCGTGTTGCCCGAGCCGAACGGGAATTGCCCCACGTGCATCTGCGCGTTATCGAAGAGCGCCAGGATCGGATGTCCTGCCATCGTCTGACTGCTGGTCGAGATGATGCCGGTGGCGCTTGAATCGACGGCGTCTCGATAACCCTGCATCACCAGCGACTGGATAGCGGCGAAGTTGCCGCTGTTGATCACGATGTCGTTGTCGCGCAAGTCCATCTTGCCGCCGGCGGCGATCGAGAGCGTGTTCACCGTGAGCATCTTGTTTCCACCGGCGTTGACGGTGAAATCGCCCGCGTTTTGGATCAGCAGGTTGCCGAACTTCTGCTGGATATTCGAGATCAGCCGGGCGTTGGAGCGGACGGTGACGTTGGTCGTGTTCGGCGACACGGCGCTGGCCAGCGTGGCGGTGCCGGTGTGCATGTAGAAGTTGCCGTTGACCAGGTCGAACGTGGATCCGCTGGCCGGCGTCAGCCACGCCGGTGGACGCATGATCGAATACATCACCGGCAGCAGCGAATACTGATCATACTTAGCGGAAGTGTCCCAAGAGTCCTGCCCCAGCTCCCAAGTGAACACGCCGCCGTAGCTGTTGTCGCGGACGAACGCGGTCTTCTTGGCGATGGTCGTCACGCCGTTGAAGTACGTCGTGTTGTTGGCGGCGTCCTTGTACGAATCCATTTCGAACGGCGGATACACGCCGTTGTTGAGCGACTTATAGTCGTTGACGATCGTGTTGTAGGTCTTGGAGTGCGTGTCGCCCCAACTCGTGCCATAGCGGCCATAGAACGGCACGCCCATCACCAGTTTGTCTTTGGCGACGCCATAGTACGTCCACTGAAGCATCCCATCCGTCGCCGCGGCATAGGTGGAATGGTTCGCATAGTCAAAGTCGTAGCACATCACGTTGATCCAGCTCATCTTCTTGCTGGCATCAACTGGAATTTCCTTCGTCCACGGATTGACCGCGGCGGTGATCTTCTTTCCCAGCGGGTTGAACGTGGCATAGAGATCATCGATCAGCAGACCGTAGTTGACTTGATCGCCGCCCTTTGCGGGGGGTTCCCAATCGATGTCGACGCCATCGAGGTTGTGCTTGTTGACGTAGGTCAGCAGGCTCGCGACAAAGTTCGTTCGCGCGCTGGCGCTGGCCGCCATCGCAGCGTAGGGCTGGCTCGGACCGGTGGTGATGCTCACGCCCACCCCCTTCGCGTGCGCCGCCGCCACGATGGAGTCGAGACGGCTGCTGAACGCCGCTGAGGGCTCCGTGATCAACCCGCCGCTGGCAAACGCCACCGAGAAGTAGTTGATGTGCGTGAGATAGTTGTAATCCAACTGCCCGAACTTGGTGTTCTGATAATCCGGCAGATACCCCACCACCTGCTTGCTCGTCCCCGGAACCACCGGCACCGGCGGAGCGAGGCTCACGTCGTCCACGCGGAACATGGTGCCGCGAGCGCCGTCGGTCGTGACTTTGAAGTTGATGCGCACCGTCTGCCCAACAAAGGGCGACATCGAGAACGTGTTCAGGTTGTATTTGCCCGTGGCCGTATACGGGCCGGCGGTGCTCCCGGCATTGAGGTTGGAGAAGCTTGCCACCGTGGACAGGACCGTGCCCGATGTGTCGAGCACCTGCACCTGCATGGTGTCGAATGCGGTGGTGGTGCTGGTTTCTTCGGTGGTAATCTTGGTCCAGAACTGGAGGGTGGGATTGACGGTGCCTACGGGGATGGTCAGTTCTTGGTACATCTCGCCAGCGGCCCCGCTGGTGTTGTGGATGTAGCTGCCCGTGGCGGTGCCGTTAAAGGCATAGCCGGCGCCGCCGTGGTAGTTGGTATGGCCCAGGCTGCCACTTTGCCAAGATGCCCCGCGCGCCCAATCGGCGGCGGCGACCACACCCTCCATCGCCCCATTTCGGACGAGCTCGCCAGTCGTCATCAGCAAGCGAGGCTCAAGGGCTTCAATAGGGCGCTGATTCTGCGCGGTACGTCGGCGTGGGCGAGGCATTCAGGGGCTCCATGAAGGGGAATCAAAGGTGCTACGTCACAATTTTTATCGCAGATCGCAAAAAATCAAAGCACAATGCGGCGCTTCCCCGCCTAATTGAATGGTTCCAGCGCGTCTTTATCACTCGTAACATCTGTACTGGCAGTCACTAACAGGTTCCTCGCCGGACCGGAAGCTTCGCCGTCCACTGCGGCACCGCCTGCCGGTTTTCGATCAGCAGCCCCACGTGGCGGGGTAAGCCGCTACGTCAGGATCTCCGACGGCCGCTCATCCAGTGTCAGCAGAACACTCTTCGAAATCGGAAAAGCCATCGGAGCGATCAGCGGAACGGCCGCCCCATCTGCCGCAATCGGCGCCGCCGGCTCAGCATCAGCAATGCTCAGCCCCAGGTTCGCATCCACTGTCAGGTAATCGTCCGGCGTGATCTTGCCGTCGAAGTTCCAATCCCCGCTGAACCAGCTCATTCCGCCAGTCTCTTCGACCGTCCCAACGTGACTGCCCAGGTTTGAATCAATGGCCCCATAATCGTCCGGAGTGACCATGTCGTTTAGATCCGCGTCGCCAAGCAACGCATACCGTCCAAGAATCGCGCTGGCGCCGACGGTAGTGCCTGATCCCCAAGGCCAATCCGCCGCGTGCAGCTTCGCATTATCAAAGACGGCCAGAATGGGATGACCCAGAGCGGTTTGCGCCGTCGTCGAGACAATGCCGGTGGCTGTTGAATCAACCGAATCGCGGTAGCCTTGCAGGACAAGGTTCCAGATCGTCCCGAAGTTGCCGCTCGTCACGACCAGGTCATGATCGGTCAGATCAAGCACGCCCTGCGAGTGAACGCTGAGCGTGTTGGCTTGAAGAACCTTCTCGTTCCCCGGCAGCACCTTCGAGGATGCGCCGGCGGCGATCACAAGCGACTCGAACTGCTGAGCGCGCGGGAGATTTACCTTCGCGCCGGTCTTGATACTGATCGCATCGCCGCCGCCGACACCATCGAAGATGATCGTCTCTACGCCGCTGATGTTGATCGGCGGCAGGCCGTTGAGCGCGATCGCATTGGCTTCGAAGATAGCGGCATCCGCATTCCGAGAGCCATAAACCTCCAACGTGTCCTGCGCACCCGCGGCATCAATTGCAACCTGATCCAGGTTTGCCAGCGGCTGCACCGACATCAGCCCATTCTTCACCAGCACCACATTGCCCCCGCCGTCGCGGCGCAATTGGAAATTGTCGGCGCTTGACGTGCCGCTGCTCAACAGCAGCTCATGACGGTAATCCACCGACAGCGGCGCCTCGACGCGATCGGTGATCTTGCCCGCCGCGATGGCTGCACGGTAACGTCCATCCGCGATACCCATGGGAAGCGTCCACGTCGCGGCGTGGGTGGCGGGGTCGTAAGCGACATTTGCGGGCTTGACCGTGCTTCCGGTGCCGAGGTTCGTAAACACCAGATCGTCCGCATCCACGCCGATCACTTCTTCACTGAAGGTGACAGACAGTTCGCGCGCGGGCTTCAAGCTGAAGCTCGTCTGCAACACCTCGGGCGCCGTCACATCCACCGGCACCAGCGTGTAAACGCTGTACGCAAACTCGTTCCAATCTACAGCGGAGGACACGAACTGAACCCGGACGTGCAGCGAGCTCTTACCGGCCGTCAACGACGCCGGAATGGCGAAGTCATCCTCCGCCCAGCGGTGGGATGTGTTTGCGCCGGCTTTGTACCAGGTCCCCACGCGCACGCCATCGACGTAGATATCCGCGCGCTGATCGGCGATGCCCTGGTCCAGCAGCCGTCGCAGGATCACGCCCTGGTTGTTGGGATCGATCGCAACATCAAACTCGCTTGAGCCGTTGAACGCGCGGCCGATATCGGTGACCGCCACGTCGTCAAAATCGCCTTCAAACGTGAAGCTTCTGCTGCCGCTGAAAGTCTGGCCCGCAATGGCGTAGTGATGCGCCGCTTCCGAGGCCGCGCCGCTGACATCCAGCGAATCGGTCAGCACCGCGCCAAACCGCCGCGGACCATCCGTCGGCACCACGTAGTAGTACGCCAGCGTCGTCTCATCCGGCGTCGTGTCGTTGGTTCCGCCATGCTCGATCGACACACGGATGTGATTCTGGAACGGCACCGCGTTGTGCAGGAGAAAGCGGTACACCGAAGTGCTGTCATACGTCAGGCTGCCGACGGTTTCGGTGATGTGGGTGGTGTTGCCGCTCAGCGGGTTCGTGTACGGCCCGCGGTCGAAATAGAAAGCGCCGTCGTAGAAATCTTCCGTGCCGGTGCCCTGCACGACCGGGGTTCGACTGCCGTCGACATAGATCCGCTCGTCGCCTTCGAGATACCAGCGGTCGAGCGGCCCGGCATCCGTGCGATCGCGCATGGACTGCGTGACGCCGACGAATTTGCCGGATCCCGCCGTATCCAGAATGAGCACGTCTTTCCCGAGCTGCGTGGGACGCTGCGGGTTGTAGAACGTCTTGAAGTAACCGACGTCCTCGAAGCGCCCGGTGAATGAATTGTGCTGCACCTCATAGCGCACGCCATTGAGCGCTGCTGTGCCCTGATTCACCAGTTCCACCCGCGCGGACTTCCTGAATGGCATCGGGAAGTAGACGTAGAGGTTCTGATTCTCGTCGATTCCCACCGGGAGCGACCGCACCGTTGCAACGCCGAACTCGCCCATGCCGAAGAACGAGCCGAGGGGCGCATAGACGCTCGGCGCGCTCTCGCCATCGTACGAGATGCGCAGCCAGGTCTGGTTCAGGATGTCCTTGGCGTTGGCCGATGCGTGCGGGAAGGTGTTGCTCCGCGTGCCGAAGTAGGTCGGCTGCGTGATCTGGTACGCGTGGGCTGATTCCGAAGCGGTGTCTCCGACATCGAATCGATCCGTCACCACCTCGCCGTCGCCGGTGATGCTGCGCGCCTCGTAACTGAATTCGCTCCAGTCGGTGGAAGCGCTCAGGTTGTTGACCTGCACGGCAATTGACGACTTCCCACTGGTGAACGTCTCGGGGATGTAGAAAGTCGACTTCTGCCACGCATCGACAGAATTGGAGCCGGCGTTGGTCCAGTCGCCAACGTACGCGCCATTGACATACACCGCCGCCTTCTGGTCCGCGATGCTGTGGTCCAGCAGACGATCGAGCAGCACCCCTCGATTTTGCGGATCCGTTGTGAGATTAAATCGGCTTGTGCCACGGTGGCTGCGACCCTCATCGGTGAACGGCGCATCGCCCGCCGGAGGCGGGTACGTAAACGTGCGCGTGCCGTTGAAGAGCGGCGTGTTGATCACGTAGCCATGGCTGGTTTCTGAAGCCGCGGTTCCGACGTCGACGGTATCGACAGCGGCGCCGTTCGCGACGGCCGTGTAGCGGAATTCGTTCCAGTCGTTATCCGAACTGACAAACTGAACGCGCACGCGAATGGACGTCTTTCCCGCCGTCCGCGCCAGCGGCAGCGCGAAGCTGCTGTCGCGCCAGTGGTAAACCTGGTCGCTACCGGCATCGAACCACTGGCCGGCGCTGATCCCATCGACGAGGACGTTGGCTTTCTGGTTGCCGACGCCGAAGTCCAACCGCCGCACCAGCGTGACGGGTGAAGTGCCGCCGGGCAGCGCCAGCGTGAACTCGCTGTAGCCTTTGTGCGAGCGGCCATTGTCGGTGACCGTCTCCCCCATCAGCGGCGTCACCGCTACGCCCGGGACGTTCAGCTTGATCGACGCAATGGATCGCGGTCCGGTGAGGTTGACGAGCTCACTCGAAGCGCCGGCGGAAACATTCACCGTACCCGTCGCGGTGACGTTCCCCGCGGCCGGCTTCGGGTCGCGCGAGACCTGGTTCCAAATGTCGCGCGTCGCTGTTGAAGACTCAGCGCCGGTCCACGTGGTGACATCACTGCCGGGCATCAGCGTCTGGTAGCCGACGTTGTAATATAAATCCGCAGCGCCCGTGACCGTCACGCGCAGCGACTGACGGTAAGCCTGCGGCACGTACGAAACGTATCCCCCGCTCGACCCGTCCGGCCCACCCACCAGCGGCGCGACGAAACGCGGATCCTTCCCGCGAACCAGATCAACGATTGGTAAATCAACCCGCGGCGTCGTCTCGCCGTCGAAGTACATCTTGATCCGAGCCGCGTCCGGCACGCGCGTGAACCACATGCGATCCAGAACGCCCGGACCGACCTCGTCAAGGATTACCCGTTCGCCGTTGCCTTGAACGCGGATGTAGTTGTTCCAGTCGGTGTTGCCGCCGCTGCGCTGGTAGCTGGATTGCCCGCCGGTGAAGCGATCGGGCGTGAGGTAAGGCAGCCGATCGAACTGTGCGGCGAGATCCAAACCCCATGGCTCTCCGCCCGCGCTTCCCGCGAACAACTGGCGAGACTCCAGCGCCTCGGTCAGCGGCAATGCTCTACCCAACTGGCGGCGGCGCAACTTCCACATCTCTGGCCCTCTCGCCGGCATTGTAGCATGCATCGCGCGCGACCCCTATCCGAGCGGTAGGAAGGGGGAAATCATGAAAAGGCGAGAAAGCCGGGGATTCAATCAGATTCGCGTCAAACGGCAGCGGCATCCGCAAGTTCCTCCTCCCGCTCGGTCATCGAAGACCACAGCGACAGACCCGGCCGCCGCGCCCCCGAAACCAAGGTCGGCGGTGCAACTGTTCCGTTCGCCGCCAGTTGAGACACCGGCTGCGGAACATCGATCAGCAGCCCCAGGTTAGCGTCAACCGCCTGGTAATCATCCGGCGTGATGTCGCCGTCGAAGTTCCAGTCGCCGCTGAACCAGTTCATCCCGCCGGTCTCCAGCAGCGTTCCAACGTGGTTGCCCAGGTTCGAGTCGATCGCGCCGTAGTCATCCGGCGTCACCATGCCATTGAGATCCGCATCCCCCAGCAGCGCATACTGCCCCAGGATCGCGCCGGCTCCGACGCTGTTGCCCGACCCCCATGGCCAGTCGCTCGACTGAAGGATCGCATTGTCGAACAGCGCCAGGATCGGGTGCCCCAGCGTCGTCTGGGCCGTGGTGGAAACGATGCCTTTGGCATAGAGATCATGGGTATCGCGATAGCCTTCGAAGATTGGGAGGATGATGCTGTTGAAGTTCCCGCTGCTCACGATCAGGTTGTTGTCGTTCA
>DASVUC010000037.1:0-55276 GCA_036387255.1 Tepidisphaeraceae bacterium | reverse complement strand
CCGCTACGTCCCCAGGTTCGCTTGAGAAATGTACACCCTCGCCCCAATCCTGTACGATGCCCCAAGGCTTCATTCTTTTGTAACTTGACCAGGAATTCGCTGATGCTGGGGACACTCACCTTAGAAGATCATCCCTCAATCAGCGGCGCCAACCCCAAGCGCGGCCGCCGCCAAACCTGGATCGTCGGTGTGATGTTCGTCCTCACCCTCGCCACCATCCTCCTCTGCCGAATCTTCGGACCCAGCGACCTTTACGACAAGGACCAATCCAAGACCATCGGCTACACCGCCGATATCGTCTGCAACGGCCGCTGGCTCCTCCCGCGCGACACCCTCAACCAGGAATCCACCAAGCCCCCGCTCTACAATTGGATCGGCGCCTCTCTTGTCTTCGCCACCAAGAGCATCTCGGAATTTGTCTTCAAGCTCCCCAGCATCTTCGCCGCGCTCGTCACCATCGCGCTGATGATCTGGATGGGCCGCCGCATCGCCGGCCAGCTCGAGCTCGACGCCCTCGAAGACCGCCGCCGCAGTTGGGAAACGGGTTTGCTCGCGGCGATGTTCTGGATCGCCAGCTACCCGGCAATGAAGCACATGTACCTCGCCCGGCCCGACATGCTGCTGACAATGTTCATCACCGGCGCGTGGTGCTTCGGCACGATTGCGCTTGGTGGTGATCGAAAAAACGTCCTCGCATCCGCCGCCTTCTGGGTCTGTATCGCCGGCGCCGCTCTCGCAAAAGGTCCCGCCGCTCTGCTGCCCCTCCTCTACATCATCCTCGCCTCCAAGCTCGTCTTCGGCAGCTTCCGCAAAGTTCACCTACTCGGCTGGTGGTGGGGAATCCCCCTCACCATCGCCCTCATCTGCACCTGGATCGTCCCCGCCTACATCTACTACAAGCGCGACCTCCTCCACGTCCTCAACGTCGAGCTCGTCAAACGCGTCACGCAAGGCGGCCCGGAGAACATCGCCCCCGTCCCCTGGTGGCACATGCCCCTTTGGTTCTACCGCGAATACGCCCCCTGGTCCCTCGTCGCTCTCCTCGCGATCGTCGCCACCAGGCGCTGGCTCCGCGGCCCCCTCGGCCCCGCCGCACTCTGGGTGCTCCTCGGCATCGCCTTCTTCTGCTGCTCTGCGGGGAAACGTGCCGATTACCTCATGCCCGTCTACCCGCCCGCCTCCGTCCTCGGCGCGTGCTGGCTGATGACCGTCCTGCGCAACGTCTCCTGGGCGGCTGTCCGCGTTGCCATCATTCCCGTGACGCTCGCCGGTCTCATGGCCTGCGGTCACATCGTCTACTCCAAGGAAGCACGGCAAAATCACGCCGACAACATGAAGATCTTCGCCGACCAAGTGAGAGCCAAGATCGGCCACGACCAGCGCTTCATCTTCCTCGTCAGCGGGTATCACCCCATGCTGCCGCTCATGGGGCGCCACGCCGGCAACGACCCATCCGAAAAGCAGCTCTACAAAGCCAAGTGGGTCGTCTGCCCGCTCAAACCGTTCTGGACCCCCGCCCTCGTCTCCCAACCCGTCGCCGACGTCCGCGGCCGACAGCCTGGGGTACTCGCCCTCTACCCCATGCACCAAACCGGGGGCGAGCACGGTCACCTCCGCAAGATGCTCGCCAACATGCGCGTCGCCAACGCCGTCGAGAAGCACGCCAACGCCGAGTAGTTACCGTAGCATGGGCGTCTCGCCCACGCATGTTTAAGCGCATGGGCGGGACGCCCATGCCACGCAAAAAGCAGATTCGCACCTACTCGAATTGTCGCCACAGGTACCAGGAAGCGATCGATCGATACGGCTTCCACCGCTCCCCAATCTCCAGAAGCTCCGCCTTGCTCGGCAGCTCCTTCAACTTCAGCAGCCGCTGCGCCCCCTTCCGTACCCCTAGATCATCCACCGGCCAGACATCCGGCCGGTTCAACGTGAAAATCAAAAACATCTCGGCCGTCCACCGCCCGATCCCGTTTACGCGCACCAGCGCCTCGATCACCTCCTCATTCCCCATCGAAGCCAACTTCCGGGTCGGAATCTCGCCGCTGGCGAAGTGCATGGCTAAATCCCGCACATACGCCTGCTTCTGCCGCGAAAGTCCGACCGCTCGCGCCGCTGCGGGATCGTTCAGAAATTCCAACACCCGCGCCGGCGTCGGTCGACGTGCAGGAAAATGGTCTCGAAACCGGCCGAACAGCACCGCCGCCACCTTCGACGAAAGCTGCTGCGAGAAGATCGCCTTGCACAGAACCACAAAGTAATCCCGCCGCGGCCGCAGCGTGCAAGGCCCCACCCGCTCAATCAGTTGCCGCATCTCCCGACCTGTCTCGCTCAAATACTTCTCCGCCTCGCCCCACCGTTCGCGCTCGCCATTCCTGGGGAACCACATGCTCGGCCAATGGTACGCCAAGAACGGCGCTGGCAGGCTTATGCAATTGCCTTTACAATCGCTGTTTTACCTTAGACCAAAAGAGGACTCTCATGCGGCCGCCGCTCAAGTTGAACGCCATTGAACAGGAACACCTCCAGGAGCTTTACAACGCCGCCGGCGCGGCACGGGATGAACTGCCCTACACCGACAAATTCGAAGAACTCTGGCAAGGTTTCCAGGACCGCACCTTCAAGAATGCGGAGCGCGAGCAGGTCTTCGGCGCCATCCTTAAGTATGTCCGCAGCAGCGGCAATGCCGCCACCGATCAAACCGCCAACAACAAGATCAGCGACGATCAGGCCAAGCAGCTCAAGGTGCTGATGTCCCGCTCCGCCAAGGCCGGAAAACTGCTGCCCTACAGCGACGAGTTCGAATACGCGCGCAAAGAATTCAATAAAATCATCGGCGGGGAACTCAGCGAGAAAGAATTCTGGCACGCCATTCAGCAGTCCCAAGGTCCGAAGCGCCGCCCGCCCAAACGCGCCAAAGCCGTTAAGGTCGAGGAAGACCCGGAAGAAGATGGCGAATAGCCCAATCTCCTACTAACGGGTAGGGAATTAGGCGTTCCTTCTCCGACGGACAGAAGTAGCTGCTGGAGCCAGCACTTACAGAGCACCATTCGCGCGGGCGCATGCGTCGATCTTGACAGTTTCGCCCCATTCTCCTATACGTTAGGCGGAATTCGCCGGCGGCAATTGCGCGTGTGTATCGCCGCGCGGTATCGATTGCCCGCCAGAACTTGGGGGAAAGGATCGGTTCGTGATGTCGAAGCAGACGTGGAAAGACAAACTCCGAGGGGAGCTTCCCCCGCTTTGGGCGCAGGAAATCGACGATTTCGAAGTCGTCATGCACCTCCGCAAGCAGGGCAAAGTCGAGGAGAAAGTCTTCGCCGAAGCGCGGCTGCGCCGCGGCGCCTACGGCCAGCGCTACGACAACGGCAAGCGCCACGACGGCTTCCAGACCCGCAACCTCGCTTACCCTCCGCTCACCAAAGGCCCGGACACGTTCTATGACGCGCCTGGAATGCAGCGCATCAAGATCCCCTACGGCGGTTTGAACCCGGAGCAGATGTACCTGCTGGCCGACCTGGCGGAAGAGTACTCCGACCAGATCTGCCACATCACCACCCGCCAGGACATCCAGCTGCACTACGTCCACATCGAGGACACGCCGGAGATCTTCCGCCGCCTCGCATCCGTCGGCATCACCACCCGCGAAGCCTGCGGCAACAGCGTCCGCAATGTCACCGCCTGCCCCCTCGCTGGCGTGTGCCATACCGAAAAATTTGACGTCACGCCGTACGCGAAAGCGACCGCGTTTTACCTCCTCGGTCACCGTGACACGCAGGACTTCGGCCGCAAGTTCAAGATCGCGTTCTCCGGCTGCGAAGACACCGCCTGCGCCCTCGTCTCCATCCACGACCTCGGCGGTATCGCCCAAATTCGCACGCTTCCGGACGGCAAAGTTCAGCGCGGCTTCGCCATCTACGTCGGTGGCGGACTCGGCGCCGTCCCCCACCAGGCAAAGCTGTTCAGCGATTTTGTTCCCGAAGAAGATTTGCTCCCCCTCTCGCGCGCCATCGGTCGCGTCTTCGCACGCCTGGGCGAGAAGAAAAACCGCAATCGCGCTCGACTGAAGTTCGTCGTCCAGAAGCTCGGCATTGATGAGTTCCGCCGGCAGGTCCTCGAAGAAATAAAGACCATGCCCGAGGACCCAAGCTGGAAGACGTTCTTTAACGAGATACCGCGCTACAGCGACAAGCCAGCGTTTCAGTCTGTCCCCCTGCGGATCAAGAAAAACCTCCCGGAAGGCTACGCCGACTGGGAAAACACCAACGTCTATCGTCAGCGACAGGCGGGCTACGCAACCGTCACCATCACCTGCCCGCTGGGGGATTTAACGAGCAACCAGATGCGCGCCATCGCGGATCTGGCGCAGAAGTACGCCGGCGATTCCATCCGCACCACCGTCGAGCAGAACCTGGTCCTCCGCTGGGTGCCGGAAGATCGCGTAGTCGATCTGTACAACGAGCTCAAGCCCCTGGGCCTCGGCGAACCCGGCGCGGGCACGATCGTCGACGTCACCAGCTGCCCCGGCACCGACACCTGCAAGCTTGGCATCGCCTCATCCCGCGGCCTCGCCGGTGAACTCAGCCAGCGCTTCGCGGCACAACAAGCCACGCTCCACGAAGCGGTCAAAGGTCTTCGCATCAAGATCTCGGGCTGCTTCAACTCCTGCGGCCAGCACCACGTCGCCGACATCGGTTTCTACGGAAACAGCCGAAATATCGGCAAATACACCGTCCCCCACTTCCAGGTCATGCTCGGCGGCCAGTGGCAGAAAAACGGCGGCACGTACGCCCTGGCCATGGGCGCTGTCCCCAGCAAGCGCGTGCCGGAAGTCGTCAACGCGCTCACCCAACGCTACGTCACCGAGAAAGCCAACGGTGAAACCTTCCAAGCCTGGTGCCAGCGCGTCGGGAAGAAAAGCCTGAAGGAAACCGTCGACAAGTTCGACGTGAAGGGCGTTCCCGCTCCCGCGCACGATCAAGACCCCACCTTCTATACCGACTGGGGCGACGTGCGCGAGTTCACCATCGGCGACATGGGCACCGGCGAGTGCGCCGGCGAAATCGTCTCCCTCGCGCAGTTCGGGTTCACGCAAGCTGAAACCGAAGCGTTCGAGGCCACGCTGCTGCTGGATGACGGCAAGTTTAACGAGGCGGACTACAAGGCCTACCAGGCCATGCTCACCGCCGCCAAGGCGCTCGTGCAACTTCAGTGGATTGACGTTCCGAACGATGCGAAGGTCATCGTCGAGGAATTTCGCAAGCGTTTCGTGGAGACAAAGCTGTTCTGGGACACGTACCACGGCGACCAGTTCAGCAAGTACCTCTTCGTCCGCCACGAAGGCGCCGACGCGCGCTACACAAAGGACACGGTCCACAAGCTGATCGAGGAAGCGAATCTCTTCATCGACGCCGCCCATAAGGCCCACATCAAGTGGCAGGAGTCCGTCGCCAACCCCGTCGACACCATCATCAAAGAACAACAACGCCCCGTCCCCGCGACGGTTTAAATTTCTTCCCCGTGGCATGGGCGTCTCGCCCATGCGCATTGGATGCATGGGCGAGACGCCCATGCCACTCAAAACCATGGAAGCCTTCAAGATCGCCATCAAGCTGTACGTTCAGGATGCCTCCTTCCTCACCCAGGACGAGTTCGTCCCCATCTTCCATTCCTGGATCCAGTCCAGCGCCTTCCCCGACCACATCCTCATCGACGTCGCCGACTACGCGCATGTGAAAGACGGCCCCGGCACACTGCTCGTCGCCCACGAAGCCAACTACTACATCGACAAGAGCGATGGCCGCCTCGGTCTCACCTACTCGCGCAAACAACTGGCCCCCGGCTCGCTGAAGGACCGCCTCAAGCAAGCCATCACCGCCGCCATCGAAGCCGCCTCCAAGCTCGAGTCCGACCCCCGCATCGAAGGCCGCATCAAGTTCAACACCGACGAGCTGCTCATAACGTTGAACGACCGCCTCCTCGCCCCCAACACCCCCGAAACGCTCGCCGCCATCGAACCCCTTCTTCGGGAAGCAATCAGCGAAATCTTCAACACCACTGCGCCGAAATTAGAACGTATCCTCGGCGAACGCGCCCTTTTCCAAGTCCGCGCCAAGCTCACAAACGCCCCTGCGGATCTGTCATCCCTGCAAGCGCCTTCTCGATAATCGCCCGATCAGGCGCCTTCATCGGCAGCCCCAGCGCCGCCTCCCTCCCGCGCGCGCTCATCTTCTTCCACGTTCGCTGAAGAATCGTCACCAGCTTCGCCTGATCATGATCCCGCGCAAACTCGTGGAAGTAATTCTCCAAAAACACCACACAGATTACATCCTCCAGCGTCTGCGCCTCCGGGTTTGATTTGATTCCCTCCTTCCGCAGCAGCGACCGCACGCGCGCGATCATCGCCTCGTCATACCCCACACCCCGCAGGATCTCCGCCGTCTGATCCGCATGAAAGTCATACAACCGCGTCCGCCACTGATGGTACCCTGCCCGATCCATCGGATACTCCGACCGCAGGATCATCCACCGCCGAATATGCTGCGCCCGCGCCGCAATCCGCAGCGCCTCGGATGCAGCGGGTTCCAGCCGCCCTAACCAATCCGTCATCCTCCGGGAATACACCAGCTCCTTCCCCGACGGATCTTCTCCATTCGCCGCATCAATCAGCGCCATCGCTTGTTCAAACCGCTCGCTCACAGCTCGATTGTATGTTGACCCCTGTAGTGGCGACACTTGTGTCGCCCTCTCCGGAGAGGCTGAAGGATGCCGCCAATCGCTGGCAACCGGAGTCCGGCCCCTACAAACAGTCTCGCTTTCCCTTATACTTTCCCGCTTGTCGTAAACCCGGAAGGAGTCCGCGTTGGCCAAACAAAGTCCGCTCGCCGAGAAACTCGAAGAGGTCAAAGGCCGCATCGCCGCCGCATGCGCCAAGGCCAAGCGCGAACCCTCCGAAGTCACCCTCGTCGCCGTCACCAAGACCGCCGCACCCGAGCAGATCCGCGAGATTCTTTCCCTCGGCGTCGGTGATCTCGGCGAAAGCCGGGTGCAGGTCCTCCAGCAGCGCGCCGCCCAAGTGAATGAGTTCTACTCCCGCAAGATGGCCCACAGTGAAGAAGGCATGCCCGCCAAACTGCGCTGGCACATGATCGGCCACCTCCAGCGCAACAAGGTCAAGCCCGTCCTTCCCGTCGTCAGCATCGTCCACAGCGTCGACAGCCTCCGTCTCGCGGAGGAACTCGACCAGCACTGCGCGAAGCTCAACAAACGCATGCCCGTGCTCATGCAGGTGAACGCCAGCGAAGAGCCACAGAAGCATGGCGTCGCCGTCGGGGCGGCCGTGCATCTCGCCGAGCAGATTGACTCCATGCCCAACCTCCAGTTCGTCGGACTCATGACGATGGCCGAGCTGGAAGCCACTGAAGAACAGGCGCGCCGAACCTTCGCCCGCACCCGCGAGATCTTTGAAGAAATGAAGTGGCACAAGATTGGCGGCACGTCCTTGCGCCACCTCAGCATGGGCATGAGCAACGACTTCGAAGCCGCGATCCTCGAAGGCGCCACCCTTGTCCGTATCGGGTCGCTCCTGTTTGGCGGAAAAGTTGCCGATGAAGAAATGAGTGAAGAGTAGCTGTCAGCTACAAGCTGTCCGCTTTCAGCCAGAAGAAGATCCGGCCGCCAGCGTTTCCTCTGGCTGATCGCTGATAGCTTTTAGCTGACAGCTAAGCAGCTCCATGCCCGACATCGACTTCTTCAACTTCTTCCGCTGGATGCTCAGCATCGTGGCGACGATCTACGCCACGGTGATCACCCTCCAGTCCCTCTGGGGCTGGTACATCTGGTTCCAGGGCCCCGACAAGTTCATCACCCTCGCCCGCCGCTACGTGATCGTCCAGGGCCTCCGCCTGCGCTTCAAAACCTTCTGGGGCGACGTGATCATCTGCGGCCTGCTCTGCATTGCCTTCCTGCTCATGTGGCGCCTGCACGGCCTGATCTACGCGAGGGCGGTATGAGCACCCCTGAGCGGACAACGGAAATGAAGATGCTGCCAGGAGAGCCGGGCACCTCTCTGCCCGCCGCCGCGTCCGCCGCCGAAATCGTCTCCGCCACATCGCCCGTCCGCCAGCTCTCGGAACTACCTAAAGACGAACTTGAACATCTCGCCGAGGAATACGGCCTCGACACCAGCGACTTCAAAACCCGGCAGGCTCTCGTCGCCGCCATCCATGCACGCCGCCAGCTCATCGCCTCGATGGACCGGGATGCGATGCTCGACGTGGTCAAGTGGGGTCGCCGCCCCGTCACCCTCAACGCAACAAAGGAGCAGATCGCCCAGGAAATCGCTCGCATCGGCTCCATGCGTTTCGCGGGCCTCTCGCAGCGCGGCCTCGTCGTCCTCGCGAAGATGCGCGGCCTTAATGCCGCCGAGACCGACAGCATCCCCCTGCTCATCAAGCGCCTCAAACGCCAGGAAGGCCTGTTTTCCAAACTCAATCGTAAGCGGCGCTCATTCCTCGGCTCACTCGTCTCCAATATGATCGGCGAGGAAACCCCGAGCGAATACCAGTTCCTCCCTCCCACGCCCAACCAGCCGCTCGCCGGGCAATCCGCGCCCATCGTCGCCCCGCCGCACCCCGCCTCGCTCAAGCAGGAAATCGAAGAATCCGGCCTCATCGGCGGCATCGCCGGCCGCATCAAAAAATCCGCCGACTCTTACGTCAATCAAAAGCTCGATGAGATTGAATCGCGTATCGACCGCAAGCTTGACGAGATCGACCGCCGCCTCGGCGAGTGGCGCGACAAAGAGATCGCCAACCGCATCCGCATTCTCAAGATCACCCTCTGGGCCTCCGTCGTCGTCGGTGCTGTCTCCCTCATCTACTCCTACATCGTCGTCAACTTCTTCACCCCCCACCGCATTCAACCTCCCCTGCAATCTCCCGCGCAAACCACTGAGAACGTGAGATCGCAGTAGCGCGGTCTCCTCAGTTAGCTGCCCCGCCTGCGCGGCGCAAATCGTCCGGCGCGCCGTATTCTCTCCTGACTCGCCCGCCCCACCAAGCGCGTATACACTTCGCCCGTGTCCGCACAAGACCTCGAACAAGTCCTCCGCGATCTCCCTCAGCGCGGCACTCTGATCAAATCCCGCCCCAACCGCCAGGTGTGGCGCTTTGAATGGTCCAGCAAACCCTACATCCTCAAGTTCTACCCGCGCACGGGAGGCGCGCTAAAGCGCATGGTCCGCGGCAACCCCGCGATGCGGGAATTCGTCCGCCTGCAAATGCTCCAGAAGCACAAGATCCCCTCCCCCCGCGTCGTCTCCCACCTCAGCGGCTACACGATCAACAACGAGAAAGGCGACGCCGTCATCCTTGAAGCCATCGAGCCTGCCGTGCCGCTCGACCAGTACCTTAACGATCACCTTCTGCGCGCCGAGCCCGTCCCCAACGGTTATCGGCTCGCTCAACAGGTCATTGGTCTGGTCCTCCAACTCGGCCTCGCCAAGCTGGGTCACAACGACCTCCACCTGGGCAACATGCTGCTCAAGGACGACAAGATCTACCTCATCGACGGCTACGCAGTCCGCTCCGGCGGCATGACGATGCACGATGTCCTTCTCCTCGCACACAGCGTCAGCCGCTTCGCAACCAAGACCGACCTGCTCCGCGGCGAAGACGCGCTCGACATTGCCGCCCCTCTTCCACGCAAGAACAAGGTCCGCAAGCGCAACTGGCGCAAGGCACTGGAGTCGTCTCAAAGCGAGAACGAGTACTTCGGCAAGCTCGTCATCAACGACTTTTCGGGCTTCTTCTCCAAGCGGACCAAATTCCCCCGCCGCTGGGCGCCCGCCAGCCGCCTCGTCGTCACCGAGCACGACTGGCAACGCGAGTGGCCCAACCTGCTCAGCCGCATGCGCAACGATCAGCTCGAGATCATCAAGCGCAGCCAGAGCGGCGACGTGCTCCGCGGCGAAATCGTCCTCGCGGGCCGCCCCGTCTCTGTCATCATCAAGCGCCCCCGGCGTGCCAAGCTCCACCGCTACCTCACCGAGATCGGCCGCGGCAGCCGCTCCCGCCGCGCGTGGACCAAGGCCTGGTCGCTCGTTGTCCGCGACATCCCCACCGCCTGGCCGCTGCTCGTGATGGAACAGCGCACGCTCGGCTACGTCACCGACAGCGTCATCATCTTCGAAGAGGTCTTCGGCCAGCTGCTCTCCGACCTCGACCTCGACGCACTCCGCTCGTCTCAGCGCCAGGACCTGTTCCGCCGCCTCGGCAGAACGCTCCGCACACTCGAACAAACGGGCCTGCACCAGTACGACTCTAAATCCACCAACTGGATCATCGCCACCGACGACAAGCTCGGCCCCGTCCCGATCATCATCGACGTCGACGGCATCCGCCGCATCGTCCCCAGGATGTGGCCGATGGATCGTCTGCTCCACAGCATGCGCGAGCACCCGCAGTACACCCCCGCCGATTCCAAGGAACTCTGCCTCGGATACGCGCCGCATGCACGCCTGGTCCAGGAAGAACTGCGCGATAAAGCGGAACCCGCCCGCGACACCGCAGCGCATTGAATGTACAACATCCTCACGTCCCATTTCACCGACATGCCGCAGGTCGACATCAAGAATCCACCCCAGCGCATCCTGCTGATCAAGCCCAGCGCCATTGGCGACGTCGTGCACACGCTGCCGGTCCTCAAGCTGCTGCGCCGGCGCTGGCCGGCAGCCCAGATCGCCTGGCTCGTCACGCCCGCCTGCTCGGGTTTGCTTGAGGATCACCCGCTGCTCAACGAGGTCATGCTTTTCGACCGCAAGCGCTTCGGCCAAGGTTGGAAGAACCCCAAGTCGCTGCTGGGCCTGGGCTCGTTCGCCTGGCAGCTCCGGCAGCGCAAGTTCGATCTTGTCCTCGACCTCCAGGGCCTGTTCCGCAGCGGCTGGCTTGCCTGGCAGTCGCGTGCGCCGGTGCGCGTCGGATTCTCAAACGCGCGCGAGCTCGCGCCGCTTTTCTACACGCACCGTATCAACGTCGGCGATCCCGAACAGCACGCGATCGATCGCTACCTCAAGCTCATCGCCGCCATCGGCTGCGAAACCTCGCCGGTGGAGTTCGACTTCAACGTCACCGACGCTGACCGTGCGAAAGTGGCGCAACTGATCGATGATGATCACCCTTATGCCGTCCTGCTTCCCGGCACCAACTGGGACACCAAGCGCTGGCCGATCAAGCAGTTCACCGCGCTCGCCTGGGCGCTGAAGGATCGGCTCAATCTGGATTCAGTCGTCGCGGGTGGTCCACAGGACGTTGCGCTCGGCGATCAGATCGGCTGCCAGAATCTCGCCGGCAAGACCAACCTCCGCGAGCTCGTCGCGCTGCTCGAGCGCGCCGCACTCGTCATAGCCAATGACTCCGGGCCGATGCACATCGCCTCTGCGCTCGGACGCCCGCTCGTCACCGTCTTCGGCCCCACTAACCCCGTCCGCACCGGCCCCTATCGCCGGATGGACAGCGTCGTGCGCCTCGACATCCCGTGCAGCCCGTGCTACTCCCGCAAGTGCTCGCACCAGAGCTGCCTTCAGTGGCTCGGCATCGAATCGGTTATCCAGGTCGCGCAAACGCAGATGGAGATGGCGGAGCGCCGGGACCAGCAGCGCAAGCACGTCGAGCTGCCGGCCGCACCTCCGCCGCCGCAGCCCGCCGTCTCGAATCCGGTTAACGACCCCTCCTCCCCCGCGTTCGTGCCTGAAGAGACAGAGACCACCCCCATCACGATCGCGCCGGCGCAATCGCCACCCGCCAAACGACCCCGCAAGACCTCGCCCTTCCACGGCTGACGTCAACCCGCCGGCGGCGCATCCGCCGGTGCTTCTTCACCGCGCGGGCCGATGACATAGTTGCCCTCCAACACCGCGCCGGCGCCGACGGCGAGTGACGGCGCTGTGACGTCGCCTCGCACTTCCGCATCCGGGCCGATCAGGACCGGGCCGTGGCAGTCGACCGTGCCCTTCGCTTTGCCGCGGACGATCAAGCCGCCGCACTGGATCTTGTCGGCGACGGCGTTGCCCTTCTTTTCGATCGTGACCACCCCGCAGGTGGCGATGTGACGGCGCGCTTCGTACGTCTTGATCGAGATGTCTTCCAGCTTCAGGCTCTTGTGACAGAACTTGCACGTGATCGACATCGCGCGGCGACCCACATCCTGCGGTTTACCGCAGAACAGGCAGGTCACCGTCTGCCGATCTTCACTGGGCCGTGCAGTGTGTTCCGGTCCGGGCATCGTTCAGGAATGGTAGGCAGTGAAGCCGTGAAGCGGTGACGCAGTAGATCACGCAAAGCCTTTCGGCTTCACAGCTTCACCGCGTCACTGCTTCACGCAGAATTTACTTATTCACCGGCTGGTTCGGCTGCCCCTGCAAGGCATTGACCACCGGGCGATTGATGCTCGCCTGGATGCCGCCGTTGCCGTTGCGGTTCTTAACCGCTTCCGGACCGACCGCGACGTGGCCCGAGAAGATTGCGCCTTCATCGACGGTCAGCTTCGTCGCGCGGAGGTCGCCCTCATAGCGGGCGGTTTGCTTTAACTCGATGCGGTCGTTGGCGATCAGGTTGCCCTTGACGTCGCCCTCCACAACGATTGCGCCGCTCTCAACATCCGCGCTCATGCGCGCTTCGCGCGCCACGTGCAGCCGGCCGGGAGTATTGATTTTGCCCTCGAATTTTCCCTGCAAACGTAGTCCTTTTTCAAAGGAGAGTTCTCCCTTGAACGATGCATCGGGACCGAGAACCGTTGGGTAATCGTTAACGGGATCAGCCATGAGCGCCTCCTGCGCAAGTATTCAGAACATTGGGGATTAATCTGCTCGCCTGTTGCCCGTGCGAGCGTCTGTGGGCGGCATTATACGCGCAAGGTTTGCCTGCTCAATGCAACATGCCGCAGAAAACTTGGAAATTTGACGGTCACCGTTCACGCTCTTAGCTCTATCCGCGGCGGCGGCGGAAGGGAAGACGCAATGAATGCCGGTCATGAACAATTCTCGAGCCTGCGGCGGGGCGAATCTCATGCCGCGAGGCGTTTAACTTTTAGTCGGCGATGCTTTTTCTTCGCCTGCCACAGGTCATACTGGACCTGTTGATTGAGCCAGGAATCGGCACTGGTTCCGAAGGCCAACGACAATCGAAGTGCCATCTCGGGGCTGATGCCTGCGCGTCCATTGAGAATCTGGGAGAGGCTCTTGCGCGCCACACCAAGCGCTTTGGCTGCGGCGGTAATGGTCAGGCCCAACGGCTCAAGGCAAAGTTCCCTGAGCACCTCGCCGGGATGTGGTGGGTTGTGCATCTGCATCCGACACCTTTTTCAATGATAATCAACGTAATCGACATCGGCTGCGTCGACACCTTCGAAACGAAAGACCACCCGCCAGTTACCGCTTACGTCGACCGCAAAGTATCCCGAGCGGTCTCCTTTGAGTCCGTGCAGTCGGAGCCCGGGCAGATCCATATCTGCCGGCGACGTAGAAGCATGCAATCTGCTCAGGATCTGCCGCAGGCGCTTGGCTTGATCGGCTCGAATCCCTCTGGTGGTTCCGGTGAGGAAGAACTTTGCCAGTCCCTTGTGCCGGAACGAGCGGATCATTCAACCTGAGCGTAACGTGATGCGTTACACGACACAAGAGCGAATCGATCAGCGCACTGACGAGACGAATTGGAAAACTGTCGCCCATAGCTCGTCTCCTCCGTCTTCAAACAATGTATTGTGCTCTCCGCCGTCCACGACGTAGAGCTGCGCGTGCGGTGCGGCGGCGGCGAGCTTTTTGGACATGTCAAAGGGGACGACGCTGTCTCGGGTGCCGTGGACGATCAGGGTCGGAATTTTCAGGTGCCGGAGTTTGATTTCGTTTGCGAAGTGGTGTTTGAGCATAAGGGATGTGGGGAGGAACGGGGCGACGCGGCGCGCCATCTCTTTCATGCTGGTGAAGGCGCTGAAGATCATGAGACCTTTGACCGGTCTCTTGGTGGCAAGTTCGACAGCGGCGGCGGAGCCGAGCGACCAACCGGCGGCGATGATTTTGGTCTTGTCGATGTCGGAGCGGGAGACGAGGTGTTGCCACGCGGTCTCGGCGGTGGCGTAGACGCTTTGCTCGCCGGGTCTGCCGGCGCTCATTCCATAGCCCAGGAAGTCAGGAATGAGGACGTTCACACCGAGACAGCGGAACTGCCGGAACTCTCCGGCGCAGTCCGCCATGCACATTCCGTTGCCATAGAAGTAGATCATCGACGGACAGGTGGCGGCGTCGGCGCGAGGAGAACCATCCGCGTTCAGCGCTTTGCCGAACATGGCAACCACACGTTCGCCTGTTGATGAACTGAGCTCGACGACTTCCACGTCAGATGACGGGCGAACGCAGGCTTCAGCGCGGCCTTGTGTTGCGGCGCCGGGAAAGATCATTTGAAGCTGGAGGGCTGAGATCACGAGAACCACCGGGATGTAAGCGATGAGGAAAAGACGCAGGAAACGGAGCCATCGGCGCGCCATTTTCCCTTTCGCGGATGTTATTTGTTCCGGAGGATCGAACACCAGGCATTGTAGGATGGACGAGGTGCATGAAGCCGATCCACGTATCCGCCCCAACCTCTCCCCCAACTCCCGTTGATCACCACAACCTACCCCTGACCAGCCTGCGCAACACCGGTGACACCGGGAACGATCATCTCAGCACTTCCCGCGCCGCGTTGCGCACTCGGGGAGAGGGATCGTGATCGCGCAGGTCCGCGAGCCGCTGGCGGATTTCGGGCGCGTTCAGCTTCGAAGCGCCGATCATGGTGTTGATCAAATAGCGCTGCTGCTCGAGCTCATTTAGCTTGCGATAAGTTGGATTGGAGGGATCAGCTTCGCGATCCAGGATCTCCAGTTGCGCCAGCTCTTTGCGGTCCAGCAGCATCAGGATCGTGGGGGCGACATCGGCCTGATTAAGCTGTGCCAGCGAGAGGGCGCTGGCCCAGACCAGTTCGCGATGAGCGGAGTCGGCGTCGTCCATCACTTTGTGCAGCGCAGCGATGACGTGCGCGTCAGTGGGCTGCGCGATAGGCCCCAGGACGGTGGCCGCGCTGAGACGCACATCGATATCTTCATGTCCGTCCTGCAATTTTTCGAGCAGGAGCGGGAGGGCCTGCCCGGTTTCAGATCGGCCGCTCCAATAGGCCAGCGCGAGAATCGCGGCTTTGCGGTTGGAAATCTCCATTGACTGGGCGAAGTTCATGAGCGTCGCCAGGGCTTGCTGCCGGGCGGTGGAGGCGTCAAGGGTGTCGGCGGTGGCGGGTTGAGCGGGATCGAGTTGCCACACGCGCCCCAGGGCGAGGAGAAGGAAATGGCGGACATCCCCCTCGGTGTCCCGGGTGTGATTCGTAATAATGTTGACGAGCTCGCGCGAGATCTTCGCCCGCTGTTCGAGCGTCAGACCAGACTTCATCTCGTCAACCAGCGTCTTGGCGTCCATGTATCGCTGCTTCGAGCCCGGGCCAACCAGAAGGTCCATCGTCTTCTGCCCGCCGGGCGCTTTGAGACGCGTCAGTGCCTCATCGAACGAGGGTGTTGAGCCGGCGAGGCGACCGATGAGGAACATGATCCCGACGGCGGCGGTCACAATAATCAACGGAACGAGGAACAGGCGTCCCAGCAGTTTGAAATTGGGAGGCTCGATCACCGCCCCCGCAGCATTCGCTTCGGCACCCGTCTCAGCTTTCTTAACTTCAGATGGGAAGGGAAGTTCACTCATGACATAGTCGGCGGGCCGCGCTCGCTTCGCGGATGTGTGTCCGCGAATTCTCAGGGAAAAAACGGCCTTGTCAAATTGTGTGGACGTTGCGAAATATCTCCAACACCCGCGCGTTTAACGCGTGCGGGAAGTTGGTTCCGACCTCAGGTCGGGAGAAAAGCACGGGCCCCGAGGTGAAGGAGGACCTCGGGGTCGTGTTCTTTCTACAGGGCGCGTGATTCCTATCATTTCCATAATGAGCAAACGAGCGCCACGCGATGCTTCACGGCGATATCACGATCGAGTCGCCCGCCAGTACGACTCCATCTACGAGGATCCGTATTGGGAATTCCACGACCAACTCACGTGGCGCATGGTGAAGCCTTACCTGCCTCGGGATCTGTCGGCGCAGTGCTGCGATCTGGGAACGGGAACGGGGAAATGGGGATTAAAGCTGCTCAAGAGCGGCTTTGCGACCACGTTTGTCGACAACTCCGCCGCGATGATCGAGCAGGTGCGCGGCAAATTGCCGGAGATGGGGGCCAAGGCAAATAAGGCGACGCTGGTGGTGGCGGATATCGTTCAGATGCCAGAGCTTCCTCATGATCACTTCTCGCTGATCCTCGCCATGGGCGATCCGCTGTCGATCTTCTCGGACCCCGCCAAGGCGGCTCGGGAAATCGGGAGGATCACCAGGCCAGGCGGCGTCGTCATCGCGACCGCCGACAACAAGCTTGCCGCCCTGGACCACTTCGTCGAGCGGGGAAGCCTGGATGCGCTGGAAGAGTTCATTGGAACCGGGCGGACGAATTGGCTGACGGGCGATGCCCGGGAGCAATTTGAGCTGACCACCTTCACCCCCCTCTCGCTGCGAAAACTATTCGAGAAGGCCGGCTTCGAGGTCCTTGCCATCGAGGGAAAAAGCATCATCCCGGTGCGGTCCAACAGACATCTGCTGACCCACCCGGGCGCGGTGGAAAGGCTTGTCAGGCTGGAAGAGGTCCTGGCTAAGGACCCCGCGGCGGCGGCTCGGGCGGGGCATCTTCAGATCGTGGCACGCAAGCCGGCAACGCCCCCCGGATCGGTTTAAACGGTTTGTATGGGGGGAGTTCAAGGGGATTGCCGCGGCGGGGAAAAGCCCGAAAGAGGTTGCAAGACATGGCAGCGACGAGACTTAGCGAACCTGGACCACATGCTGTCGTAGGGAACATTGCGGCTCGACATTTGAGCTTTGAGCCGCAACAATATCGGACCAGTAGTGGGATGTGTCGGGTAGGCAGCACCCCTGATTTCACAACGTGAATTTAAGCATTAACCTTGAACAACCTGATAAGAAGCTGGCCCTGTTCGGCTCTGCCGATCGGCACCTGCGCATGATCCGAGACACGTTCGGCGTGCAGGTCGTCAATCGGAACGACGAAATTCGGCTCTCGGGCGACCGCGATCAGGTCTCCAAAGCTGCCGCCGTCCTCGAGCAGATGCAGAAGAAGCTGCGCCGGCAGGACTGGCTGAGCGTCGACGACGTCGGCGACGCCATCGGCCGGGCGAAGCACGACCGCGACGAGCAGGCTGAGGGCACGATCGAAGTCTATGCCAAAGGCCATGCAATCAAGCCGAAGACCGAAGGTCAGAAGGAATACCTCGACGCGATCCTGAAGAACGACCTGACGTTTTGCGTCGGACCCGCCGGCACTGGGAAAACGTATTTGGCCGTGGCGGCGGCCGCGAGCATGCTGAAACACAGCCAAGCGAGGCGGCTGGTGCTGGCTCGGCCGGCGGTCGAAGCCGGCGAGCGGCTGGGCTTTCTGCCCGGCGACCTCCAGGCAAAGGTGAACCCTTACCTGCGGCCGTTGTTTGACGCACTGCACGACATGATGGATTTCGAGCAGGTGAAGCGGTTCATGGTGAACGACGTCATCGAGGTAATTCCGCTGGCGTTCATGCGCGGTCGAACGCTGAACGAAGCCGTCATCATCCTCGACGAGGCACAGAACACGACGCCGAGCCAGATGCTGATGTTTCTGACCCGGCTCGGGCATGACAGCAAGATGATCGTCACCGGGGACAGCACCCAGGTGGACTTGCCCGAAGGACAGGACAGCGGGCTGGTTGATGCTCTGGACAAGCTCAAGGGCATCAAGAACATCGGGATCGTCACTTTGCAGCGAAGTGACATCGTTCGGCACCGTTTGGTGCAGAACATCGTCAACGCCTATGAACGGCGCTGACCCGTCTGCAACTGATTGGCCGCACCGCTACGCGGGGCGCGTCTGTTCGGATGCAGACAACATAAGGACCGTTGAACAACTCCGCAGCGGAGAGTTGAACGGAAGAGATTTATGCAATTCTGGTCACGACGTGGTGTATCGTCGCGGCGGGAGTCGATCCGGAAGGATCGGCCCGACACGTTGTTTCGTCGATTTGAGCACTGGCGCGCCAGCGGCGTGCTTTCGTCGCTTGTCATCGCAGCGATTTTTGCGGCGGTGGCCAGCTCGATGCTGATGCTGCGCGAGCAGGTGGTGCCTTATCGGCCAGGGCAGTACGTGGCTCACGACATCGTGAGCCGGGTGGATTTCGTTTACCTCGACCGGCAGAAGTTGTCCGATGCGCAGTCGAAGGCGCGGGCGGATGAGCCGCACGTTTACGCGACGGCGAATGAGCGTTGGCGTGCGTTGGAGCAGAAGCTTTTGGATTTGCCGGATCGGGTGGCGACGGCGTCGTCGCGAGAAGATTTGCCGGCGGAGCTTCGCAACATCATCGACGAAGCGGCGCTGACGAAGCTGAAAGAAGCGCGTACCGAGAAGATTCGGCCGACGTATGTGAAGCGCATCAGGAGCTACGTCGAGGCGCTCAATCGCATGGATGCGGCGCGGCGGGTGCCGGCGCTGGTGATTCTGTCGGATTCCGAGCGGCGCAAAGAGATCGACGAGAACAAGGAGATCACGCTTCAAACCACGGATGCCTCGGGGGCGACGCACACCGGACGGATGTCGGCGGAAGAGGCGCTGTCGCCGCGGATGCGGCCGGAGCTTGAGCAGCGGCTTTCGAAGCTGACCGAAGAGAACTTCGAGCTGGTGCTTCAGCCGAAGATCGTAGGGTTGACGCTGGCGAATCTGGCGCCAACGCATGTGAAAGATGAGACGGCGACGGCGGAGGCGCAGAACCGGGCGGCGATGGAAGTGCCGGTGAGCGCGGGACAGAAGTTCTACAAGAAGAACCAGCCCCTCGTAACGCGCGGCGAAATCACGGATACGGCTTATCAGCTTCTTCGTGCTGAGAACGAGCAGTTCGCGCGATCGGTGGATTCGGAACTGCTGCGGACGCGCATCGGCCTGGTGGGCCTGGTGCTGATGATCACGACGGCGATGTCGTGGTATGTCGCAAATTACCAGCACAAGATCATCAAGAAGCATCCGCGGGCGATTGCCATCGCGGCGCTGATGCTGGCGATGCTGCTCCTCGCGCAGCTTGCGGGCGTGGGAACAAGCCCGGTTTTCGTGTTCGGTCTGGCGCCGACGATCCTCGTGGCGATGATCCTCACAATCGCTTACGACCAGCGCTTCGCTTCCGGGCTTTCAGCGCTGCATGCGGTGCTGGTGACGTTGGCGCTGGGGCAGGGGCTGAGCTTCCTGGTGATCCTGCTGTGCGGCGCGACGACGTGCTGCTATCTGCTGAACGACATTCGCACGCGGAGCAAGCTGGTGGAGGTCGGTTTCGCCGCGGGACTGGCGATGATGCTGGCGACGGTGGCGGCGGGCCTGATTGCGATGGATCCCTTTGGGTTCATTGTAAAGAACTGCCTGTACGCCGGCGCAGCTGGGATTGGCTCCGGGTTCATCACGCTGGGCATCCTGCCGTTCATTGAGAAGGTATTCCGCATCACCACGAGCATGACGCTGCTGGAGCTGGCGGATGCAAGTCACCCGCTGCTGCGGCGCCTGAGCGTGGAAGCCCCCGGGACTTACAACCATAGCTTGCAGGTGGCGACCATCTCGGAATCCGCGGCGGAGTCGATTCACGTGAACTCGCTGCTGTGCCGCGTCGCGAGCTACTACCACGACGTGGGAAAGATCAACAAGGCCGACTACTTCTGCGAGAACCAGTCGGGCCGGGCAAATCGACATCTGAATTTATCGCCGAGCGTGTCGCTGCTCATCATCATCGGGCACGTGAAGGACGGCGTGGAGCTGGCGAAAGAATACAACCTGCCGACCAGCATCATCCACTTCATCCAGCAGCATCACGGGACGACGCTGGTGGAGTTCTTCTATCACCAGGCGTGCACGCAGCAGGAGCTCAAGCAGCCGGACCATCCGGCGGTGAGCGAAGTGCAGTATCGCTATCCAGGTCCGAAGCCGCGAAGCAAAGAAAGCGCGATCGTCATGATCTCGGATGCAGTGGAAAGCGCCACGCGCGCCATGCAGGAACCGACGCCGCAGCGGATTGAGTCGCTCGTGGAAGACATCATCATGAAGCGGCTGCTGGATGGCCAGTTCGACGAGTGCGAGTTGACCATGCGGGAGATTCAGCAGGTGCAGCGTTCGTGTGTGAAGAGTCTGCTGGCGATCTATCATGGGCGCATTCCGTATCCATCGACGGCAAATATGCAGGCGGCTCCCGCGGGTTCCGCGCCGGCGACGCCGGCGGTTCGGACGGCGTGAGCGAGCGCAGCGCTTCCAAGTCGTTATGCAAGGCTCAGCTTCGGCTGACGATCACGGCGACAGTGGGGAAAAGCCTCGTGCCGAGGCTGAAAAGGCACGTCGTTGCGGCACACGCTCTGCTGGGGAAGAAGACGGCGCTAGAGGAGTTGTCGCTGGCGCTGGTCGGTGATCGGATCATGAGCGAGCTCCATGAGCAGTTCATGAGCATCCCGGGGCCGACGGATGTGCTGACGTTTCCGCTGGAAATGGATGGCTGCGGGCGAGTCACGAGCGGCGAAGTGGTAATTGACGTCGCCGAGGCGCGCCGGCGGGCGAAAGAGCAGGATGTGGAGGTGTGGGAAGAGGTGCTGCTGTACGCGATCCATGGCTTGTTGCACCTCTGTGGTTACGACGATAGAACGAATCAGGATTTTGCTTTAATGCATCAGACGGAAGATCAAATACTGAAGAAGCTGGGGCTGGAGCCGGTCTTTCATCGTGCTGGCAACCGGACTCCCGGCAACGGTCGAGGCGGGGGCAGGCGATGAGCGTGCCAATGATCTTCCTGTGCATTCTGCTGGCGGCGACGCTCTCGCTGTTTTTCTCCACGCTGACTTACAGCCTGCGGGATATGTCTCGCGCCAGGCTCGATGACGAGCTGGACCGGCGGGGGAAATCGCATTACCTCGAGTCCACGGTCGAGCATCAGAATGATCTGATCTTCGTGACGGCGTTCGGTCGATTGCTGTCGAACATCATGGTGCTGATCGCGGTGATGTACCTGTTTCACCGGCTCGCTTATCCGCTGTGGTTGCAGTACGGGCTGGCTGTGTTCATCACGGGCGGGATCACCTTGATGGTGAGCGTGGCGGTGCCGCACGCGGCGGCGCGACATGCGGCCGAGCCGATCATCGCGAGCTTCGCCGGGTTTCTGAATCTCCTCGGCAAGGTGCTGCTGCCGGCAACGAAGCTGATGAATGCGACGGATATTCTCGTGGCGCGAGCGGCGACGGGGACGGCGGGGCCGAGCGACGAGAGGATCGAGCAGGACATCGAGCAGGAAATTCTCTCGGTCGTCGAAGAAGGCGAAAAGGAAGGCGTCGTCGACGAGCAGGAACGGAAGATGATCGAACGCGTGATCGCCTTTCATGACACGCAGGCGGGGCAGATCATGACCTCGCGGACGGACATGTTCGCGATCGACGTACGCGCGACGCTGGAGCAGGTGAAGGAAATGATTGCGGCGAGCGGGCACTCGCGCCTTCCGGTTTATGAAGGTTCGCTGGATCACATCGTGGGCGTGCTGTATGCGCGCGATCTCTTGAAGCTGGTGGGCGAGCCTCCCGAAAAATTCAGCGTTCGCGGCGTCATGCGACCGGCCCTGTTTGTGCCGGAGACCAAGCTATTGCGCGACCTGCTGCGCGATTTTACGCTTCAGAAGGTGCACATCGCGATCGTCTCGGACGAATACGGAGGCACCGCGGGGCTGGTGACGATTGAGGATATCTTTGAAGAGCTGGTGGGCGAGATCAGCGACGAGCATGAGCCGGAAGAGCCGGCGATGATCAAGCGCATCAGCGATTCCACCATCGAAGCCGATGCGCGGGTGGCGATTGACGAGCTGAATCGCCTGCTGGGATTGAACCTGCCGGAAGACGCGGGTTACGAGACGCTGGGCGGGTTCGTGACGACGACGGCGGGGAAGATTCCCGAAGTGGGCAGCTCGTTTGAGTATTCAGGCGCGAAGTATGTTGTGCTGGATGCTGAGCCGCAGAAGGTCAATCGGGTGAGGATTGAGCTGGCGGGGCAGCCGGTGAGCGAGGGGACGGGATCCTAGGTTTTAGCTGTCTCGCAACTGTTCCAGCAGGTCGGCGATCTTGTCATGCGCTTCGGGCGATTGAACGATGATGAGTCGGCCGCCGAATTCACGGACGGTGCCCACAATGCCGCCGGCGTCGCGCCAGCTGTCCGGTTCGACAATGGCCTGGATGGCTTTGATAAGAGATTCGACGGAATCGGCTTGGGCGCGGGAGAGGGATTTTTCGTCGGTGGGTTGATCCGATTCGTAACCGGCGCTTACTTTCTTAAGCAGGCGCTCGATTCGGCTGCGGAGGTCATGGTCGGCGACGATGAGGTCGCGAACGTCGTACATGCGGGTGACGGTCTGTCGGGAAAGTTCTTCGAGCGTGGAGATGACGATAACGCCGCCGTCGACGCGGGCGGCCAGCCTGGTGGAGTCGGCGGCGGCCTGCTGGCAGACCAAGTCGAGCACGCGGCGAAGGGAAATGTTGTCCACCTGAAGCGTGACGGGCGCATGACGATCGATGCCGGCGGCTTCGAGCGTTTGCCAGTTCACGGCGAGGTTCGCTTTGGTCTGGTGATGGAGCTGTTCGACCGCTTGCTCGAAGGTGGTCCGGCGGAAGTCGACCTTCGCGACTTTACGGCTCATGCCGGCGTCGCGGAGCTCGCGTTGCACCTGCGCTTGCTGGTAGCGGATGGCGCCATGGCCGAGAAGGACGCCGGCAATCATGCCGAACAGCAACAACGCGATTCCCCAGAGCGTTAGGCGCATTGGCTTCCCAGTGGGAATCAGACTAACCGCGGGCGGATTGGGGCGTCAAATGAAATTCGGCAAAGGTTTGTAACGGTGCGGAGACGACAAGGGCTCCCGGGTGTTGTAACGGGGAGCAAAGGTCCTTAAAGTATTGGGCTTTCCCCCGAATCGGGCCGTAGTTCTGAATCTTGCAGGAGTTGCGCTGTGATTATCGTCATGAACCCCCATGCGCCGCAGGGCGCGATTGACCGCGTTGTCTCGGAAATCGAGCGGATGGGCGCTAAGGCGCACCTGTCGCAGGGGAAGTTCCGAACCGTGATCGGGGCGGTGGGTGAAGAGGCGGAACTCGACCACAACCACATCCAGGCGCTGGATGGCGTGGAGAAGGTTCTGCCCATCATGAAGCCTTATAAGCTCGCCAGCCGCGAGTTCCACGAGGACGACTCGGTCGTGGAAATCGGCGGCGGGAAGGTCCCGAAGGTTCGAATCGGCGGCACTGAGGCAGCCTGCATCGCGGGTCCCTGCGCAGTCGAAAACGAGAAGATGCTCACCACGATCGCGCGTGCGGTTCGTGATGGCGGGGCAACGGTGCTTCGCGGCGGGGTGTATAAGCCGCGGACCAGTCCCTATTCGTTCCAGGGGCTGGGGCTGGAAGCGCTTAAATGGATGCGCGGCGTGGGCGATGACCTGGGCATGCCAATCTGCGTCGAGGTGATGGACACGCGTCAGGTGGCGGAGATGGAGCCGTTCATCGACTGCTTCCAGATCGGCGCCCGCAACATGCAGAACTTCGATCTGCTGCGCGAGGTGGGGAAGACTCGCAAGCCGGTGCTGCTGAAGCGCGGGTTGTCGGCCAGCGTCAAAGAGTGGCTGATGAGCGCGGAGTACGTGCTGTCGATGGGGAACCGCGGCGTCATTCTGTGCGAGCGCGGGATCAAGACCTTTGAAGACAGCGTGCGATATACGATGGATATCAGCTCGATCCCCGTGCTGGATCAGTGGTCGCATCTGCCGATCGTGGTGGATCCGTCGCATGCCGCCGGTAAGCGGGATTTCGTCAGCGCGCTGGCGCTGGCGGGGATGGCGGCCGGCGCCCATGGGATCATCGTGGAAGTGCATCACTGCCCAAGCGAGGCGCAGTGTGACGGGCCGCAGGCGCTGCTGCCGGAGAAGTTCAAGGAGCTGATGGGGCAGCTCAAGCAGGTTGCCGCGGTGCATGGGAAGAAGTTTTCGGAGATTGGGGAAGCGGTTGGATCGTAATCCGTAGCATGGGCGTCTCGCCCATGTGAGGTTGAAGATGCATGGGCGAGACGCCCTGCTACGAAGAAGAGAAGATGCGAACACCATTTGTAGCCGGTAATTGGAAGATGAACACGAGCAAGTCGGCGGCCAGTGAGCTGGCCAAGGGCGTTGCTCAGGGTGCGGGCTCACTGGAGGGCGTGGATGTGGGGGTTGCGCCGCCGTTTGTTTATCTGGATGCGGTGGGTCAGGCGCTGGTGGGATCTTCGGTGATGCTCGGGGCGCAGGATTGCTATTTCGAGAAAAGCGGCGCGTTCACAGGTGAAGTGTCCATTGAGATGCTCAAGGACCTGGGGGTGAGGTTTTGCCTGACGGGTCACAGTGAACGGCGGCATGTGCTGAAGGAATCGCCGGAGCTGGTGGGAAAGAAGGCATCGGCGGTTTATGCGGGCGGTCTGACACTGGTTCATTGCGTCGGGGAGAAGTTGGAAGAGCGCGATGCGAACCAGACGCTGGACGTGTGCCGGCGGCAGCTAGAGGAGTTGAAGCCCGCTGAGGTAACGGATCCCAATCGTGTGGTCATCGCGTATGAGCCGGTGTGGGCGATTGGCACCGGGCGCAACGCAACCGATGCGCAGGCCCAGGAAGTGCATGCGTTCATCCGGCAGACGCTGGGGAAGATGTGGAACAAAGAGTTCGCAGACCAGGTTCGCATTCAGTATGGCGGCAGCATGAAGCCGGAGAATGCGGCTGGGCTAATGAGCCAGGCCGATGTGGATGGAGGCTTGATCGGGGGAGCGGCGCTGAAGGCGGAAAGTTTTCTGGGTATTGTGAAGGCGGCGACGGAGAAGAAACGTGGGTAGAGGACAGTAGATCTCACCCCGCCCTCTCCCGTGCCCGGGAGAGGGAGTGGACTTTTGCGAATTTAAGGTTCGGTCACTGTGGTTGAGGTGAACCCTCACCCGGCCCGCTCCCGGAACACCGGGAGAGGCGAAGAGAAAGATTGAAACATGACTGCGTTGATGTTTATCACGATCGCACTGTTTGTGTTTGTGTGCGTCGTTCTGATTTTGCTGGTGCTGATTCAGAAGGGCCGCGGCGGCGGATTGTCCAACGCGTTTGGGGGAGGGGGTGGGAATACCGCCTTTGGCTCCAAAACGGGCGACGTGCTGACGTGGGCGACGAGCGTGGTGTTTGGCGTGTTTCTGATCCTGGCGATTGGAATCAGTCTGCTGGCGGATCGGGTGAATCGCGGAAATGTGGGAGGCGCGACGAGCGGAGGCGGTACGCCTGCGGGACAGGCGGCTCCGAATGTTCCGAACATGCCCGCTCCGGCTGCACCAGGTGAACCCGCATTGCCAGCGGCTCCTGCTGCACCGAACACTCCCGCAGGCTCGGGCGCGCCGGCGGCGCCTGCTCAACGCTAACCCTTCGCGGATACGCACATGATCGTGAGCATGACGGGGTTCGGGGACGGTACCGCTGAGCGCGACGGCACGCATTACGCCGTCGAGATTCGCTCGCTGAACAACCGGTTCTTCAAGAGCGTGATCAAGCTGCCGGAGAATGTGAGCGGGCTTGAGCCGGAACTGGAGACGCTTCTGCGCGAGCATCTGGGGCGCGGGTCGATCACGTATATCTTGAAGATGCGGACAGACTCAGCCGAGGCGGCGTATCACATCAACACGCAGGCGCTGAAGGCTTATCTCGAGCAGTTGCAGCAGGTGAAGGGGCTGGACCGGCTGGTGACGATCGACCTTGCGGCGCTGGTGGCGCTGCCAGGCGTTTGCCAGGAGCCGCGCGATGATACGGACGAGCTGGCGAAGCACGGGCCGGCCATCCGGGACATCAGCAAGCAGGCGATCGCCAAGCTCGAGGCGTTTCGTGCGCGCGAAGGACAATCGCTGTTCGCGGAGCTGATGCGGCACATCAAGATCATTGGCGACAACCTCAAGGAAATTGCGGCGCGGGCGCCGTTCGTGATCGACGAGTATCACAAGCGCCTGAGCAACCGCGTCAACGATCTGCTGAAAAAGGCCGAGCTCCAGGTGAATCAGGCGGATCTGCTCAAAGAGGTGGCGGTCTTCGCGGAGCGCGCGGACATTGCCGAGGAGATCCAGCGCCTGACGCATCACCTCCAGGCGTTCGAGGAGGCATGCCAATCAGACGAGCATGCGGGACGGAAGCTGGATTTCATCACGCAGGAAATGCTGCGGGAAGCCAACACCATCGCCAGCAAGGCGAATGACGCGAAGATCGCGCGGCACATCGTGGAGATCAAAGGCGCGATCGACCGGTTGAAGGAACAGGTTCAGAACGTCGAGTAACGGCCATGGCAGAGAAGACGAAACATCGCGGTTCTCTGATCGTCATGGTCGGGCCTTCCGGCGTGGGCAAGAGCACAATCTCGCGGCGCTTGGAAAAGGAGATGGATATCTCCTACATCGTCAGCGACACCACCCGCGCCAAGCAGCCGGGCGAGGATGAGAACGGCAAGGAATATGTGCACATTGAGAAGCAGGAGTTTTTCCGGCGCCTCGATAGCGACAAGTATCTAGAGTATGCCCAGGTTCACGGGAACTATTACGCCACCCCCAAGCATCCAGCGCTCGATCATCTGAAGCAGGGTCGGGATGTGCTGCTGGAGATCGATGTTCAGGGAGCGCTTCAGGTGCGGCACCATTATCCCGATGCGCTCCTGATTTTTATCCTCCCCCCCGATGAGCCGACGCTTTTGAAGCGCCTGACCGACCGCGGTCGCGATAAGGCTGAAGACATCGATAAGCGGTTTCGGGCGGCGAAACGTGAGATCCACATGGCCAAGGGGTCGCGAGCGTTTGATTACATGGTGATCAACGATGAGCTTGACCGGGCGGTGGAAGAGATCATAAAAATCGTGCGGCATAAACGCGCGGGTGGAATCTAAAGAAGACAAAAGCCATGGGCGAGACGCCCATGCTACGGAAAGACAGGAGAAATATGATTGAGGCATTGAAGAGCGACGAGATTGTGAACAAGGTGGGCGGCCGATTTAAACTGACGGCGCTGATCCAGAAGCGGATGATGGAGCTGATGGAAGGGGCTCGGCCGCTGGTGGAGCGCGGCGGGATGACGGACCTGGAGGTGGTGATCCAGGAGATCCTCCAGGACAAGATCGCGATCGATTACGAGCAGAGCGGGCTGGATAAGCCGCAATAGCGGCTGATCTCCGCAACTTAAGTGCAGGAAGCGGCGCCGGGTGCGCCGCTTTTCTTGCGCGCTGGGGAGGAAATCGATCAAACGTCGAACGTGGATTCGCTTGGCTTCTTCACAAAAGCTTCACACAATCTTAAAGCGGCCGGTGCACGGTTCGGGCATGCTGACGTTCGAACGAGCGGGTCACAGTGGGAAGGCCATGGCGAATCCAACGGTGCTGGTAATCGATGATGAAAAGGACCTCGTCGAACTGGTGCGCTACAACCTGGAGAAAGAGCATCTCGACGCCATCACCGCATTCGACGGCGCCAGCGGCATGGCGATCGCGCTCAAGCATCGCCCGGACCTGATCGTGCTGGACGTGATGATGCCGGGGATGAGCGGGCTGGAAGTGTGCAAGAACCTGCGGACGGATGAGCGGACGAAGGAGATTCCGATCATCATGCTCACCGCGCGGGCGAGCGAGACGGATCGCGTGGTCGGGCTGGAGCTGGGGGCAGATGATTACGTGACGAAACCCTTCAGTCCGCGGGAACTGGTGGCGCGGGTGCGGGCGGTGCTGCGGCGATCGTCGGCGCCGAAGGAAACGAGCAAGGTGATCAAGCGCGGGGAGCTCCTGATCGAAGTCGATGCGCGGGAAGTGAAATACGCGGGGAAGGATGTGAGCCTGACGGCGACGGAGTTCCGGGTGCTGGAGTTTCTGGCGCGGCGTCCGGGGCGGGTGGTCTCGCGGGATGACATTATCGACGCGGCGCTGGGGCACAACAACGCGGTGATGGATCGCACAATCGATGTGCACATTACATCGCTGCGCAAGAAGCTGGGGGAGGGCGGGAAGATGATCGAGACGGTGCGGGGTTTCGGATATAAATTCAAGGACCGACACGAGGATTGAAGCCATTGAGCCTGCTCTGGCGACGGCTGGTTTTTCCGGTGCTGCTGCTGATCGGCGCGTTGTGTTGCGCGGTGATCGTGGCGGCGTCGCTGGAAGCATCCTGGCAGGCGATCGTCTGGGTTTGCATCGTCGGCGGAATGCTGGCGGCGACGGGGGCTGCGGTGGCGATTCAATTTTTCGCGCATGAGCAATCGCGGCAGATCACAGAAGCTTTTCAAACGGCGGTTCCCCGAGATGCGGGAGGGATCGCTGCGTTTGTGACGCCCCCGCCGGATAGCACGATTGAAGACACGCTTGGGTCGCTGGCGAGCCTGTTTGGTCGGAAGCTTCGCGAGGCGGCACACGATCAGGGCCGGCTTCTGACGATCATCTCGTCAATGAGTGAAGGCCTGGTCGCGGTTGATCGGCAGCAGCGGATCGTCGTTGCCAACCGCGCGGCGGAGACGCTGCTGGGGTTTAAACTTCAAGACGCGCACGGGCGGCCGCTTTGGGAACAGGTAAAAATCGATGCCATTCCTCAAACCGCGAATGAAGTGATGCTGACTGGCCGGGCGAAGACGGTGCGCGTCGGGCCGGTCCACGGGAAGTACATGGAGGTGATCGTTTCGCGGCTGCCGGCGTCGGCGGGGATCGTGGTGGTGGCGCACGACATTACTGAAGCCACGCGCTACGAGCGGCTGCGCGAGGAGTTCGTGGCGAACGTTTCGCACGAGCTGCGCACGCCGCTGAGCGTGATCAAAGGTTATGTCGAGACGCTGCGGGATGGCGCGGTCGAAGATCGCGAGCTGGCAACGCGGTATCTCGCTACCGTCGCGAATCACACGGAGCAGCTCACCAATCTGGTGAACGACATCTTGGATTTGTCACGCCTGGAAGGCGGCGGTGTCATTGCGTCGAAAGCGCCCGTGGATCTGGCCACGTCGATCCGGCGCGTCGCAGAGCTGATGCGACCCGCGGCGGAGGCGAAGAGACATGAGCTGACAGTGGAGATCGACGAGGCGCTGCCGATGGTCATCGGCAATGATGAATATCTTCGCCGGGCGATCGGCAACCTGGTTGAGAATGCGATCAAGTACACGCGGGATGGCGGCGCGATCAAGGTGACCGCCGCGTCAGCGAGTGGCGACGACCAGGGGAAGGTGATCGTGACGGTGGAAGACAACGGTATCGGCATTTCAGAAGATGATTTGCCGCGGATTTTCGAGCGGTTTTACCGCAGCGACCGTTCTCGATCGCGCGAGATGGGCGGAACAGGTTTAGGATTGTCCATCGTGAAGCACATCGTGCAGGGGCACGGCGGAAGCATTGAAGTAACCAGCACATTGGGAGCCGGATCGAGGTTTTTGCTGAAGCTGCCGAAGTCTTAACGCTGTCTTAACAATGTCGCTTTGGAATGGTTATCAACAGGGCTGGTGCGGCGCGCATGGATCGGTAACATTCGCCCCGCCTGGCGAGGGTCAGGACAGAAAGCGAGGCGACAAGCGTGCTGAATCTGCTGCCGAAGGACACGATCTTCTTCGATCTTTTTGAGGGGCTTGCCGATCGCGCCGTCGCGTGCGCGAAACACTTACAGGATTTGTGTCACCAGTTTCCGGACATTTCCGGAGCCTTGCATCGCATTCGCGACGAAGAGCACGCGGCCGACGAGCTGGCGCACACGGCGCTGGATCGGCTGGATCGGACGTTCATCACGCCATTTGATCGCGAAGACATTCACACGCTGGTGGGCGAGATCGATGACATCATCGACGCTATCGACGCGCTGGCCAAGCGCTTCCCGCTGTTTCACGTGAAGCAGATGGACCCGATGTTCGTGAAGCAGGCGGACTTGCTGGTGGAAGCGACGCAGGCGACGAGCGAGGCGGTGCATCGGCTGCGCAAGGGGCGGAAGCTTTCCGAGCTCTCCGACAAGCTGATCGAGATTCATCACAAGGAAAGCGTCGGGGATGACAACCATCACGCCGCGATGAGCAACCTCTTTGGCGGCGGGATCGATGCGCTCGATGTGATCAAATGGAAAGAGCTGTTCGATTACATCGAGAATGCCATCGACGGGTGCGAGGACGTGGGAAACATTCTTGAGCGGATCGTGCTGAAGAATGGATAGCGTCGGAACGGGAAAGAAGATCCGGGGCTGGACAGCGGGTAGATAACGAATGAATTGCATCCTCTCGGCAACCACAACGGCGGCTGGCGCTGCACCTGCCAATATGGGCGGCGGCGCGCTGGGGCTGATCCTCGTGATCATCTTCGTGGCGCTCGTGTTTGACTTCCTCAACGGGTTTCACGACGCGGCCAACTCGATTGCGACCATCGTTTCCACGCGCGTGCTCAGCCCGACGGCGGCGGTGGCGTGGGCGGCGTTCTTCAACTTCATCGCCGCCTTTTTGTTCGGCACCAGGGTCGCCGGAACCATCGGTAAGGGCCTGGTCGATCCGATGGTGATCGATATTTACGTGGTTTTCGGCGGGTTAATGGGGGCGATCATCTGGAACATCATCACCTGGCTGCTGGCGCTGCCAACCAGCTCTTCGCACGCGCTGGTTTCCGGTGTCGCGGGGGCGGCGATCGCAAAGGCCGGCTTTTCGGTGCTGATCTGGCAGGGATGGATGAAAGGCTGGGGCGGGCTACTGCTGTTCATCGTTTTGTCGCCGACGGTGGGGTTTCTTCTTGGCGCGATCCTGATGATCGCGGTGGCGTGGATTTTCCGGCGCTCGACGCCAAGCTGGGTGGATCAGCTCTTCCGGCGATTGCAGCTACTCAGTGCCGGCATTTACTCGCTGGGCCATGGCGGCAACGACGCCCAGAAGACGATGGGCATCATCGTGCTGCTGCTGACGGCGGCGGGCCGCGGGCAATGGTCACAGCCGGCGGAGCATCACTGGTTCGATGTCTTCAACATCTTCGGCCACGAGCACAACGTGGCGTGGTGGATCATCCTGTCGTGTCACGCCGCGATCGCGCTGGGAACGATGTTCGGCGGATGGCGCATCGTGAAAACCATGGGCTCCGGGATCACGCGACTCCAGCCGGTCGGTGGGTTTTGCGCCGAGACGGCGGCGGCGACCACGATCATCCTGGCGACGCAGGGAGGCATCCCTATATCGACCACGCACGCCATCACCGGCTCGATCCTTGGCGTGGGGACGACACGCGGCGTTCGCTCGGTGCGGTGGATCTGGGGACAACGCATCGTGACCGCGTGGATTTTGACTCTCCCCTGCTCCGCGGCAATCGCGGCGATTTCGTATCTCATCATCCGGCTGGCGATCCAGCCGTTCGTAGGGTGAGTGGGAGCGGACCATTTGGCACTCAGGCTGGATGAGCGGGCGGACGGCGTGCACCTGATGCTGAAGATCGTGCCCAGCGCGCGGCGCGAGCGGATCGTGGGGGAACTGGGCGAGGCGCTGAAGGTGGCCGTGACCCCACCTCCGGAAGACGGCGCGGCGAACCGCGCCGTGGTGGAGCTTCTTGCAGAGAAGCTGGGGCTATCCGTGGGGGATGTAGAGATTGTGCGGGGGCACACATCGCCGCGGAAGCAAGTCCGCTTTCGTGGGATTGGCGCGGTGGAATTGAACGCTCGCCTGGCAGCTCTATAGGGTACACTGAGGCTTGTCTTGCAGGAGAGGCGATGAACGTGCGCGCGTTGGCCATGATGGTTGGATTGTTGCTCGCCGTCGAGGTTTGCCCGGCGCAAACCGTGGGTTCGAGCCCCCCGGGGGGCGCTCCCGCTGCGTCGGCGCCAGCGGTATCGAGCCAGGAGGCGGAATTCGCCACGTTCGGGGTGCGGGTTTCACCGCCCGCGGCGTGGAAGCGGTTGCCGGAGGATCAGGCAAACATCATCGGCAAATGGGGGGCGGGCGCGAATCCGGCATCAAGCACAGGCGAGTATCCGACGATCGTGATCGCAGAAATTATCGAAGCGCGCGGCAGCAAGGCGAAGCAGGTCGCCGAGGAAACGGCGCGCAAAGCGGGCGGCGAAGCGAAGCAGGAGCCGCTGGGACTGGGCGATGAGCAAACCTGGCGCGTCACGCTGCCGCGGAGTGCAGCATCGCCAGCGGCTCATGCGCTGGTTGCGGTGCACGACCAGTATCTCTACCGCGTCTCGAGCTATGCGATGGCGGAAGGCGCGGATGCACTCGGCGCGCTGGAGGATCTGCGGCGGACGTGGAGCTTCGTCGAGATGACGCGTCCATCGCAGAGCATGGGGCTGCGGGATGAGGCGCTGGTCTACCTCGACAAGCTGACGATGAAGCCGGCGGCGGTGCTTCGGCCGAAACCCCTCGCGCCGGACAACAAATCGCACGGGAAGGCGCAGGAGTATCAGATCTTCAATTACCGCTCCGGCCGCGCGGACATGATCATGACGATGGAGGTGGACCGCCGGCCGGCTAAGCTGTCGCTCGAGCAGATAGGACAGGCGCTTCTGAAGCAGATGAGCCTGCGGAATGACCCGGAGCATCCGATCACGTGGAAGAAGATCGAGGGCGCGAAGGATGGCGTGATCTGCACGCCTTTTCCGGGTGCGCGAACGGGATCGCGCACCGTGCCGCTGCGCTTTGCGCTGGTTGGTTTAGATGACAACAACCTCCTGCTACTGGGATATGTCTTTCCCACGGGAGATAAGGTTGACGTGGAGACGTACCAGGACCTCAGTGAGGCGATGGCGAGGACAGTTGAGCCGATTAAGAAGTAGAGAGCTCGCCGCTGCGGGCGATGCAGTCGCTTCTGACCGCGCCCTCAGAACATCGACGTTGCCTCACCGGGACGAATCGGGTGGGCGCTGGTAGTCGAACAATACGCTGACGCTCTCCCGCTGGTGGATGCGGCGGATCGCTTCGGCAAACAGCGGTGCGACCGTTACAATTTGCACCTTCGATGAAAGCTTCACCGGCTGGGTTTCAATCGAATCCGTCACCAGAAGCTTCTTGATCGGGCTTGCGTCGAGGCGACGCATCGCTTCGTCGGTGAACACGCCATGAGTGATGGCGGCGTAGACTTCGCGGGCGCCGCGCTCCATCAAGGCTTGGGACACTTCGACCAGCGTGCCGCCGGAGACGGTGAAGTCGTCGACGATGAATGCGGCTTTGCCTTCAACGTCGCCGATGACACGATTGATGACCATTTTGCCCGCGAGATCGAGCCGCTGCTTGTCGGCAATGGCCAGCTGCGCGTTCAGGCACGCCGCGTATTGCCGGGCCTTTTTCGAAAAGCCCACATCGGGTGAGACGACAACCATGTCGCGCAGCCCCAATTCCGTTGCGGCGGTGCACAACGGCGCGACAGCGTACAGATCGTCAACGGGCACTTTGAAGAACCCCTGGATCTGCGGCGCGTGGAGATCGAGCGTGATAACCCGATTCGCGCCGGCGGCTTCCAGCGCGTCAGCGCAAACCCGCGCTCGGATCGACACGCGCGGCTCATCTTTCTTGTCCCCCTTCTGGTAGCTGAAGTACGGCATGATCGCCGTCACCGAAGCCGCGCTGGCGCGCTTGAAGGCGTCGATCCAGAAGCACAGTTCCATGAAGTTGTCATTGGCGGGGAAGGCGGTGGACTGGACCACATAGACGTGCCGGCCGCGGACGTTTTCCAGAACGCGGACGAAGAGATTGCTGTCGGGATAGCGAATGACTTCGCCGCGGCCGATGGGGAGTTTCAGGTAGTCGCAGATTCGGCGGGTGAGGCTGGGGCTCCCCGTGCCGCCAAAGATCAAAATTTCGTCCGCGGTCATGCCTCTAGTGTCGGGGCGGAGCCCAGCGAATCAAGCTTCCGCCAGAGTGTGCCCACGCCATTTCCATCGAGGGCCGCAGGATGGGCAAAACAACAGATCCTTCGGCAGAATCAACGGAAGCCCATGACAGAACCCAGTCGGTGCATCGATCTAGCGCCGGCGTCGACGCCGTCTGCCGGCATGGCGTCCACCGCTCCCGAGGGACGAGAAGTCGAAGATCGCGGCAACGATCACCAATCCCAAGTACCATCCGTTGACTGAACCATTGGTGTTAACCGCATAGGCGTAGGCGAGCGTGGTGAGCGGCGCAAAGAAGAAGCCCAGGATCGGCCAGAGCCAGGTGTGGTAGGCGCGGTGCAGGTAGTTGCTGAAGATCGCAACGAGGATCAGGATGAGCCGGGGCGCGGCCAGCGAGAAGAGGACGATGAGACAGGGCATCCCTAAAGCATGTGCGCCAGGTGCGGGTGGTGCAAGAGGGATCTAAATTGAGTTGAGGGAAACGCCATGGAGTGCGACGCGTGTAAGTCAGACCGTCCGAATTCATTTCTGGTTCTTCAACATCTCCACTGATTCCAGCATTTGATTGCAGCGAGCTTCGTAGAGCACCCGATCCGTTTCATCGGGAGTGCTCATGCCGAAGTTGATCATTGCCAGCTCCCTATCGCTCAGTTGAACAAGACCAATGCGCACGGGCAGGCTGCGGCCCTTCACTTTGAAAGTATTGGAAACGATGCGGCGAGGCGTGCCGTTCAGCGCCTTCCACTGCACGTCATCTTTCTTGGCGCCGGAGGTCACCGCCAGCTGCGTGCCCACCGCCTCAAGCGTGGCGCCAGGGGAGACATTCAGCAGCTCCATCGTCATCACGATGTCCGGACGGCTGCGGCGGAAATTGAAGACGCGCCACTGGAGCACGTTCTGCCGCTGTTCGGGGCTCGGCCGCAGCGATTGGAGTGTCTTGATGCTGAAGCGGTTGAAGACCGCGAAGGGCTCTGGGCGCAGATCAAGGTGCTCAGTGGGCGCGGTGACCGGAACAAAGTCGAACCCCTGGCGAAGGTCCTGAAGCGCCTGGCTGTGCGCGATCCCCCCTTCGGTGCCGGTGGAGGTGAGAATGTAGATGTACTCTTCGTGCCGCGCGACCAGCGCTTCGACCGGACGAACCCCTTTAGCGGTCGTGACCTCGCCGGTGACTCGACAGGCTTTAGCGCCGGCAAGCTCGGCGTCCAGATCCACTTTTCCTTTCATCTTCTTGGCCAGCTCCTGCCCCGCGGTTTCGGTGGTTCGGCCCCGCGCGGCCTCCATGTCGACAACGAGCACCGTCGCAATTTCCGTTGTGGATCCCGGTTTGAACACGCCCCATCGTCCAACCTGCGTGGGCTGGATTTCGGTAAGCCTGCGCCAGTCGGTGGGGACGCTTACGCGCACGCCGAACGGCTCAAATTCCGCGGGGTTCTGCACTGCCGGCTGCGTCTGAGGAATCGGCGGCGCAAGCGCGGTGTCGGCAGACGTCTGCCCCAGCGCGACCGCGGGCAGCGACAGGAGGATCAGCAGGATCGGTTTCATCAAAGTCACTATGACCTTTCGTGCGGCATCGTCCAACGGAAGATCGTATGGTGGAATCCTTCAAGCCCTGCGAAGGGTCAGGTGAACAATTTCGGCTGGCGCCTGCACGCGCAGGGGGAACCAGTTACCGACGCCGTTGGAAACGACCAGAGCGCTATCGTTCTTTTGATACAGGCCGGACCAGTAGCGGAACATGATCGAGCCCGCCCCGAGCCGCTCGTTGAGCATGAGCTGTCCACCGTGCGTGTGGCCGGCAAGCGTGAGTGGTATCCCCGCGGAAGCGGCGACATCGAAAACGTGCGGGTGGTGCGCCAGCAGAATTGGGAATGCGCCGTGAACCCGCTGCGACTGAAGATCCGCCATCGATGCCGCCATCTGTTGATCGCGTCGGTGCCACACCATGCCCATGAACTGCACCGGCCGACCGTTGTGCTGTGTCAGCATCGTCTCGTTGAGCAGGAGCGGGAGCGACTCGCGCTTGCAGCGCGTCTCGAATTCATCCGCATCTTCGATGAGATCGTGATTGCCTTCGACCATGAACAAGCCGTGCCGCGGGTCGAAGCGCTTCATCATGTCGATCGATGCGGTGAGATCGGTTATGGACAGGTCGATCAGGTCGCCCGTGAAGGCGATGAAGTCGGCCTTGAGAGCGTTGGTGGCGTCGACAATTTTCGGGAGCATCGCGCCGCGGGTGAAGCGGCCGACGTGGACGTCACTGACGTGGGCAATCGTCATCCCGTCCAGGTCCATCGGCAGGTCGACGAGTGGGATGTCCATCTTTCGGATGCGGAAGGAGCCGAGGGATTTCAGGCAGTATCCGACGGTGCCGCCCAGAAGTATCGGAGGCGCGGTAACCAGCGAGAGGGCCAGCGCGTCGCGCCGTGAGAGCTTCGGCTCATCCCTGACGGCTGCGGATGAATTCGCCTCTTTGCGCGAGACCGATCGAGCAAACCATGCGAGGCCGCGCCCGCTTTCGTACGCAAGGATCGCCAGCGCGGTGATCGGCAGGACGAAGACGTGCCAGACATAAATCGTCGCCAGCGCAATCGGCGGCAAGCCATGGTGCGCGAGCATGCCGTAATGCGGCATCGAGAGGAAGAAGACCAGGTAGCCGGCGAAGAGCGCGGTGAAGATGCCGAGCAACACGCGCCACGTTTTGCGCGCCCGCGCGCGGCGGAGCTTCGCGTCGGCCCAGATCCACCAGCCGACGTCCCCCACCAGGAAGATGCTCATGATGATGTAGAACATCAAGTCAAAGTGTAGGCGTGTCGGAACATCTGCACACCCAGGCGCGGCGTCTTGCGGTTTAGCGGGCCCCGCTTGCGGCACGCGTGATGCAGCGAAGCACCAACTCTTTCCTTCCTCTTCTAACGCGCCGCCGCCGGTAAAGTTTCCTCGATGTTGGAGGCAACCGTTTATTCGCTTTATACTTCCGACACCGAATGCGAAACACACGGCGAATCTGTGCGGGCATCTTCGCGTCGTTGGCGCTGTCAGCCGGCTGCGTCGAGCGCACGCTCACCGTCCGAACTGATCCGCCCGAGGCGCTGCTGACGATGAACGGCCTGGAGGTTGGCCGAACCCCCTTCAAGCACGATTTCGTCTGGTACGGCACCTACGACGTTGAAGTGCGTAAAGAGGGGTACGAAACGCTGAAGACGCGGGGGAAGGTCATCGCGCCGTGGTGGCAATGGGTCCCTTTCGATCTGGTGGCGGAGATCGCTCCGTTCCGCTTCAAGGATCATCAGTTGCTGACCTATTCGCTGCGCCCGACACGGCCGGTGCAGGTGGATCCGCACGCGCTGCTCAAGCGCGGCGAAGCGATGCCGCCGCTCCTGGAATCCAGCGAGCATACGCGGACACCGGTGACCCGCCCCACCACTCGGGCAACCATACGCCCCGACCCGCACAAGCCGTCGACGGGCAAATGACCAACATTGGCGATGCGAGAAGTTATGCCGCCAGAACTTGCAGGCTGTGCGTAGGGACAACGGCCGACTTGTTGTTGTTGATGACCACCGTTTCCCAAAGATCGATGCTCTCGAGCTTGTAGCGGTAGTCGATCTCCACCCCGGTGCGACGGATCAGATCCTGAAGGGCGAGATCCGATCGCCAACCAAGTTTCGTGCAGAGCGGGCAGAGCCACTTCTCGACCATGGCGATGAAGCGATTGGTCGACTGGAAGTGGTTGACGACCACGATCCGTGCGCCAGGCTTGGCGACGCGCTGCGCTTCCTTCACCAGCATGTACGGGTCGCTGACCACGCTGATCACATGGCTGATGAACACATGATCGAAGGTGTCATCCCCGAAGGGAAGCTGGAGCGCGTTGGCCTGAAAGACGCTGGTGTGGTCCAGCCCGCGCTCGCGGATCTTCTTGCGTGCTTCGCGCAGCATGCCGGCAGACAGGTCAACGCCGATGATCCGGCCCTTGTTGGGATAGTAGTTCAGCGACACGCCCGTCCCGATGCCGAGGTCCAGCACGCGGTCAGTGTCGCTGATATTCATGTGGCGGATGGCGCGCTCGATCCGGCGGCGAACCAGCCGGCCAAACGTCGCGTCGTAGAACATCGAATGAACGTCGTAAATCTTCTTGGTGCTCGATTCCTGCATGGCGCAGACAGGTCCTTCCCTTGATCGTCGGGACCAAGATAGTGGTCACGAGCGTGTTTGCCAAGTTACGAAAAACCCCATGAACAGCCTAACCAGCGGGTTTTGCTGCACTTGAGGCAGCTTTATCCACCAGCCAATACAACTTCCCGCTGGTCGGCTGGATCATCTGCACCGGAAACAGCGCTTGATCGCGCGGCCCGTGCAGCACCTGCGCCAGCACATGCGCTTTACTCGCGCCGCTGACCAGGATCAGCACCTCGCGCGAGCGATTCAAAAAAGGCGCGGACATTGTGATGCGCCAGGTGTTGAGCTTCGGGACGAAGTTGGCGAGGCAGCGGTGATGCGTCTCGCGCAGCGCTTCGGTACTGGGAAACAGCGAGGCAGTGTGGCCGTCGTCGCCCATGCCGAGGAGAATGAGGTCGATGCCGCCGGTTTCGCCAAAACGCGCTTTGAGCATCCGACCGTATTCAATTGCAGCTTCGTTGGGATCAATCTCGCCGCGCATGCGATGGATGTTCTGCGGTGGGATCGGCACCTTGCTCAGCAGCGTTTCGTGAGCCATGCGATAGTTGCTGTCGGCATGATCGGGTGGGACGGTCCGCTCGTCGCCGAAATAGATTTCGACCTTGGACCAGTCGATCTGCGAGCGATAAGCGTCGCTGGCGAGCAACTGGTGCAACGTCTTTGGCGTCGATCCCCCGGACAGCGCAAGGGTGAACGTTCCGGAAAGCTGAATCGCCTGCGCGGCCGCGCCGACGATGCGATCGGCGGCTTCTTCTGCAATGGCTTTGGCATCCGGCAGGACGTGCACTTCAGACTTGCTCATCAGACGCGACCTCCGATCGCAGCGCTCACGGCGGAGAGCCAGGAGACGCCGAACTCGGCGCCGATAATATAGCCGTCGCCCTGCGGCCGGCAGTGACGGACAGTGCAAAGCACTTCGATCGGCCGGCGGCCTTCGCGGCGAAACATCACCTTAAACTGCTGGCCCGATTGCATAGGCACATCATCGACCACCGCAACGCCTTGGCGCGACATGTCGTAGACTCCGACCATGTGAGCATCCTGAGTGTCGACGGGCTCGATGATGGCAAAGCCTTCGACAGGAACACGGAGAGCGCAGCGCCGGCCGGCGGGGTCGGAGGCATCGTGCAGCGTCGCGATCATCTCGTCGAGCTTGCGATCCGAAATCTCGTTGTTGCGCGGAACCAGATCCGCCACGGTGCGACGAACGGGCAACATCATCGCCGGAGCGTAACGGAAGCACCCAGCGCTTGGAGCGGGGAATCTGGCTTCTGCGTAGCGTGGGCGTCTCGCCTAATGCATCCGCTTGCGCATCGGCGAGACGCCCATGCTACGGAAGCATTACTGTTTATAGTACTCCTTCACGGCCGCCAGCAGTTGATCGGGTTGATCGGTAGCAAAGGATTGGACGCCCAGGTCGAGCAGCCGGTGGTAGATGCGGGGGTCGAATTTGGCGTAGGGCAGCGTCTGGAACAGAATCCCACGGGAACGTAGTTCTTTTCCCAGGTCCAGCAGAAACCGATCAGAAGGTTGGAGCTTCACGTTTGATGTCGTTACCTCGGGATGAATGTGAATCTGCAACTGCGTCACCGCAGCAAAATCGTTCTTCCGCAGTTCCTCGATCCGCTTGACGAGCTTTGGCTCATCACCGCCCATCCACAGCAGCGTCTGACCGTCCGGCACCAGCTTCTTCCAGTGTTGGATGATGTCGTACTTCGTCGATGCGAGGATGACACGATTCTCCACCCCCGCTTCTTTCGCAAGCCGGGCAAGCTGATCGAGATCCACGTTCTTGATGTCCAGGTACATCCGCCGCTCGGGCTTATCCTTCATCGCCTCAAACGCCTGCGAGATGGTGATGACGTGCCGGCCTTGGCCGACATCCAGCTTCTTCACCTCATCGAACGTCACATCCTTCACCCCCTTCTTCTTCAGTTCCTCGCTGGCGCCGACGACAACCCGCCCAAAGTTCTCGTCGTGGAACGTAACGATTACCCCATCTTTCGTCGTGCGGAGATCGCACTCCGGCACCGTCCCCAGCTTCCACCCCAGCTCAAACGCTTCGATCGTGTTCTCCGGCGCCAGCTCGCCGGCGCCGCGATGAGATTGGATGACGAATCGCTCCAGCGGGATGTGTCCCTTCACCGTCCAATGATCCGACACCGGCTCTTCTCCCTGAGCAAAATTGACCAGCGCGAGCAGTGAAATCAGAAGTGCGATCTTGTTCATGTTGTGCTGCGATCCTCTTAAGCTCATGAGTGGCCGTCCGCGCGCTCCAGTTCCGGATGCGCGCCCACGTTCCAAGTGAAAACCATCAGCAGAAACGTGATGCCGGAGCAGAGAAGCATCACCATATACGCGGCATGCCAGCCGTGCTGGTCTGCGAGCTTGCCGATACCCCAGCCGGTGATGATCTGCGAGCCGTAGCCGATGATTCCGGTCAATCCCACCGCCGCCGCGGATGCACGCTTGGTTCCCAGGTTCATCGCCATCGCGGCGATCAGCATCTGAGGCACATACAGCAGGAGCCCCATCACCACGAACAGTGTGCCCGCCAGCAGGTGCGTCTCCTTGGACGATCGGGAGAAGCCATAAGTCGCGACAGCCATCAAACCCATCGCAATCACGCATACGCGCCCCGCACGACCACGAAAGATTCGATCGGCGATAATGCCGGCCACGAGCGCGCCCAGCAGGCCGCCCATTTCGGATCCGAACGCGAGCCACCCGGAAGCAACTTGTGAAAAGCCTTTGTCTTCCTGGAGGAACGACGGGCCCCAGGTCATCTGGCAGTAGCGCAGCACGTAGACGGACAGGTTGGCAAAGCTGATGAGCCACATATATGGGTTCTTCAGCACGTACTCCCAGAGAATGTGAGAATAAGGCTCATCCGGCCGCGTCTCCGCTTCCAGCGCCTCGGGCGATTCTTCTCGCTTGTAAACCTCAACCGGCGGGAGGCCCATCGAGCCGGGCGTATCTCGCAGGAACAAGTAGACGAAGATCGCGCCGGCCACCGCGATGCCCGCGGGGAAGTAGAAGCAGGCGCGCCAGCCGAAATATTTAACGATGTAACCCGTGAGCACACCGACAAGGCCCGCCCCGACCATGTGTGATGTGTGCCATATGCCGAAGGTGGTGCCTCGCTCGCGCGGACTGAACCAGTGGGCCATCGACTTGGCGCAGGGAGGGAAGCCCATGCCCTGGAAGTAGTTGTTCAGGAACCAGAACACGCCGAACAGCAGCAGCGAGGATGATGCCCCAAAGCAGACGTTCATCGCGGCACAGGCCACCAATCCGATGGCCATGAAGTAGCGCGGGTTGGCGTGATCACCCAGGATTCCATTGACGAATTTAGAGACGCCGTACGCGAGCCCGCCGATCGTCGTGACGGTTCCGAGCTGCTCGCGCGACAGATGAAGCTCGGAGCGGATCGACGGGATCGGCACGTTGATGTTGGATCGCACAAAGTAATAAACCGCGTACCCCACCATCGTCGTGGCCAGGATCCGGAAGCGCCAGTACCGATACTGCCGATCAATCTCCGCGGGATCCGCTACCCGCAGCGCGGCGTCTCGTTCCGTTCGGAAGTAATCCAAAACTTGCGTCATGCACTGATCCTCTTAAGCGCCAACCTGCTGGGCGGAACTGGTGCCGCGGAAGTTGGTGCGAGCCTCGCCGTCGGAGCAAGCCGCCGCGGATGCATCATAGCGATTGAGTTGCTGCTGGCGCTGGCTGTCGTCCCAACCGAAGATCTCGAGCATCCACCGCGAGACCTCATCAGCAATCTGCCGCGCGTTGCGATGGTAATAGTGCCAGCTCGTCCGACGGATCATCACATCATCCAGGTTCACCGCCCACTCGCTCTTGCAGTAGTGCTCCACCGCCTCGCGAGAAATTGGCGGCGGCAGGATGGCGCTGAACGGCGGCGTTTTCTCCGGCAGCAGCGCAACCTTCGCCGTGGCGCACTTGTCCGCCTCAAGGTTCGCATGCTTCACAATCTGATCCACCGTCTGCTCCGCCATCAGGCGATACGTGGTCAGCTTTCCGCCAGCCACGTCAAACCAGCCCGGCTCGGTCATCCGGATCTGGTGCGCGCGGGAGATGTCCGACGGTTTGCCCTTCGGATCCGCAATGAGCGGACGCAATCCTGACCACGAGCTGATCACGTCACCGTCGGTGATCTTCGCGCCGGGGAACGTGCGGTTGGTCACCTCCAGGATGTGCTTCATATCCGCCGGCTGACAGTCCGGCGTGTCCAGCGGACCGGTGTAGTCAGTGTCGGTCGTGCCCAGGATGATACGCTCACCCCAGGGGATGACGAACAGAATGCGCGATCCATCGGTCATCACCACCGCTTCCGGCACGTTCAGGCGCGAGCGATCGATCACCAGGTGAACGCCCTTGGTCACACGAAGCTTCACCTGGCTCGGCTTGAAGTGGCTGCCCCAGGCGCCGCCGGCGTTGACGATGCAGCGGGTGGTTAAGGTTTGCCGCTGACCGCTGAGGCGATCGTGCAGCGTGACTTGCCAGTGGTCATCAATGCGCTCGACTTTCTCCACAGCGGTGAAGTTGGCCAGAAGTGCACCGGCGGCGGCAGCGGAGCGCAGCGTGTCGAGCACGAGCCGCGCGTCGTTGGTCATTCCGTCAAAGTAGCGCACGGCGCCGGTTAAGTTGTCCTCGCTCAATTGGGGGAGAAGTTGGAGCGCCGCATTGCGTCGCATGCCGCTGGACTTACCAAGGTTTCTGCCGCCGCAAAGCAGATCATAAATCTTGACCCCAATGCGCAGCTTCCACAGTTTCCATTCCGTCCCCTTGCGCGTGGGAAAAATGAACGGCAGCGGCATCGCCAGGTGCGGTGCGATGCGATGGATGATCATTTTCTCGACGCTGGCTTCGTGCACCAGTCCGACGCGCCCCTGCGCGAGGTAGCGCAACCCGCCGTGCAGCAACCGACTCGATCGGCTGCTCGTGCCGAACGCAAAATCGCTCTTGTCGACGAGCGCCACCCGCAGGCCGCGCATGGCCGCATCCCGTGCCACGCCGCTGCCGACGATGCCGCCGCCGATGACCAGCACGTCCAGCGGCGCCGTCGCCATCTCCGTCAACTTGCGCGTTTCACCGGGCTTCATAAACCGTCTCCTCTCTGAAGCGTGGCATCGGCGTCTCGCCCATGCTGAACCTCCGCATGGGCGAGACGCCCATGCCACGCCAGCGCCTTCATTCCGCCAGCAATTTCGCTAGTTCTCCAACATCCTTCACAACCAGATCCGGCGCAGGAACAGCCGCATGCGCCTGCGCTTCGGTTGTCTCTCCACTCAGCACGAGGATCGACATCGCCCCCGCGCGCTGCGCCATCGCCATGTCCGTGTAAATCCGGTCCCCCACCACCGCCACCTGCTCCGGCTTCAGGTTGTGCCGCCGCAGCACGCCCTCCATCATCCACTTCTCCGGCTTTCCGCAGAACGCCTCCGGCGCCACGCCCGTCGCGTGCTTCAGCATTTCGCAGATCGACCCGCAATCCACCAGCACCGTCGGCTCGTCGGTTGGACAAACCCGATCCGGATTCGTCGCCACGAAAGGCCTCCCTCGCGAAATCCACCACGCCGCCCGGCACGCCCGCTCATAGGTCATCGTCGGATCAAACCCCACCACCACCGCGTCCGGCTCATCCGTTTCCTTGTCGCCGCAAACGTGGTAACCGCTCTCAGAAAACTCCTCCCGCAGCGCCGGTGTGCCCAGCACAAACAGCCGCTTCACCCGCGGATGCACGCTCCGCAGATAATCCATCGTCGCGTGCGTTGAGCTGTACAAATCAGCTTCGGTCGCGGTGATGCCCAGCTCATTCAGTTTCTTCACGTACTGCCTCGAACTCTTCGACGAGTTATTCGTGAAGAACGTCCGCCCGAGGCCGCGCTCGTTCAGGCGCGACAGAAACGGCAACGTCACCTCGAACAGCCTCCCGCCGAGGTAGAGTGTGCCGTCCAAGTCGAGCGCAAAATGCTTGATCTCCCGAAATCGCTTCACCGTTTTCTCGCTTTGCGCAAAAACAAAAGCCCCACGGCGTGACCCGTGGGGCTTTCTCTAATTCTCTAGCCCGCTTGCTCACGAAACTGCGTATTCAATTTCCCCCTCGTCCACCTCATTGTACCATCGCAACAGCCGAGTCAAGCGGACGATATCATCTTCCCCCTCTTCACCCTCTCCCGGTACTCCGGGAGAGGGCAGGGTGAGGGCCCTTCTTGTGACCACCCTATAAGTCATTTACCCCAATGCCCTCCCGCTTCCCAAAATCCTCCATCCCGTCCCACCTCACCAGATCCGTTATTCCCTACGTCACCGACGGCGCGTTGGACCGCCACGCCTCCCTCATCGCCTCAGCCAGCATCATCTTCATCGGCGGCTGCGAACTCACCGACCTCCCCACGCTGCTCTACCAGCTTGAAAAACCGCCCTTCAACAACCTCCCCGTCCTCCTTCACATTGACCTCGTCGACGGACTCGCGAACGACGACGCCGGCGTTCGCTATCTCGCGACGCTGCCCCGCATCGACGGCATCATCACTGTGCGCCATCACCTCGCCCCCCTTGCCCGCAAGCTGGGACTGCTCTCGGTCGTTCGGCTGTTTTTGCAGGACGGCCGCGCCGTCGAGCGCGGCTTGAGCGTAATCGAGAAATCCAAACCCGACGCGGTGGAAGTTCTCCCCGGTGTGGCGTTCCTTGAAGTAGCCGACCGATTCCGAAACCTTCCAATCCCCTGCATCGCCGGTGGGCTGATTCGCACACCCGAAGCGGTCGTCCGGATCACTCAGGCCGGCTGCCGAGCCGTCAGCACCACGAATGTTGAACTTTGGAAGCTGAACCAGCGACTCTGATCTGTTCAAGCGAGTCGTCTGTTGCCGCATCACCACCGGCGCGTACCATCCCGTCCATGCGCGTCCTGATTATGTCGGACATGGAGGGGGTCAGCGGGATCGTCGTTTGGGAGCAAGTGACCGGCGGCGAGGCGCTCTACGAAGAGGGCCGGCGGCTTTACACCGAGGAGATCAATGCCGCCGTCCGCGGCGCGAAGCGCGCCGGGGCAACAGAGATTGTCGCCGTCGATTGTCACGGCGCCGGCAAAGGGTGGAACTTCAACTCATTCGTCCCCGAGCTACTCGACCCCAATTGCGACTGGGTGAGCCATCACCCCTGGTCCCGATACACCGAGCTGCTCGAGAAAGGCTGCGACGCCGCCCTGATGATCGGCATGCATGCCAAGGCCGGCACGCCGGACGGCGTCCTCTGTCACACCATCTCCACCACCACGTGGCGCAACCTCTACTTCAACGACACCTGCGTCGGTGAGTTTGGCATCAACGCGGCCCTCTGCGGCCACTACAACTGCCCCGTGGTGCTCATCACCGGCGACGAAGCGACAGTCCGCGAGGGGAATGAATTGCTGGGGGACGGCCTCCACGGTGTCGCCGTCAAGAAAGGCCTCTCCCGCTATTCCGCCCGCAACATCCCACCCGTCCGCGCCCGGCAAATGATCGAGGAGGGCGCCTACCGCGCCTTGACGAGCCCCATCCGCACCAAACCCTACATCCCCGCCAAACCCACAACGATCACCATCGACCTTTCCACCGTCGACAGTGCCAACAACTTCATGGGCCGCCACAACGTCGACATCGTCGAACCCCTCAAAGTCGTCAGCCGAGGCGAAAATTGGATGCAGGCGTGGGATCAGATCTGGAAATGGTAGCATTTCATTCCTTCTCCCCTCTTACCCCTTCTCCCGGTACTCCGGGAGAAGGTTGGGATGAGGGCTCTTCCCCGCGCACGAAAGGAGCTATTCCTGCTACAATCGCTGCACCTTATGAACCGAATCTTCCCGCTCTTGATCATCCTGATGTGCGGCACCCTGCTCGCCGAAGAACTCCAAGGCATCGACCAAGATCTCTCCCCCACCACCGCTCGCGCCACCACGCAATCCACCACCCGCCCCGCCCCGCGCCGCGCCGCCAAGCGCAACCCCCCCAACGTCATCGACAAGCTCGTCCAGCTCGACACCGTTGACGCCTTCTCCGATGGCTCGCTCCACAACGCCACCATCCGCAACGAAGATCCCCCGCGCATCGAGCTGGGTTACAAGGAAAACCAGTTCCCCCGCATCGGCACCTGGACCAGCGAAGAGGTCCGCTGCGACTTTCCCATCACCAACTTGATCGCCTCGTTCAACGTCAAGACGCCGGGGCAAACGGGGGCGCTGCTGGAAGTCCGCGTCGAGCAGGAGGGCAAGTGGTCTCCCTGGGTCTACATGCAAAGCTGGGGCAAGAACATCATCCCGCTCGATCATCCGCTGAAATGGGATGACGGCTCCGTGCAGATCGACGAAATGTTTCTCACCAAGCCCGCGACCAAGTTCCAAACCCGCGTCACGCTCAGCAGCCTGGACTTCGATCCCAAGGTCACACCCGCACTTCGCCGCGTCTCCGTCTGCTACACCGGCATCGTTGAGGACCCCGATCTGCGCCAGCGCATCTCCCCCACCACCGCCCCAACCAACTGGGCGCGCGACCTGCCCGTCCCCTTCCGCGGCCAAGGGGCGATGGAGAATCCCAAATCCATCCGCGGCATGATCTGCTCCCCCACGAGCACCTCGATGGTGCTCCACTATTACGGCATCGACCGCCCCACCGCGGAGAACGCCGCCGCCATCTTCGACCCGCACCACGATCTCTTCGGCAACTGGGGCCGGGCCGTCTCGCGCGCCGGCGAGTTCGGCATCGACGCATGGCTCGCGCGCTTCCGCAACTGGGATCAAGTCAAAACCGAGATCGCGCAGGGACATCCTGTCATCGCGTCGATTCGGTTCGGACCCGGTGAGGCGCTGGGCCTGCTCTACAAATCCACCGGCGGTCACCTGATCGTCATCCGCGGTTTCAAGACCAACGGCGATGTCATCGTCAACGACCCCGCGAGCCGGGACAAAGGCAACGGCGTCGTCTACCCGGCCGCGGAACTGGCGCGGGCCTGGTTCGACAACGGCGGCGTCGGCTACGTCGTCCACGGAAGCGCCCCCGCTAACGTCGCCGCGACGACTCAACCCACCACCAAACCCGCCGGCACCGCAGAAGTCCGGTAAGAATCGCAGTCACGTCTAATTACTTCGTCGGTTTCGTGGTCGCAGCACGTTTCCCCGTCACGCTCACTCCAAGCACATTCCCCACCGACCGTTCCTGCCCATCGGACGGATGATTCAGGATCACCATCTTCTTCGACTGCGGATCGCGCACAGCCATCACCGAGGATCCGCCGCCATCGAAATTAACCGCGGTCTGGGCGCCGTATTTGATCATCACGTTTGCCAGGTCCGGCAGCGACATCCCCGTCGCCTTTCCCTTCTTCCGACCGTCCACCACCACCAGCACCAGCGTCTTCCCCCCATCCTTCACCCCCACCGCCGTCCGCGGGTGCGGCCCCCGCGCAAACCCCGGTTTATCCGCCGGCGGCGCTACGTTCTTCCCATCCCGCACCAGAAGATCGTGCGCACCGATCGCCTGATAAGCATCCGCCGGCACATCCTCAATCTTCGCCACCGAGATCTTCTTATCTCTGCTGATCAGCAGCGCGTGCGACGGCTTCTCCGCTTTCGACCAGACCTCCCCATCCGTCTCCGCAAACCCCAGCACCAGCGCAGGAATCCCGCTCTTGAACTCCTTCAGCGCCGCCGCCCCCTCCGCATCCTTCCCCGACAGGTGATGGAAAAAATCGCCGTTGATGACCACATCAAACCCTTCGCGATCCGCGATCTTCGTCGGCCGCATCAGCGTCGTCTGCCACTTCCCCTCCCCGTCCGGATCCGCCCCGCCACGTGAGACACGCACCTGCACGTTCGGATCCGTCAGATCAATCGTCGTCACGTAAATCTGCTGCGGCGGATTCGCCCGCACCTCTTCCTTCACCGTCACGCTCTGATACGGATGCGTAAACGGAACCTCCGCCAGCGCAACGCGACAAACAGCAACAACCAGAACCAGCACAAATCGCTTCATGTCAAAACCTGTACTTCAAGATGAGGACGAATAACCTATTGCGCGTCCGAAACCTGCGTCGTCGGCGGCCAGGTCTTTGGTCGCAGCGGCTGGCGCTTCCGCCGCGCCGAAGCGCTGCTCGGTTGCGTCGTCGGAACCTCTACGAACCGCACCGGGTTTCCCTTCGCCGCGCTGTTGGCGTTCTTCGCGGCGCTGCTCATCAGCTTCCACGCCCCCGCCCGAATCCGCTCAAAGTTAAACGCCGGCCCCGGATCGCTCTTGTCATTCTGCACGTGGAAGTGCCCCATCAGTCCCTGATAGTTCTCCCACTGCGACTGCGTCAGCACGTGATTGACCACCTTCCCGTCCGGCTCGCGCGGGTAATCGCAGGTGATCTTCGGCAGCACGCTGCACAGCGTCGCCGTCAGCTTTGTCAGCGAGTCATACTGCGCATCGGTCAGGTCATACATCTCCAGGTTCTGCTGCTGGATCGTCCCCGTCACCTTCTCGTTGCGCGATGGGTAGTAAGGCCCCGGCTTGCGGATGTTCTGCTTCATCACGTACGCCGGCAGCACCACCTGCGTCCGCCCCTGCTCGTTCTTGCGATACCACTGCGGCAGCGGGTTCTCCCTGCCCCCCGGCGAGTAAGCGCCGATGTTTGCGATCTCAATCCCGATCGACCGCGGGTTGGAATCCGTCGCATGCCACGCGCGCTCCTTCACATCGCACGTCTGGTAGATCGTCCCGTCCACGTCGCACATGAAATGCACCGACAACCCGCGCACATCGTGAAGGATGAAGAAGCACTGGCTCGATGTACCGGTGACGTCGAAGTGGTAGACAAATTGGTCTACCTTGTCCTGTAGCGATTTAAGATCCCACCCGCCGCCCCGAAACTTCTCCGCCTGCTGCGTGGTCAACACGCGACGTCGAAGATCCAGGCGCTCAGGCTGCTCGATATCCGCAAACGACGCCGCCTTCCCCGTCCGCTGCTTGGTCTCAGCCGCCGCGCGCGTCGTCGCCAGGAAGCTCGCCTGCTCCATCGGCGCAAACCGTCGCTCCGAGCGATAGGCGTCGAAGCCGCCAGGATCCATCCACGTCACCACCGGCGCGCCCGTATGATAAAGCTGCCCCGCAACAACAATCTCATCCCCCTTGCGCTCCAACCGCTGAGCGACCGGCGCCTGATGCGAACACCCCACGACACCCAGCAGCACACACACCAACGCCACCGCGCCAAACCGATTGCTCATGAAGCGAGATCCTTTCTGTTGCCTGCGAAATACCATACAGCCAAATATCACCGACGTTAAGAAGCCGCTACAATCCCCGCCCATGCTCAACTACATCTGGGCTGCGTTGATCGTCTTCAGCCTCGTCTTTGCGCTGGTGAAGGATGTGAAAGACATCCGCAATGACACGTACCGAAACGGATCGGCACTTCCCGTACAGATCACCTTTGATTCAGCTGATGATGCGGCAAAGCCGACTCGCCCGGTTCACATCGCCATCGATCCTCAGACGTATGCGACCTTCTACAAGACCACCGATCCCCCGGCGGCAAGTTATGCGGGGACGATCACGACGACGGCCAAGGGATTGGGCGCGGAGGTTCGCTTCGCCGCCGATGCGCCGCTGCCCAAGTTGCTGGCGAAGATTCGCGATTCAACCACGCCGGAAGATGATCGACGCCTCGTGGCGGAAGTCGCGCATTTGCAGCAGGTGAACGGTACCACGAGCACTGCGGGGCTGAAATTCCAGCCCGTCCGCTTCCAGACGATGGCCGACATCGCCAACGCCGCCGTCGCCGCGGCGAAAGCCGCCGTCACACTCGCCCTCGGGCTGATCGGCGTGATCGGCATGTGGCTCGGCCTCACCCGCATCGGCGAAAAAGCGGGTCTCATTGCCATCTTCAACAAGATCGTCCAGCCCATCCTCCGCCCGCTCTTCCCCGAAGTCCCCGGTGATCATCCCGCGATGGGGTTCATGGCCCTCAACCTCACCGCCAACATTCTCGGCATGGGCAACGCCGCCACACCGATGGGCCTCAAGGCGATGGAAGAGCTGCAAACGCTGAACCCCGTCAAAGACACCGCCACCAATTCGATGGTCATGCTCCTGGCGATGCACGCGTCGAGCATCCAGCTTCTGCCGCCGGTGATGGTGATCGCGGTGATGGGCCTGCGCGCGACAAACGAGCTTCTGATGCCCATCTGGATATGCAGCGCCTTCGGCCTGGTGATGGGCATTATCGCCGCCAAAGTCTTCGGCCTCTTCCCCGGCTATCGTCGCACCGATCCGAACGTGATCGCACGCGAGCGCCCCATCCCACCCGCGCCCGCGATTGAGGAGGCGCAGTCGTGAAGACCATCATTGACCTCGTCCAGATCCTCAGCACGTTCGTGATCGTCCTGGTGCTCGTCGGCTTCCCGCTCTACGGAATCATCAAGCGCGTGCCGGTGTACGAAGTCTTCGTCGAAGGCGCGAAAGAAGGCTTCCCAATCGTCATGCGGATCATTCCGTACATGGTCGGCATCCTCTTCGCGATGGCCATGTTCCGCGCGTCGGGCGCTATGGACTTCATGATCGAGGGTTTGCGCCCCATCCTGAAGCTCGTCGCGATCCCGCCGGAGATCTTGCCGATGGCGTTCACCCGCCCGCTCACCAGCGCCGGCTCCATCGGTGTGCTTCAGGACATGATCAAAGCCTACGGCACCGATTCACTCTACGTGAAGATGGCGGCGGTGCTCTTCGGCTCCAGCGAGACAACGTTTTATGTCATCGCCGTCTACTTCGGCTCCGTCAACGTCACCAAGGTTCGCCACGCGGTGCTCGCCGGTCTGATTGCGGAGGGCTCCGCGATCCTCGGCTCCATCTACCTCGTCAGGTTCATGTATGGCTGATGTAATGCATTCCAAAAAACTCATTACCGAGAAGCTCCCCCGCCTGCCCGTCGGCATCCTCGCCGCGTCAAGCATCGTCGCCCCGGTCGAGTTCGAGCGCGGCTTAAACCGACTGCGCGAAACCGGCTTCGATCCTATCGTCCACGAGCAGGTCCTCAAGCACCACTTCACCTTCGCCGGCAGCGATGAAGAACGCGCCGGCGCGTTCTATGCCTACGCCAAAGACCCCCGCTTTTTCGTCCTCTGGATGGCGCGCGGCGGATACGGAGCGCAGCGACTGCTCCCCCTGCTCGATCAACTTACGGAACAACAGGGGATTCCCCGCAAAAAGCTCCTCGTCGGTTACTCCGACGTCACGGTCCTGCACGAATACGTCCGCACCCGCTGGGGATGGTCGACGCTTCACGCGCCGATGCCTTCTGCATCCAACTTCCGCGAGCTCGCCGACGACGAGTACGCGGCGATCACCAGCTACATCCGCTCAAAGCCCGCGGCTCCGCCATGGGCCAACGCAACGCTCTCATGGTTAACCCCTCCGCCACCCACGACGCTGCAAGCAGAACTCATCGGCGGAAATCTCTCCCTATGGGCCTCCCTCGCCGGCACGCCCTACGCCCAACCGGGCGCTGGCAAAATCATCTTCCTCGAAGACATCGACGAAGCCTACTACCGCATCGACCGCATGATGATCCAGCTCGAGCAGACGGGCGCGTTCGATGGCGCTGCCGCAATCATCCTCGGCGACTTCACCAACTGCAAAGACGAGAACAACACGCGACTGGCTAGCGAAGGCAGCGAAGAGCGCGTGCCGCTGCGCAAAACCTTCGAACGCGATGAAGCCTTCGATCATATCTTTGCACAACTCGGAAACCGCCTCGGCGTCCCCATCGCCCAAGGCCTCCCCGTTGGTCACGGCCCCCACTACGCTCCCCTGCCTCTGGGCGCGCAGTACCAGCTCACCCCCGGCGGCCAGCTTCAGCTTCTGCAATGGGATTGGTTGCGCAACCACTAGCGCAACTCTTCAAACAGTTAGCCGCAACGCTACGCGTTGCGCGACTTCCGCTGAATTCCAATTAGCCCTACCAAACCAATCACCCCCACCGCCGCCGGCTCCGGCACCACCAGGACATTGATGCTGGCGTTGTTCGTGAACCCCTGGTCCTGAAAGTCCGGAGCAAACCAGCCCGAGCTCCCCGAGGGGCCAATCGACTCGATCACGTAAGATCCGTTCGGCGTCCCCGGCAACACGCTCAGGGTGTAAGCCGCCACCAACCGCGCGGTGGTGCTGCTCGTGACCGCTGAAGCGGCAACCGCGCCCAGATCCCACTCGTTCTGCGGGTTCAGCAGGTTGTCCCCATTGCTGCTCGACTCCACTATTGGATCTTCATTGATTGGATCGTTGAACGAACTGAGTCCGATGCGCCGATCCTTGATCTGGAAGTGTCCATCAGCAAGTCCCAGGGCTTTAAAGTAGTAATCCAACCCCAGCACTTGCTCACCGTTGCCGGTCATATTCAACGTGACGTCGAAGTCGCGAGTCACCGACGGGTTCACCGTGACCGAGACAGCGGTGAACTGAAGGTTCACCCCTCCCTGCACTGCCGCGCTCAATCCCAGCACAACCCCGGCGCACAATGCCAGCCGACGACAAAACAAATTCACCACAAAGCCCTCCGATCATCAATATTTGCTGATGGTGCAACGCCGCCCCAGTCGTAGCGGCGGCCCTCGCTCCCTGCGAACTGAAATATAGCCGCTCAACTGCGATCACGCCGTCACAAAAATCACCATTTCTTAAAAAATGTCCGATAAAGTCGTCGCCTTTACGCCAAACTTCATGCACACTACAGCCGTAGCACCGCTCACAGGTGTGAGTACGTTTCCGAGGCTTACCTCGCCTCTCACGTTTTACGGTTTGCCGCGAATCCGTTGCTCGCGCTGAATTTTAGCAGGCCGCATCCGGAGCGTTACGCCCGGCGTCCAAATTCAGGAGTTCCCCGATGTCAAACCGCCGGTTTCCCGCCGTCCTGGTCACGGTGACGGTTGGTCTGTTGCTCGCCCTCACCACCAGCGCTTGGGCTGACATCAACCCTGTCTTCAAGGCCGCCGTCTCGCGCCGCATTCAAGCCGGCGCCAACTACGACGTCCAACTGCCACTCAGCGGCTCGAGCGGCGTCGAGTGCCGGCGCGTCAACGGCAACCTCCAGATCGTCTTCTTCTTTGACCAGACCGTCACCGGCGCAACCGCTTCACTCTCCACCGGCACCGGCACCGTCAACCCCACACCGACCGTTGCTGGTAGCGCCTTATCCGTCGCCCTCAGCGGTGTCACCGATTCCCAGGAAATCGCCGTTACCCTCTCCGGCATCACCTCTTCAGCCGGCGGCACGCTCGACACCGCAACCGTCAAGTGTCGCGTCATGGAAGGCGACACCACCGGCAACGGCCAGGTTTCCGCCGCCGACGTCGCGCAGGTCAAGTCGCAGGTCGGCCAAACCTTCAGCGGATTCAATTTCCGCCAGGACCTGAACATGAATGGCGGTATCACCGCCGCCGACGTCAGCATCGTCAAGGCGAAGGTGAGCAGCAAAATCCTCGCCGGCGGCGTCGCGCCCAACACCGCCCCCACGATCACCCCCATTCCCGCCACCACCACCAGGACCGGCGCCGCCACCGTCTCGTTTACCATCGGTGACAACGAAACCGATGTGAATTCACTGGCGCTTCGCGCTGTCAGCGACAACGTCACCCTTCTGCCGCCCGGCACAAGCTACGCCTTCCAGGGCTCCGGCGCTACGCGCACCGTTACCATCACCGGAGCGGCCGGAAAAACCGGAACCGCCAACGTCACCGTCTATGTCGGCGATGGGATGATGAGCGGGGCCGCCTCGTTCGTGCTCACCGTGGAATCCACCGCCCAGCTCTACCTGGCGAATCTGTACCCGCCCGCCGGCGTGCAGACGCAGGGTTGGGGCACCGCCTGGCTTCGACTCGACGGTGATGAAACCGCCGCCACCGTCAACGTCGACTACTCCAACCTCAACGGCCCGATCACCGGCCTCGAAGTTCGCAATTCCACCGGCACGCCCCTGGTCAACCTCAAGACGCTCGCCCCGCAAGGCGACGGATCGTATCGCTGGACCTTCCCCGCCGCCTCCGCTGCCGAAATCGCCGGCGCCATCAAGAATAACCAGACCTATTTCGCGATCACCACCAGCACCAGCGGCACCGAAGTGCAGGGTTGGCTCAACTTCGCCACCGGCAGCTCGACGTTCATTCCGCCTGATCCCGTGTCGCCCGTCGCCACGGGTCCCGGCACACCTGAAGAAGCCGCACGCTTCCTCACGCAAGCCACCTACGGGCCCACGTCCGCGGAAATTACCAGTCTCCGTACCGTCGGCTACACGAAGTGGCTAACCGACCAATTCGATCCCACCGTCACCCCGCCCACCGTTTCTTATCCGCTTATCTACCAGCGCTGCACCACCAGCTCCGCCGCCGGCGATTCCCTCACCTGCGACCGCGTCAATGAATCCTGGTCCAGGCATGCCATCATCGCGCCCGATCAGCTTCGCCAGCGCGTCGCCTTCGCGCTCAGCCAGATCTTTGTCGTCTCCTGGTTCGACGACAACATCGCCAACCAGCCCGCCGGCCTGTCGACCTATTACGACATGCTCATCAACGACGCTTTCGGCAACTACCGCAAGCTGCTCGAAGACGTGACCCTCCATCCCATCATGGGGCAATACCTCACGATGCGCGGCAACGTGAAGCCGAAGGCGCCCAATTACACCGCCCCCAACGAAAACTACGCCCGTGAAATCCTCCAGCTCTTCTCGATCGGCCTGAATAAGCTGAACCCCGACGGCACCCTCGCGCTCGACGCCCAAGGCGAGCCGATTCCCACTTACGATCAGAATGTCATCCAGGGCTTCGCCCACGTTTTCACCGGATGGAACACGGATTCCACCTCTGTCGACATCCCCACCAGCCAACCCGCTACGCAGCCCATCGTCGTCAAGAGCTTCTACAACAAGCCCATGGTGGTGAACGCCAGCAACCACTCCACCAACTCCAAGCTTTTGCTCAATGGAATGGTGATCCCCGCCACCGCCAGTCAGACCGTCGACACCGCCAACGCGGAACTCAAGC
>DASVUC010000036.1:0-7075 GCA_036387255.1 Tepidisphaeraceae bacterium | reverse complement strand
ATCAGCGAATATTTCGCAAGCGCCGCGATCGCTTCCTCAAGCATGTGCTCATTGGCGAGAAGCACGCTCAAACCATCGGGCAATCCCTCAGCCCCGCGAAGGAGTTCGCGCGGCACCGCATCGCTGCCCAAGTACGCCAGTAAGCTCATCAAGCTGTACCCAACCTGCGATTCTTCCTGAAGCTGTCGGCACGCCAGCTCCCATGTCATGTGCACCGAATCGGGATAATCTCCCGTCGGGCGCACATCCCGCAGCAGCTCACCCCAGTAATGTTCGAACTCCCGAAGGTAGCCGCCAAAGTCGGTCCGCGCGTTGGAGATGCAAGCCGCCGCCTGATCCAGCGCCAGTGGCAAATCGCCCAGCGCCTGCGCCAGCGCGCCAACCGCGCCGTCCACCTTCTTCTTCCCCGTGCGCTTCAGCAGCAGCTCGACCGATTCATCGCGCTTCATCGGCCGAAGCGCAAACGGCCGCGCCACCGCATCCCAATTGGGATTGCGCGAGGTGATGATGACGTGCCCGCTCTTCTCCTGCGGAAGATACGGCCTCAGCTCTTCAACACTCGCGGCATTGTCGAAGACAATCAGCCAATCATCGCGCTCATTGAGCGCCCGCCGCAGCGCCTGGCGGATGTCTTCCAGCGGCGTTCCCTCCGGCACGTCCATCCCCAGCCGCGTCGCAAGCCGCGCGTACGTCAGCGCCAGATTCGACGGCTCTTCCGCGCCCACCCACCAGACGATGTTGTACGACTCGCCAAAACGGTAAACATACTCCAGCGCGACCTGCGTTTTCCCAACGCCCGCCAACCCCCAGACCGCCTGCACGTGCCGCTTCGGATCCTGCGACAGCAGGTTCTTACGCAGCTCGGCAAGCTCGTCCTCGCGACCTGAAAAATATGAGTTGCGCAGATGCGGCACCTGCCAGATTGCAGGCTTCTTCCCCGACCCCCGATCAAGATCGTGAGACATCGACATAAAACTGACCCCTTTTTTGCAAACACGCGGCAACACACTCGCCACAGAGAGATTGTAGCGTCCGCCCGCCCGACGTGAAACGAATTTGTCGTTGACGCCCTTCTCAAGCACGGGTTACGACCCTGACATGCCTGTCGTGTGCATCATTGGCGCCGGCCCCGCGGGGTCAGTGGCAGGAATCTGCCTCGCGCGAGCGGGCCTTGAGGTGCATCTTTTCGAGCAGCATCGCTTCCCCAGGGAAAAGGTCTGCGGGGAGTGCCTGAGCCCACTGGCCCTCGCGGTCCTGGAAGAAATCGGACTCTCCGCTCAGCTTCAGGACCTGCACCCGGCGTCGCTGCATCGCGCTGTTCTGGTCGAGCCGCGCGGGCGCCAGGCGTCTATCCGGCTGCCCGCTGTGATGTGGGGACTGAGCAGAAACGCGCTCGACTCGACGTTGCTTGAGGCAGCCAGAGGTGCCGGTGCAGTCGTTCATCAACCGGCGCGGGTGGAGGGTGTTGATTCCATTCGTCAGTGTCTGACGGTGCGCGATCTCGAGAATAACCAGTCCGGCCAACATCACTTCGACCAGCTCATCATCGCCGATGGGAAGGCAGCGCTCGCTCTGCCCCGTCCCGCGCCGACAGGCGACCTCGGCGTCAAGGCACACTTCACCAATGTCGACGACGCCGCCGACGCGATCACGCTGCTGGGATTGAACGGCCACTACTGCGGCCTCGCCCCCATCGAAGGTGATCGGTGGAACGTCGCAATGAACGTGCCCGCCCGCCGCGTTCGAGAAGTTCAGGGTGATCTTGAGCGGCTTTGGGAGATGCTGCTGGACGAAAACGCGGGGCTCTCGCGGCGTCTGCGCCACGCCCACCGCGTTTCCGCCTGGCTTGCCTCGCCCCTCCCGCGCTTCCCTGTGCAACAAGCTTGGCCCCCGCACGTGATCCCCATCGGCAACGCTGCCGCCGCACTCGAGCCGATCGGTGGCGAAGGCATGGGGCTCGCCATGCGCAGCGCGCAACTTGCTGCTCAATCTCTTCTGACTCAAGGAACCCGGAATCTGACGTCAAACTACCGCCGCCTCTGGAATCGCCGCCGACTTATTTGCCGAACAGGCGCTGTCATCATCTCCAACGCTACCCTCGCCCGCCTCGCGATTTCAGTGCTGGACTGCAACAGTGCTATCGGCGAAGCCTTCGTCCGCTGGACCGGCAAGCCCCCCGCGCTGCGGCCAGCCTCCGCTTTAAGCCGATAATCTTTTGGTGTCCGTTCCCGTCGAACATCAACCGCAGCCTTCCCGCGTCCGCGCCACCTTCTGGCTGCTGGTCTCCCTCGTCTGCATCTTCGGCATGCAGAAAGCGATCGTCACGCCCCTCGACCCTGATCTTTTCTGGCATCTTCGCGTGGCTGAGCAACTGCTCAAAGAAGGCGTTCACCCTCTCATCGACCGCATCTCTTTCTCCTCGCGCCCGGATCCCTGGACGCCCTACTCCTGGCTCCCCGAGCTCGGGATGAAAATCGTGTGGGATACGCTTGGCTACCGCGGCACGATCCTCGCGCAAATCGCCGCCACCGCCGGCATCATCATCTTCATCGCCAGGAGCTGTCTTGAGATGACGCGCGGCCAGCGCCTGATGAACTGCGCCATCGCCACCGTTCTCGGCGCGTATCTCACGCTTCCCTACATCAGCTTCCGCCCTGCCACCTTCGCCATCTTCTGGCTCGCGCTCGTGTCTTACTTGCTCCTCCGCGATCGCCGACTGGAGGAACGATCCCGCGCCGTCTGGATCGTCATCCCCATCACGATCCTCCTCGCCAACATCCACCTCGTCGTGATCATGGTGCCCATCTGGATCGGATGCCTCCTCACGGGCTCGATAATCGAACGCCGCAGCATTAAGCGATACATGATCCTCCTCATCGCGACCGCGCTCGGCTGCCTCGCCACGCCGCTGCTGCCCGGTGTCATCCGCAGCGCCTGGCATTACCAATCCGCTGACGTGATGGTCAAAAGCGACGTGATCGGCGAGATGCACGCCGTCTACGCCGGTATCGCAGGTATCGTTACCTGTGCGCTGCTCGTCGTGCTGCTCCTGCTCGCCCTTCGCCACCGTCGCCGCATTCGCATCGGCCAGTGGCTCTGGCTAATCGCCGCGATTCTGTTCATGTTGCGACTCGGACGATTCACGCCCATGTTTGCCATGATCGTTGCGCCCATTCTCGCCGAAGCGTTACCGGCCATGAGCGACGTCGTCCTGGAGCGCAAGCTTGTGCGCAACGTGCTGACCGTCGTCGCACTGCTCACCTTCGGCAGACTCGCCTGGATTTTCCCCCGCCCTTCTCTGTCGCTGGATGCCTTCATCAACAGCGACGACACCATCGCCTACCCCGCAAACGCCGCCAATTATGTTGAGAAGAATATTGCCCCCAGATCCCACCGTTTGATCAACGAATTTAGCTGGGGCGGTTATCTCGGCTGGCGCCTGGGGGATCAATACCAGGTCTTCCTCGATGGACGAACCCAGGTCTTCCCCGCCGACTTCTGGAAAGCCACTTATCTAAGCGGCGAAGCCCCCATCAAAACCGCACTCGAAAAAGCCAACGCCGACGCCGCGATCCTCCCCCTGAAGAACAGCCGCTTCGAAAAAGCGCTGAAGGAATTGAGCTGGAAGCAGGTCTACACCGACGACCGCGCTCAAATTCTGATCCCACCGCAGTGACGAGCGATCTTCCTCGCCCAGCATGGACGTCCCGCCCATGCAAAATCTCCCTACAGCTTCTCCGAATACTGCGCCAAAAACTCCGGCACCGGATAATGCTTCATCAGGAAGTCGCACAGCTGCTGCCGCTCGGCGATCTGAAAATACACCGGCTCATCCAGCTTCTTCGCCGAGAAATTCACCGCGCGAACGAGGCTCTCCCGGCTCGTCGCCATGCTCAAGTTCTCTTCACTGCGGTTCATCGGCAGCAGATGAAACTGCCACGCCTGCCGACGATTCAGCATGCGCAAGCACTCTTCATCGAACTTCTGATCGTCCAGATCCACCGTCCCCGCCATGCGGATGTACTGCTGCACCCAGGCATCCTCGACCGCCTGCGGGCTGATCCCGAACAGGCGCTCGGCCAAGTCTCCGAACGGACGATGCGACATCTTCTGAACCTTCAGGATGTGCTCCACCTGCCGGCTCGTCAGCACGCCCTGCTCGATCAACAACTGTCCAATTTGAATGCCCTTCACAGCCTCATCCTCCAGCCTGGCCAGGCGCTCTGCCCGCCCTTGGACTATCGGCTTGAAGATCGCGCTGCTGAAGGTCGCCCCGCCGCTGCGTCCGAAAAAATCGCGCCTCATGCTATAGTGCCCCCAACCGATGAGCACCAACAAGACCTGGACGGAAGCCGACATTGATCAGCTCAAGCAACGCGTGGCCGAGCACTCCTTCTGGTACCACCGTATCGAACTGCCCGGCGGCGTCGTTACCCCCGGAATCAACCCCCTCCACGCCCCCTCATACAACATCCCCCAGGATCTCACCGGAAAGCGCGTCCTCGACGTCGGCGCGTGGGACGGCTACTGGACCTTCGAAGCCCTCAACCGCGGCGCACGCGAGGTCGTCGCCATTGATGATTTCTCCGACTACCTCGGCAAGCTCGAACCCTCGCAACGAAAGGCCTGGCAAACCTTCGACCTCTGTCGCGAAGCGCTCGGCTACGATCACCAGCGCTGCCAGCGAGAAGAAGTCACCGTCTACGATTTGACCGAGTCCCGCTTCGGCCGATTCGACGTCGTCTTCTTCTTTGGCACCCTTTACCACCTGCGCTACCCCCTCCTTGCGCTCGACAAGCTCTCCGCCGTCTGCGACAGCGAAATCTATGTGGAAAGCGCCATCTGCGATGACTTCAGCCCCTACCGAGGCGGTCTCGGTCACGGTCACGCCGGCAGCGTCGTGATGGAGTTCTATCCCGGCAAAGAGCTCGCGGGCAACGACACCAACTGGTGGTCACCGTCACTGCACTGTCTCGGAGCCATGGTCGTTGCCGCCGGCTTCAATGAAGTAAACGCTTGGAAGCTCGTCGACAAGCCGCAACAGCTCGGCCTCTGCCGCGGTTTCGCCCGCGGACGGAAGACGACGCACAACATCGCCGCGCCTCAACCCCCCGCTGGATAAAGCTCAGGAAAAATCGTCTTCAGCAGCCGATCCGTCACATGCTTCCAGGTGAAGTTCTCGCGCGCGAACTTCGGCCCCTCTTCCCGCGCCCGCTCCCGAAGCTGCGGCTCATCCACCGCACGCATCATCTGCTCGATCATCGCATCACGATCCACCAGCAGATGCTTCCCCGTCTGATCGTTCACCAGCGTGTTCTCCAGTTTCGCCGGAAGCCCCAGCGCAAACTCCGGCCGCGTAAAATCATCCGTGCTTCCCCCTTTCGTGCACAGCACCAGGGACCCCGTCGCCGCCGCCTCCAGCACCGGCAGATTAAACCCCTCCGACTGGTAGGGCGAAATGTACGCATCCGCAAGCTGGTGCATCGTCGCAATGTCGCGCACCGAGAAGATCTTTCCGTTGTATTGCAGCCTCGGAAGCAGCAAATGTTTTTCCGCTTCTGTCAGCGCCTTCATGTACTCGTCCAGGTTCAGCCGCGAGTTGTACATCACATCGATCCCCTTCAGCATCAGCATCACCTGCGGACGCTTGGCGATGACGGCGGCCGTCGCCTTCAGCAGCGGCACCACGCCCTTGTTCCCCGTCATCGCCCCCACGTGCAGGAACACAAACCCGCTCCACTGCGCCTTTGGCCGAAGCGCCTGCCGCTGCTGCTCGCTCAGCGGGTGATACACGTTCACATCAACGCCATGCGGCACCACATGCACCCGCTCCGCCGGTGCGCCCGAATGAATGTATCCTTCACGCGACCAGTTCGACGGTGTGATGATTTGTGCCGCCGGATTGTCCAGCACCGCCTGCGCCAGCGACTTCTGCCCCGCCACATAGTGCTTCGGGACCGCGCGATGCTCGGCTGTCCCAAACACAAACAGCCGCGGGCACGGCGACGGCGCGAAGTTGTACGGAAAGCTCATCCGCAGCACCGCGTCCGCCGGCACATCCCCCGGCAGCGGCGGGATCGCCTGCACCGCCGACTCCGCCACCACATCCGTCAAACCCGGCAGCGGACGCCAGTTGTCGCGGTAGTAAGGAGCGTCGCGGTGATACAACTCAATTTCCGGCCGCTTCAGAATCTCCACGCACTGGTGCTGATTCACCATCGCGTAAGAGTGCGGCACAAATCGCCACGACTCCACCAGCAGCCGTCGCCGGCTGCTCGGATTCCCGCTCGATCCCGCTGGTCCCGCGCTGCTCAAAGCTCGTCCCAATTCGTCAGCGCCTCCGGCACCCGCGGCGTCGCCCCCGGCTGCGAGCAAACATAACTTGCCAGCCGGTTTGCAAACGTGTTGATCCGGTTCAAAGGCTGACGCCTCAGCAACCCAACCGCCAGCGCCGCGGTGAACGCATCCCCGGCCCCCACCGTGTCGACAATCTCCACCGGAAACCCATCGTGATGTGATGACTCCTCACGTGTATACAGCGACGAGCCCCGCCCACCGCGCGTCAACGCGATCAATTGCAGCGGAAACTTCGCGAGCAGCACCTCCATCGTTTGCCCCTCCTCCCGCGGCAAATCCAGCAAATCCGCCACCTTCGGCACCTCTTCATCGTTGATCTTCAGCACGCTCGCATGCGCCAGCGACGCCGCCACAATCTCCGCGTTGTAGTACTGCTGCCGAAGGTTAATGTCGAAAACCCGAAGCGCCTCCTCCCGCGTGTGCTTCAGGAAAGACGTGATGGTCTGCCGAGTCGTCGGCGCGCGCTGCGCCAGCGACCCAAAGCAGACCACATCCGTCCGCTGCGCCAGTTCATGCAGCGCATCGGAATCACGAAGAAAGTCCCACGCGACATCCTTGTGGATGACATAGCTGGGAATACCGGCAGCATCGAGTGTCACAGAAACAGTCCCCGTCGGATGCCGCGCGTCCAGATGGATGTACCGCGTGCCGATGCCGAGTTGGCGCAGCCGATGCAGAATCTCCTGCCCCAGGTCATCCCGCCCCCCAACCGCCGAGA
>DASVUC010000035.1:0-24745 GCA_036387255.1 Tepidisphaeraceae bacterium | reverse complement strand
CCTACGCTAGGTTCGGTGACTGGGACTAAGTCGTAACAAGGTAGCCGTAGGGGAACCTGCGGCTGGATCACCTCCTTTCTAAGGGATTACTTAGAACATTCCCGGTGCAAACCGAGATGAAACGTCAGCACAGTCTCGTTCATCCTGAGCTTGTCGAAGGATGGAAATTCCGGCGGCAACGCCGGCAGATGGCAATCCGACTATTCACTTGCAAAGAGCAAGCAAAAGCCCGGCATCTAACGATGCCGGGCTTTTTGTTGCGCGTTACCTTCCCGTCATGCGGCTAATCCTTCTCCTCGTCGTACTCGCGTTGCTTCCCCTGGGCGCGGCAGCGCAGCCGCGTGCGATCGCCTCTCAACCGGGCAGCGATCCTGTACTTACTGGTGAGGTTGTCCGTTGCTCATGGGCGACGCCTCTTCCGGGCGAGGCGATGGCATGGGGGCTCTCCAACGACAAGCCGCAGCAACTGGTGACCATCGGAATCGAGCGGATCAAACCGTTTCGGATCAATTGGGAGCCGAATCTTTCAATGATGATTTATCCTCTTCACCAGAAGCGGGTCATCGTTGGTCTTGCTGACGCCCAGACCAAGCAATGGATTTGCTGGCGACTGTGGGATGGGAAGCAGTGGCTTGAGGAGAAGTCGCTGGTCGAGTTGGTGCACAAGCATGTCTCATCGGTCCTTGCCGCAGCGCCCCGCGCGTTTGCAACCTACCGCGCGTCCGAAGACGCGCTGCCGCACCATGTTCAAATTGCAACGGACGGAGCTGGCCATCTGTGGTTCGCGCATGAGAAACATCTCGAGTTCTACGACGGCCAATCCTGGCGAGATGCGTGGAGTGAGATCGGCGGTGCCCCGCAGCGATCTTTCGGATTGACTGCCGTTCACCAGGGATCCGCATTGGTCCTGGAGGAAGAGCCGGTCACGGATCCAAGCCAGTCGGGACTAAGGTTGATCGTTTTCCAGAACCAAAAACTCGTCTCCAAGCCGCTCCCACCGATTCGCCCCGGCGTCTGGAATGTCCATTTCTCCAATGCGATCGATATCTCCGCAACCGAAACCATTTACCAGATGCCCACCGGGGCAGGCATACTCCGTGGTACACAAGCGGAGGCATACGACCAGCCGCAGACGCCGGTCCTGGCGGACACGGCAGGCAACCTCTGGTGGACAGATCAAGGTGGGCGAATCGTCGTCACCTCGGGAGCGAAGCGAACGTTCCGCGTCATTCGCGATACGCCTGATCCCCGAACGGTGGTGCAATCGCCAAACGGACGCTATTGGCTTCTGCATCGCAACGGCGTGGTTGGCTTGAACCTGGTCAAGCGCGGCGCGCAGCCGTGGATCGAGGTCACGCAGCGCTTCAAATGGGACGCGCCCAGAACCGAATTCAAAGAACTCTTCTGCGACGCTGATGAAGGTCTCTGGTTCGTCAATGGAGGTGCGCACCTGCACTATGCCCTGCCTCGAGGTGCATCGAAATAGCAGCCACGAGATGCGCCCAGGCCGCAACACCTGTCTCTTCTCCTCAAGCGGCATTACGCTCTACCGATGCTACGAGCACTTCAAGTTCCCCCGCGGGCGCGCCGGCACTTCCAAATACTTCTGCCGCTGATTGCCGTCCTCGCGCTGATCCATCTTGCGCCAGAGGCGAAAGCTGACAACGGCGAGATCCAAGCTGCGTCTCCCAGCGGCGACGTTGCAATTCAATTACGCCTCAACCAGAACAAATCAGATCCCGACAAAGGTGCCCTCTACCGCATCACCTACCGCGGCAGCGTCGTGATCGACAACTCGCCCCTGAACATCACCTTTAAAGGCGCCGGCCCGCTCCACGATCTGGAATTGCTCGACGTGCGCCGCGACAGTCAAGACCAAACCTACCCCATCGTCGCCGGCAAAACCTCCACCGCCCGTGATCACTTCAACGAAGTGACGGCACGGCTGCGCGAGCGCGGCGGCGGGCGAACCGTCGAGATCATCTTGCGCGCGTACGATGATGGCGCAGCCTTCCGTTATCGACTCCCCGAGCAACCCGGTATGAAGCACGTGGAGATCGCTTCTGAAGACTCGACCTTTTCTCTTCCCGCAGCGGCCAAAGGGTGGATCCTGCCGATTCCGGATCACACCAGCCATTACGAGTTTTACTACCAGCCCAAGTCGCTGGAACAGGTCGAAACCGGCAAGCTAATTGGCCTGCCGTTGCTGGTGGAATTCCCCGAAGGTGGTCCCGCCGTCGCGATCACCGAGGCCAATCTCACCGACTACGCCGGCATGTACCTCACACGCTCCAACTCAACAAACGCGGGCCGGGTTCTCCTGCGCTCCGATCTCTCGCCGCATCCGAAGTACAAAGATGTGAAGGTGGTTGGGGACGCACCGCGCCAAACGCCCTGGCGGGTGATCATGATCGCGCCCTCGGCGGCGAAGCTGCTCGAGTCAAACCTCGTCTACAACCTCAACGATCCCTGCGCCATCGCCGACACCTCCTGGATCAAGCCGGGCAAGGTGGCCTTCCTCTGGTGGAACGGCTACCTCGTCGACCACAACGGCCGTCGCGGCGGCGTCGACACCGCCACCTTCAAGCATTATATCGATGGCGCAGCGGAATTCGGTTTTGCCTATTCCTCAATCGACGGGCTGGATATCGCTTGGTACGGCGGAAAGATCCCCGGCTACGGCGAACACGACATCACCGTCCCGGTAAAGTCGCTCGATATGCACGAGGTTCTCGCTCACGCCAAAAGCAAAGGCGTCCGCATTCGCCTCTGGGTTGCATCAGCGGGACTGCGCAAGTACCTCGACAAGGCGCTGGCGACTTATGAGCAGTGGGGGGTGGAGGGAATCATGGTCGATTTCATCCAGCGCGACGATCAGGAAATGATCAACTGGATTCGCGAGATGGTCGCAAAGGCCGCACAGCACAAGCTCACCGTCACGCTGCACAATGTCTCCAAGCCCACCGGCTTGTCGCGCACGTATCCCAACCTGTTGACGCATGAAGCGGTGCTCAACCAGGAGTGGAACAAGTGGAGCCCCGGCAGCACGCCCGAGCATCAGCTCACGGTGCCGTTCACGCGCATGCTCGCCGGGCCGCTCGATTTCCACCAGGGAGGCTTTCGTTCGGTGCGCGCCAGCGATTTTCTCCCGCGCGATATCGCGCCCGACGTCATGGGAACGCGCTGCCATCAACTCGCCATGTACGTCGTCTATGACAACCCGATGCCGATGGCCGTGGATTATCCGGCGGCGTACCGCGGGCGTCGCGGCATCGATTTTTTGTCGGATGTGCCGACGACATGGGATGAGACGCGGGTCATCCAGGGGCGGGTAAGCGATTACATCACCATCGCGCGTCGAAAGGGGAAGACTTGGTACGTGGGGAGCATGACAGATGACGATGCGCGGGAGCTGAAGATTCCCTTGGCGTTTTTAGGTGAGGGGAAGTTTGTGGCGGAGATCTGGAATGACGATGCGTCAGCGGGGCCGAACGGGGTGAAGCGGGAGAGGCGGCAGGTGAGGAGGGAGGATGCGCTGACGGCGGCGATGGTTTCGGCGGGGGGGCAGGTAGTGCGGATTGCATGCATCGATGAAATTTTGACCAGGTAAATCAACAGGATCGATATTCCTGGTGCGGCTCTGGAAAGAAGTACAAGAAATGCCATCTGCTGAAGGATGCGCAAACAAAGGCCGCAGGTTTTCCTAAGCGATCAGAAGCGTCACCACGGGACCCCGTTGTAGGAATAATAAATTGCGCATTCAGCGCCGAGGGGCTAGTTGATGTTCGTCCACCAACCAATTTTCAACACAGCATTTGTCTGAACTTGGAAATGGCGAGAGAGCCGCGTCGTTTTGTAGATCTCCAACCGTGGGAGGGGCCGCCGGCCCTTGAGGAAGCCAGCCGCGTTCAGGAAGCTGCAATGTTAGGCAGGTCGGCGTCATCCACTGTGATCATGTTGTGCGCAGCGACGTTTCAGTCGGAGGTAAACTGGCGTCTTGCTGCGTTGGATGCGGCGTTTCATGGCACTTCTAACCTTCTGATAGAGGACGGGAGATTGAAGCTGATCGACTTGGCGAGGATGCTTTACGCTTTTTGTGGATCAAGATTCGATACAGGTGACGCTCGATTTGGAGACATTGAGACGTTGATCAGGATCAGAAATGAATTGATTCACGACAAGCCGCTCGAGCGGCTGTTTGATGACATATCAAAAAAGAAGAAACAGTGGCGGGAGCGGCTTCGAGCGCGTGTTCCGGATTTAGATTGGGTGCCCAAGGTTCGGAAGGAGCATGTGGGCGAGCCATTTGTGATCGCCGCTGAGGCTGCGGTGCAGGCCATAATGGTCTACCCCGTCGCTAAGTGGGCGGCAGATGCGACAGACCATGTGGTGCGTGATATGCGTCAGATGGTGATTCGCCGAACTGAGGGAGTTCGGGTGGTAGCAGACGGACTCTTGAAGTTTAAAAAGGTATCACAACCCGGGGACGTGGCAGCACGGTAGAATTCCGCACCACCTACGTTGCACTACAAATCAATCAACGGGCCTGCGATAGGCGCCTTCCGTGGTGAAATCATGAAGCTGCGAGCAGTTCACGCATATGTACGTGAAGCCTCGCTCGGTCTTGGTCGTGCCATCAAGGTATTGCAGTTCCGCCTCCCAAGTGTCCTGCGACCATTGCAGCGTCGGCAGATTGCACGTCGGACAAACCAGCTTGGATCCCAGCGCTGTAGCCTCGGCATAATGCTTCCGCTTCTGCCGGCGATCCCCGTGCAGTGCCAGCAGAAACCACGCGGCGCACGCCACCATCAGCGCCAGCACCAGAAAAGCATAAAACGCGTCCATAGCCTCGTTCCCTCAGCCCCATCTTAAGCGAATTGCTGCTGGCGGGATTGTTTGGTGAAAGCAACTGAAGACCTCCTCGTACTCTCGTGAACCAGAAGCCACAGCTCTGATCACGTCAAAATGGAGAAGATGATCATTTCAGCGGCGGTGGCGGCGGGAGCTGTCGCGGCTTGGGCGAGAACAGCGGGGTCTGTGTGGGGGCGGGTTCGGCGGAGATCACAGTGTTGCCTAGCCAGTGGAAGGTCGTCTCCAGGTTGGGTTTGGATTGCCACAGGTTTTTAACGTGTTGCCTGAAGGAGATGAGTGGGTAGGTGAGCGAGATCTCATGGCCCGGTTTAGCTTCAACGGAGATGTAGCCGTCGCGCCAGGTGAGTTGGGCCCGTTCATCGTTGATGAAGGTTTGAATGTCGCTGTGCGGGGCCCAGTGTGGGGGCCGGATGAAGAAGGTGTCTCGCACTTTGACTTTGACCGTGAGGCGCCCTTCCGCTGGCAGCGAGGAGATCACGTCGGCCCAGGCCGATGTGCGGGAGAAGCTTAAGTTGACGTAGACGCCGGCGGGGCCGGTCGGTGACACGGCGCGATGTTCGATGCTGTTGCTCCAGATCGTGTAGATGGCGCGCATCCCCTCCGGAGCGCAGCAGCCGAACATTTCAAATCCCGAGACGTTGCCCAGGAGGCTGTTCTCAAAGTCATTCAGCCCGGACCCGCCAATGATGCCGCCTTGGAATTTTCGAAGCTCGTCCAGTCCCCTGGCGATTGCTGCTTCACCTTTTTCCTGGTGCAGGTTTTGGTAATACCGCTCAAAGTCGGGCGTGACGATGAATTGCAAACTAGCGATGTAATTGCGGAAGTAGCGCTCGGCGTAGTCGTAGTAGGCTGTGTTGCCAGCATGTCCCAGGAGCGCTGCGATAGAAATCATGTCGGAGACACAGCAGGTTTCATTGCAGTTGTCAGGGCCGGCGGGGAACCAGCCGGTGCCGGTGCCTCGCTTGAGCAGGTAGTCGAAGGCGCCTTTGGCGAAGCTCAGATAACGTGCTTCCTTGGTCAGCGCGCCGAGGTGCGCGATGCCCCAGACGGCATGCATGGTGGCATGGCTATGACCGCCGGGGAAGCTGCCATCGGCTCCAAACCGCAGTCCGTCTGGTTGAGCGCTGGTGATCATTCCTTCCGCGTAAGCGCGGGCGAAGGAGAGCGCTTCGGCGTCGCCGGTGGCGAGGTAGTACGTGAGCAGGGGCTCGATGATCGGCGCCGGCTGGCGATTCCACCCGTTGGGAACGACGGCCCCATCAGGCTTGAGTCCGCCCATGCCGCATCTGAACCAGCAACGGGATTGGCCGTCATGCTGATCCCAGCTTGCCAGCGACTTCAGTGCGCGCATGACCTTTTGCGCAAGTACTTTCGATTCTTCATCGCGATGTCGCGCGTGGTGCTCTGCAAGGCTTTGCAGCACCTTCGTGGAGCCCCAGATGTGGATGATGCGGTCGTTTTCGGTGTAGTTGGCGTTGATGTCCGATTCGTTGAACGCTCCCGGTGTCGCCCAGACTTTGCCGTCCGGCGCGATGTAGCTGCGGATGCGCTTGTGGAACGCTTGCTCGATGTCGCGCGCGCCGTCGGAGCCGGAGACTTCGCGCATGTAATACCATTCCCAGTCCATTCGAGCGTCTGTGTCGCAGGCGACAACGGGATCGGCCCCTGCCGGAACAGGCGGACACTGGCGGGGATGGCACTGAAAGACCGGCTCAAAGTTGCGGTCCGGGCGCGGTGTGCGGGCCAGATAGTTCATGGCCCAGCCGGCCATCCGCTTCAGGTCGATGTCTTCGGATTCAGGAAGTTCACCGCGCCGGCTGAATCGAGTGGCAGGAATCTCGATCTTGACCGCGGTAACTTGTCCGCTGAGCCCTTCGATTTGGATAGGCTGCGCGTGTACGGATCGCGCACTCACCAAGAGTAAGGCCGCAAGGACGAGGCCGCGGGCAAAGTGGATGCGAGTCTTGCTGGTCAAGAGTGCTCCTGCGGGCGTTCGGTCATTCAGTGCACGATCAGCATAAAATGCGCAAGTGGAGGCAGTGCGCGAGAAGATGAACGGCGACACCCGGTTGTGCAAGCCCTGTGAACGCAACGGGTCGGGTGCTGCGACTTGTGCAACTTCTGATGGCGCCGGGGATTGAGTGTGGCGGGGATCGTGCTTTGGCGGGTTTGCGTTCGGCGGGGTCTATTGCAATATCAGCAGTCTGACCTAAATTAACGCCCCGGTCCGATAAGAAGAAAATGCAATTTTGCCGATAAATTTAAAAGGGCTGGAAAGCCGAACATGAAATAGGTGTTGCTCGGGCGGCGACTGTCGCCGTGGGCGTTAGAGCTGGAAAGTCTCAAAACAGGTAACCTGAAAGGAGCGCACCCTTGCGTTCTGCTCGCATCTCGAAGAAGTCACGGGCCTTGAAGATTCTGTCGATTGTCGCCGCCGGTGTGCTGGTGGGCGGCTGCACGGCGCATGGGCCGTTCGACAACGGCTTTATCGATCCGTCGGAAGTGGGGCGGTTCAAGAAGCAGCCACTGCTGATGCCGATCCTCTCGAGCCTTGAGACGGGCATCGAAGAGCCCAACGAAGAATTCACCAATGCGCAGGACGTCCGCCCGGAAGATCTCGTCGCTTCGGCGCAGGATTATGTGGTCGGCGCCAACGACATGCTGACGATTTCGATCACCGATCTCGTCGGGCCCAACGTCGAGACGCTCAAGCAGACGCGCGTCAGCGAGAGCGGGAACGTGAGCCTGCCGCTGCTCGGTCAGATCCGCGCGGAAGGATTGACCGAATCGCAGCTCGAGCAGGAAATCATCGACGCCTATCGTCGCAACAACATCATCCAGAACGCGCAGGTCACCGTGACGGTGACGGAAGCCCGCGCTCGCACCTTTAGCATTCTTGGCCAAGTGCAGCGCGCGGGTCAGTATCAGATTCTCCAGAGCGACTTCCGCATCCTCGACGCGCTGGTTCTTGCGGGCGATGTGCCTTATCAGGGTATCGAGAACATCTACGTCATTCGCCGCGAGAACGTTGGGCGCGGCCGCTCCACCACCGGCCCCGCCGGTGGGGCAACGACCTTGCCAAGCGATGAACTGGCGCCGCGGTCGGATGCGGGTGGGGTGGGGACGGCGCGAGCGGTTCTTCTCCAGACTGCGGGCGCCGATGCGCTGGCGCCGGGTGCTGGCGCCACGGGCACGAGCGCTACGCGTGGCGCGGCGACACGTCCCGCGCCCGGCGGGAACCTGACCGCTGAAGAACGCTACGGAATCGTGGAAGGTCAGCCGGTTTTGGCGCCGAATCGGGGAACGACGACTGGGACAACTGGGGTTGGAGCGACCGGGCGCGTGGATCCGCTGGCGCCCAGCGATGCGCGGGGTACGGTGGGCGCAACGGGTACTGCCGGAGCTCGCGGCACCACCGGGGCCATGGGCGCCACGGGTACCATGGGCGCAGGGCCGACGACGCAGCCCGCGGGCACAGGCGGTTTCGAATTCAATAACCCCATGGGCGGCGAGAACGTGCGCGTGATTCGCGTGCCGCTGGATGAGCTGCGCAATGGCGACCTGAAGTACAACATCGTTATCCGTCCGCAGGACATGATCATCGTTCCGAATCCGCTCACGGGTGAGTATTGGGTTGCGGGTCACGTTCAGCGAGGCGGCGTGTATAGCCTGACCGCCCGCCGCATCACGCTGAAGGAGGCTGTGGACGGGGCCGGCGGGTTTGACGCTGTTGCGATCCCGGCGCGTACCGAAGTCATCCGGCGAATCGGGCGCGACAAGGAAGTGAACGTATTGGTGGACCTGGACAAGGTTTACGCGGGGATGCAGCCGGACATTTATCTGAAACCTTATGACCACGTGCGCGTGGGTACTAATGTGTTCGCCCCGTTCATCGCGGCCCTGCGTAATGGTTTCCGCGTAACGTACGGGTTCGGATTCCTGTATGACCGAAACTACGCCCCGCAGCAGGACCAGCAGCGCTAGGCTGGTTTAGCTGAGGTGGTTCAGCGGCACCGGACGGGCAATTTGGTGCTGCTGGATAAGCAAGTTGTACATCGCCCCCGCACTCCGCGGGGGCGATGGCGCATCCGCAAGTCCTGATAGAAAAGAGAACTGTTATCGGCCGGGTCGCGTAAGGAACAAGCAACAGCCAGCGCTGTTCGTAGCGTTGGATGCTTTTGTACCCGCGCTTCTTAACCGATGAACTGAAAGTCCTTTACATGACTTTGCCCTCGATTGAGAGAGCATCGTATGGGGTCTGGTCGTGACCGAATTGCAGCCAACATCCGCATTGCTGTCGGCAGCGTCGCCGTCGAGGGACGACGCGCCGGCGACGTATTACGGCCTGAGCCTGGACACGTGGTTCATGGCGGGATCGCTTGGAGCGCTTTTTGTCGCCGTCTACTGGGTGGTGCTGCGGTGGCTGTGGGACAAGACCAACCCTTTTTACGGTGAAGCGAACTGGGGTCACGGTGTCTGTATTCCCGTCGTTGGTCTTTACTATCTTTACATTAACCGCGACGAATTGCTGAAGGCGCCGGTTCGCAGCAACTGGCTGGGGCTGGGGATCACCGTGGGCGCACTGGTGATGTTTGGCTACGGCATCTGGCCGGGTCAGAACCAGTTCATCCAGGGCATGGGGATGATCCTGGCGCTGTTTGGGATCGTGCTGCTGCTTTGCGGGTGGCAGGTGATGAAGGTCGCGTGGTTCCCGATTGCCTACCTGGTCTGCGGAATTCCGTGGCCGGCACTGGTTTACAGCTACATCGCGAGCCCGCTTCAGGAACTGGCGGCGAAGGTTGCCGTGCAGACGCTGCTTTGGACGGGCGTGAATGCGTATCGCACGGGTACCAAGATCAACATGGGCGGGATCACGGAGCCGGTGCGGACGCTGAATGTCGCCGAGGCGTGCGCGGGGTTGCGTTCGCTGATGACGTTCATCACGGTCGGCGCGGCGGTCGCGTTCTTGAGCGTTCGGCCGCTGTGGCAGAAGATCGTCATCACGGTGAGTGCGATTCCGATTGCCATTTTCTGTAATGTGGCTCGTGTGGCGGGTCAGGGTCTGCTGGATCACTACATCAGCCGGCAGCTTTCCGAGAGTTTTGCGCACCAGTTCGTGGGATTGATCATGCTGATCCCCGCGTTCTTCCTCATCCTGACGGTGGGGTGGGTGCTGGACCACATCTTTATCGAAGAAGCGGATGTGCGGACGTCGGTGGCGAGCGGGAATCGCCCACGGCCGATCGCGGCGGCTGCGGCTCCGCGGATGATCACCGCGCCGGTTACGTCGGCACCGAAAGCGGGCGCGCCCGCGCCGGCGGTCGCGAAGACGCCATCGGCAGGCGCGGCGCCGAAACCAACGGTTGCGGCTGGATCTGCCAAGACACAAGCGGCTCCCGTGAAGCCGCCGATGGCGGGGAATGGGCAGCAGCGTCCCGCGCCAGCGCCGCAACCTCGTCCGGCGGGTGCGCCGGTGGTTCCGCCACGACCTGGAATTACACCGCCGCGACCGGCGGGCGCCGCTGTGCCGCGGCCTAAGGTTCAACAGCAGCAGCCGCAAGTTCAACAACAGCAACAACCGCCGCAGGGCCGGCCTCAGACGGAGGGGCAATGAAATTTCTGAGTGAACATCCCCAGCTCATCATCGTGGCCCTGCTGCTGATCGCGGCGGTCGTGGTGCTTGTGATGTCGCGGAAGAATCCGGCGCTGGCGGGCGCGATGCGGCGCGTGTTTTCCAAGCCTCAGTTCATGGCGGCGTTCATCCTGCTGGTCATCGCGGCGCTGGGCCTGAACTTCGCGGTGGACTTCATGAAGCTGCACTTCAAGAAGGAACCGGTGCCGCTGGCGCGGAAGCTGACGCTGATCGGGGACAAGCTGGGCCCGTGGGTGCAGGTGAACCCGGACAAGGCAATCGACAAGGAAATCGAAGACGTGCTGGGGACGAACCAGTATATCTTCCGCGAATACGTGGATGAGCGCATTGCGGGCGGCGACGTTCGCCAGCGTTTTGCGCGGCTGCTGGAGCAGGAAGACCGGGCGACGGATCCGGCGGAGCGGACGAAGTTTCAGAACCAGCGTGAAGAGATGCTGTCGCAGATTCGGGGAAAGAACCCGGAAGCGGTGGTGAATCTGGCGGTGACGTATTACACGGGGATGGTGGACACGGTGGCTCACGTGCCGGATCGCTGCTACGTGGCGGACGGTTACGAGCCGCGCCCGGGCGAGGACGTTTACGTGAAGTGGCCAATCGGTCACGAGCTTCCGGACGGCGCCAAGCCGAAGGTGGACGGGAAGGCGTCGGATCAACTGGAAGTTCACTACATCAACTTTGAAGACCAGACGGGAACGCGGAAGGTAACGCGGAGCGTGGCGTACTTTTTCCATGCCAACGGCGAGTTTGTGAGCTCGCCGCTGGGTGTTCGCCGCAAGCTTCAGAACCTGTTCGAGCGTCACGGGTATTACGCAAAGGTTGAAGTGATGACGCTGGTGAGCGACGCGGACAAGTCGGCGCGCGTGATGACGGATTTTCTGACGGAAGCGCTGCCGGATATTTACCGTTCGATGCCGGACTGGCAGAAGGTCGCGGGTTCGGAGGCGGGACCGCAACTGGCTTCCGCGGGATCGGCGAATCGTTAAGAGGCGAGTGAATCAACAGTCGAGAAGCAACCACCTGACCACCAACGGCGAGAGATATGGCACGCAAGAGAGTTAATACCAAGTTCCTGATCACGCTGGGCGTGATCGTGATGGTGCTGATGTTCGGCGTTTTGCTCGCGAAGAAGTTCAAGCGTGAGAAGCCGGACAAGTACCTTGCCGTTGGTCGCGAGGCGATGGAGAAGCAGAACTACGAGGAGGCGGTGAAGAACTTCCGCCGCGCGGTTCAGCTGGACAACAAGAATGCGGACAACTGGTCGGACTATGGCGACGCGTTGAACATGCTGAGCAGCGTGGATCCGCAGTTCCTGGCCAAGGCGCGTGAAGCGTGGGAACAGGCGGTGACGATCAATCCGGGGCACAAGGCGGCGCTGGAGCGTCTGTTGTCGTTCTGGAGCGAGCTGGCGGACCTGGATCCGCGGCCGGACTACTTCGAGCAAATTCGCAAGACGGCCGAAGCGCTGTCGAAGGTGGAGCCGGACAACGCCGCGGCGAAGGCGTCGATCCACTCGGCGATCGTGCGGCGCTGGCTGGTAGGGGTGGAAACGGATCAGACCAAGATCGATAAGGCGGTGGATGAACTGGCGGCGCTGATGGCGAAGAACCCGGGGAATCCGGATCTGCCGGTTTTCGTGGCGCGGGCGAAGCTGAACAAGGCTGAGAAGGCGCGGCAGCGGAACCCGATTACCGGTGACGCGGAAGCGGCGAAGATGATTGATGAAGCCAACGCGGTGATCGCGACGGCGGTGAAGAACCAGCCTAAGAACGCGGCGATGCTGTTCGGCGCTTCGCAGGTGATGGAGCAGGAGCGGATGACGGCGGCGGTGCAGGCGGCGCAGGTTGCGCCGCGGGTGAAGCCGAAGGATCCGAACAGCCGCGAACGAAAGCTGCTGGACCAGTACAACGCCACGGCGGACAAGTACTTGAAGCTGAAGAAGCAGTACCTGGATCAGGCGGCGGCGGTGGCGAGTGAAGATGATTCGCTGTTTGTGTACATCCACATCAATGCTGCAAGCGCCGCGGCGCAGGTGAACGATCGCGCGTCGGCGGAGAAGATCCTCCGTGAACTTCTGAAGAAGAAGCCGGACGACCAGCAGGTGCGGTTGGCGCTGGCGGAGCACATCGCGATGGACAAGCGCGAGGAGGCGATCGAGATTCTCGACCAGCCGCTGGCGGCGCGCGGGCTGAGCGGCCCCAAGTCGCTGGTGACGCGAGCGCTGGAAATCCGCTCACTGGCGTCGGTGACGAGCATGCGACTGGATGCATACACCGCGCCAGGCATGACGGCGGAGCAGAAGACGAAGCTGGGCGTGAAGATCGAAGAGGGGATCAACCGCATTATCCTGAAGGAGGGCGCCGACAACGTTCGGACGCTGCTTCTTCGCGGCAAGTATTACCGCGCGCAAGGCAAGTCGATTGACGCGATTCAGACGCTCGAGCGTGCCTTGGCGGTTGCTGATCAAGACCAGCAGGGCCAGGAGCGCCAGCTGGATCGCTGGGAGGCGACTGACCTGCTCGCTCGGAGCTACATTGAGACGAAGCAGTCGGGCCGCGCAAAGGACCTGCTCGACAAGCTGGTGAGGAAGTTTGAAAGCTATGCGCCGGCGCGGATCCTGCTGGCTCAGCTCCTGATCCGGGAGCAGCAGATGGATGTTGCGCGGCAGCACGTGGAGATCCTGCGCCAGCAGCGGCCGAGCGACCCGGACGTGATCAAGCTGGAGATCCAGCTTCTGGACCCGGTGGCGCAGAAGGACCAGGTGCACAAGCTGCTGATCATGCTTCCGGAGAAGACGAAGAAGGAAGCAATGGACAAGGTGAACACCGCGATGGCGGTGAAGGACAACCAGGAGGCCGGCCGCGTGATGACGCTGCTGGATCAGCAGTATCCGAAGGATGACGAGGTGCTGCGGCTGGGGTTCCGCGTGTTCCGCACGCTGGGGATGTACGACCAGGCGGGCCAGGTGGTGAGGCGGGCGAAGGAAGTGCATCCGGAAGCGCTCGACCTGGACGCGGTGGAGTCGGTGGCGACGACGGCGCCGTCGCAGGAAACGAAGAAGAAGCTGCAGGATGGGCTGCTGGCGAAGGAGAAAGATCCGTTCCGTCGCGAGCTGCTGCTGGCAGAGTTCGCGCGCGATGCGGGCAAGAGCGACGATCAGCTGGCGCACCTGAAAGCGGCGGCGGCAATCAAGCCGGACGATCTGGATCTGAAGCTGCAACTGTTCAACGCGTTTCTCGTGCGGAAGCAGTTTGAGGTGGCGGCAAACTACATAGAGCCGCTGGCACGCGCCAATAAAGACCAGGTGAACGGCCTGCTGCTGAAGTATCGCCTGGCGATGGCCAAGGGCGACATCAACGGCGGCATCGACATGGGGCGGAAGCTCGTGCAGACGATGCCGGAGTTCGGGCAGAGCTGGCTGGCGCTGGCGGAGGCGCTGCAGGCGGCGCAGCAGTATGACGAGGCGCTTCAGCGTTACCTTGCGGCGCTCAACAAGCAGAGCGACAACCCGGTGGCGTACCGCGGCGCGATCGAGTGCTACTACGCGCTTGGCAAGAAGGAAGACGCCAAGCGCATGATCGCGCAGGCGCGCAGCGTGATGCCCAGCAACGGCCAGTTCCTGGACATGGAGCTGAACCATGAGCTGAGCTTCGGAGATCCGGAGTCGGTGATCCCAGGGCGGGAAGAAGCGCTGAAGAAGAATCCGGAGGATCCAAGCACCCTGCTGATGGCAGGGCGGACGTACATGTCGTCGGCGCGGTCGCGTCTGCGGAAGAATCCGGACGACAAGGCCAATGCCACCGCCTACCTGACGAAAGCCAAGCAGCTGTTCGGGCAGGGCGTGGAGAAGTTCCCGGATGAGCCGTCGTTCTACGCCTATGCGGCAGAAGTGACGGCGCAGCTGAAGGATCTGCCGGGTGCGGAAAATGTGCTGCGCCAGTTGGCGGCCCGCCCGGCGTGGAAGGAACGCGCTGAGCCGCTGATGCTGCTGGGCGAGTTCTTTGCCCGGACGAATCGGCAGGATGAAGCGGTTCGGATTCTCCAGCAGGCGATGACGAAGGCGCCGACCAATGTCGACGTCGAGATGCGCCTGGCGACGGTGCTTGCGGACCAGAAGAAGTATGAGGACGCGATCAAGGTCCTCGGCGCCAATGCGGAAGATCCGCGGATCATCCGGCGCCGGATCGAGATCATGATCAGCGCCGGCAAGTTTGAAGAAGCGGATTCGCAGCTGGCGGCGGCGCAGGCGAAGATGCCGAGCCTCGTTGATCTGCGGGCGCTGGGTGGTTCGATCAGCCTGTCGCGCAACCGTTTCGAGGAGGCGCAGACGCGGCTTCAGGAAGCGCTGCGGATCGACCCGAAGCATGCGCAGTCGCACTACTACCTCGGGCTCGTGCTGATGAATCAGCCGCGGGCGGACGTGGACGGGGCGATCGCGCAGTTCAACGCATGTAAGGATGCGGCCGGCGTGGGTGTGGATGCGCGGCGGGCGCTGGCGGATTGCCTGCGTCGCAAGAACGACTTTGAAGGGGCTGTTCGCGAACTGGAGACGGCGCAGAAGGCCAACCCCAGCAATCGGGATATCGTGCTGGCGCTGCTGGACAGCTATGCGAAGATGTCTCCGCCGCGGTGGCTGGATGTTAAGCGAGTGATCGCGGAGCTGAAGACGGCTCCGGACTACCGGCCGGACGTGGAGATCCTTAAGCGTGAAGCGGATATGTACCTGGCCCAGACGAACTACGTGGATGCCGCCGATGCACTGGGCAACGCGATCAAGGCTGCTCCGGGCAACATCGAGCTGGTTCGTCAGTACCTGGCGCTTCTGATCAAGACGCAGAACTATCCGATCGTCGTTCAGAACACGAGCAAGCTCGTGGAGCAGGACCCGAACCGGTGGTGGGCGTTTATGGCTCGCGCACAGGCGAAGCGGTACCTGACGGATCGCGTCGGGGCGCTTGCGGATTACCAACTTGCACTGGATGCGGCATCGAAAGTGAAGGATGACGATGCGGTGAGCGAAGTCGTCCGATCGATGGCACGTGAGATCGGGGTGGGCGAAGCGCAGATGCGCATCAAGGATCGTGCGGATAAGGAGCCACGCTGGGCATTGATGAGCGCGTTCCTGTATCAACAGGACAACCCGCCGAAGATTGACGAGGCGGTCAAACAGCTGGAGAAGGTGCTGGTGATGCCGAACCTGTCTCAGGCGGATCGTGAGCAGGCTCTGCGGTACGGCGGTGCGCTCTATCTGCAAACGCGGCCGAAGCCGGAGACGCAGAAGGCTTACGACTGCTACTTGAAGCTGCTGGATAGCGCCCCCAATGATCTGACCGCGCTCAACAATATGGCATGTTTGCTGGCGGAAGTGATGAGCCCGCCGCGTCCCGATGAGGCGCTTAAGTACAGCAAGCACGCCTTTGAAGTGATGCAGAAGACCAATACGCGCGAGCCCATGATTATGGACACGCACGGCTGGATGCTAACTTTGGCTGGTCAGGTCGATGACGGGATCGCGCTCTTGCAGAACGTGGTGGACACCAGCCCCATCGTTGACGCACGGTATCATCTTGCTGAGGCATACCTGAAGAAGGCTTTCCCGGACGAAGCGAGGAAGCAGCTTGATCTGGCCCGGGCGATGATCCAGCGGATGAAGTCCGAGAACCGTCCGTATGATCCGACGCTGGACGGAAAGATCGAGCAAGCCCTGGGGCGAGCGGAGGAAATGCGCCGCAGTAAGAGTCAGGCTAACTCGCAGTAAACGATGAACGTCCGATAAAAACTGGTCGTATGGTTGGCATGGGGCCAATTGTTGGCCCGACATGCCTCCAGCGGCAAGGACGCCGCGCACGACGGATGGATTCGGGGCATAATAGTGTTTCAGGGCCGAGCGAGCTCGGCGGGTAGTGAGGAGCCTAGTTTATGACGACGTTGCCCCAGACGACAGCAATTCGCGTCCCCCAGCGCGCACCGACGCGTGCGATGACCGTCGGCGCTCCGGGTCAGATGATGGCCCATGCGGCGGCGCCCGGCGGCGGGATGAGCAGCGGTGATGTGTGGCGAATCATTCGCGCTCACATCTGGCTGATCATCGTGCTGCTGGTTATCAGCGCAATCGGCGGCTATGCGATCAACGCGTACCTGTCACGTTATTACTCTCGCTACACCGCCACGGGTCTGATCCAGATCCAGCCGCCGAACAGCTTCTCCATGATCATGGAGAACAAGCCGGCGACGCTCGATACCGCGACGCTGTCGGTCGACCAGAAGACGCAGGCGGCGATGCTCAAGCACGAGGCGCTGCTGATGAAGGTGCTGAAGGATCGAGAAGAGATCCGCCAGACCGACTGGTACAAGAGCTTCAACAGCAACGTGGTGAAGGCGAAGGAAGACCTGCTGGACAACCTGCGCGTGGATCCGATCCAGGACACGCGACTGGTGGCGGTTTCGATGACGTATTCCAAGCCTGACGATTGCCGGAAGATCGTTGAAGAGATCGTGTCGCAGCACCTTCAGGATCAGCAGGCGGCGAGCCAGAATCGCGTGCTGGAGCGTACGCAGCTCCTCAACAACCTGAAGCAGCGTTATCAGTTCAAGCTTCGCGACTTGACGCAGGACCTGCGTGACAAGGCGATCAAGCTGTCCATTGACGGCATGGGCACGCCGGGGCGGCTCTCGACGAAAGAAGTTGAGCTGAGCGACTACCTGAAGAAGCAATTTGAAATGTCGAGCAACGCCGCCGAGGCCAAGGCCGCTTATGACACGGCCGTGGCGCAGGTGGACGGGGGCACGGAGATCCCGCGGATCCAAGAGCAGATCGATCGCGATCAGGAAATCCAGGCGCTCAAGCAGCAGCTCATGAGCATCGACATGGCGATTTCGCAGCAGGTGACATCGCTTGGCGCCGAGCACCGCGCGGTGCAGAGCCTGAAGAAGCAGAAAGAAGTGACAGAGCAGAAGCTGGACAACACCCTCTCCCGCGTGCGGGCGAAGGAAACAGCGGGTTACATCGAGATGCTTCGGGGCGCCAAGGAATCGGCTGAAGTGGCGCTCAAGGGCATCACGGATCAGATCAACCAGTCGAAGCAGGATCTTGGCGACCTGACCTACCAGATGAGCCAGTACCTCACCGCGAAGGATGAGGAGAAGGCGACGCATGAGCTGCTCGAGCAGGTGAGCCGCCAGCTCGACAACATGAGCCAGGTGGAGAACCAGAAGGCGGCGAGCGGTATTGAGTGGGCGATCCGCCCGGAGACGCCGGACACGCCGAGCTTCCCGAAGCTGCCGATTACGATGGCTGTCGCCATCATGGCTGGTCTGGCGCTGAGCCTGGGCATTGCGTTCCTGCGTGAGCTGATGGACACGAGCGTTCGCTCGCCGCGAGATATCGATCGCGTGGGTGAGCTCAATCTGCTCGGCATCGTCGGTCATGAGGACGACGATCCGCAGGTGGCCGGGGCTCCGCTGCCGCTGGTGATCTTCCAGGCTCCGCACTCGATGCTCTCAGAGCAGTACCGCCAGCTTCGCAGCCGGCTCCAGCACTCGACTTCGCTGGACAGCACCCGGAGCATCCTTGTGACGAGCCCGAGCCCCGGCGACGGCAAGACAACGGTTGCCACGAACCTGGCAGCGGGCCTGGCGCTCAATGGCCGGCGCATCCTGCTGGTCGACGCAAACTTCCGCCGGCCGGAATTGCACCGGGTGTTTTCGGTGGCGAACGAGACGGGTTTCTCGACGGCTCTGTCGAGCCTGGAAGCCTTCCCGGCGGCGGTGTGTCAGACGCAGGTTCCGAACCTGGACGTGATGCCTTCGGGCCCGCGTCCACCGAATGGAACGGAACTGCTGGAAAGTCAGCTCCTGACCGATTTCATCGAGCGGGCGCTGGAAGAATACGACCATGTGATCTTCGACTCCGGCCCGCTGCTCTTTGTCAGCGAATCGATGGCACTCGCGCCTCGAGTCGATGGTGTGGTGAGCGTGGTGCGGGCGCGCAGCAACAGCCGCGGCTTGCTCCAGCGGATGCGGGACTCGCTCCGCCAGGCACGAGCCGAACACGTGGGCGTGGTGCTCAACGCGGTTCGCTCGCAGGCGGGCGGTTACTACAACCGCAACATCAAGACGTACTACGCTTACAGCAACTACAACCAGTAGTTTCAGGTTCAGGTGAATCGAACCAAAGCCCGCCGAGACCACCTCGGCGGGCTTTTTGGTTTACCGAGAGATGCGTGATGGCGGTGGGGGCGATGCATACGCGGCGCATTGGCCGTACCCGAAAAGCTGCTGCTTGCGCTATAAACGGATGTAATGAGAGGATTGAAATTCGTTCCCAGTTCCAAGCCCACGCTTGGTGTTGAAGTTGAGCTGGCGCTGGTGGATCAAAACACGATGGCGCTGGCGAGCGCGGCGCCGAGCTTACTGTCGCGGCTTCCTGAGGCGCTGCGGCAATGGGTTAAGCCGGAGCTGATGCAGTGTTATGTGGAGATCAATACCGAGGTGTGCCCGACGGTGGCGCATGCGGAAGCGGATCTGAGGGGGAAACTGGCGCCGCTGCAACGAGCCGCCGACGAGACGGGGGTTCGCCTGTACTGGTCAGCGACGCATCCTTTTTCAACGTGGCGCGAGCAGCAAGTGACGGACAATGACCGTTACAACTGGCTGATCAACTCTCTGCAAGACACGGCGCGGCAGATGATCACCTTTGGCCTGCACGTGCACGTCGGCGTCGACTCGGGTGATAAGGCGGTGATGATCTGCGACCGGATGCTGCGGTATCTGCCGATCCTGTTGGCGGCAAGCTGCAACAGTCCGTTCTGGGATGGGCGCGTGACGGGGCTTCAATCGTGGCGCGCGCGCGTGGTGGAGGGTCTGCCGACGGCGGGGCTGCCGCCCCTAATGCGCAATTGGTCGGAGTATGTCTGGCTCATCACGCACCTGATCGACACCGGGTACATCCAGACGATTCGGGAGATCTGGTGGGACATCCGCCCGCACCACAACTTCGGCACTGTTGAAGTGCGCGTGTGCGACGTGCCGGGGTGCCTGGATGACACGATGACCCTTGTGGCGCTGATCCACTGCCTGGTGGCGAAGCTGTCGGATGAAATCGACGAGGGGACGTATCAGCACGACAGTCATCCCATGATCGTGAGGCAGAACAAATGGCACGCGGCGCGATATGGGCTGGAGGCGAGCCTGGTGGATTTCGATACGCACAAGATCAAGCCTGTTCGCCAGACGTTAAAGGACCTGGCGGAACAGCTTCACCCGGTGGCGGAGCGGCTGGCGTGTTCGACGTACCTGGAGAAGCTGCCGGCGCTGGCGGATCAGCCGACGTGGGCGCAGCGCCAGCTTGATCTGCTGAAGGAGCATGGGGATGCGAAGAAGATGGTCGCGACGCTGACGGAGAATTGCCGGGTGTCGGGGTGAACCTGGAGAGCTTCCAGCTGTGCGCATACCTGATAATTGAAGAAGAGCCCTCACCCTGCCCTCTCCCGGAGTACCGGGAGAGGGAAAGCGCCGGGGGGCTCTGGAGGGGCCGCTAATTCCGATGAGCGATCCTGGGGTGATGCTTTGCAAGTGGATTAACCTGTTCCCTCAACACATCCGTGCGCGCCGGCTACATTGAATTGATGATCTCATCTTCGTCTGAACTGGATTCCGCTTACACGCTCACGCCGGAGCAGATTCGATTATTTCGCGAGAACGGTTTTATCAAGCTGAAGCAGGTGCTTTCGGCTGAAGCGCTGTGGCATTTTGGGGAGGAGATCAGTCGCCGGGTGCTCAGGCTGAACACGAACACGAAGCCGATGGAGCAGCGGACGACTTATCAAAAGGCGTTTCTGCAGGTGATGAACCTTTGGACGAAGAGCGAGATGGTGAAGGAGTTGGTGTTTTCGCGGCGGCTGGCGCGGATTGCAGCGGAGCTGATGGGCGTTGGTGGTGTGCGGCTGTATCACGATCAGGCGCTGTACAAGGAGCCGAGCGGGGGGTTCACGCCGTGGCATGCGGATCAGTACTACTGGCCTGTCGACACGGACAACACGGTAACGGCGTGGATTCCACTTCAGCCGGTGACGCGCGAGATGGGGCCACTGGCGTTCAGCGCGACGAGCCACAAGTTTGCGGTGGGGCGGAACCTGGAGATCAGCGACGACAGCGAGATCAAGATCAGCAAGGCGTTGCTCGATCGCGGCTTGCCGCTGGTGGATGAGCCGTTTCAGCTCGGAGAAGTGAGCTTTCACTACGGCTGGACGTTTCATCGTGCGGGGCCGAATACGTCGACGGAGCCGCGGAAGATCATGACGATCATTTACATTGAAGACGGCTGCCGGGTGGCAGAGCCGACCAACAAGAATCAGCAGGGGGACATTAACGCGTGGATGCCGGGGCTGAAGCCCGGCGAGTTGGTGCAAACGCACCTCAATCCGTTGCTCTTTTCGATGAATGACGATTAAATCACCGCATCCTTTGGAGGAAGATCATGCATCTGATTCGGAACCGTTTCTCGTTGCCTGTGATTGCCGCGCTGGTGTTGCTGTTGAGCGTGGGAACGCTTGTTCGCTCGCTGTACGCGCAGGAGGAAAAGCAGGGGGCGGAGAAATCCGAGGGTGACACGAAGAACGCGGACAAGCCGATGAACAAGGACATGGAGCTGATGAACAAGGCGCTCCAGAAGATCACGCGCGACTTGAAGAACCCGAAGAAGCTCGAGACCACGCTGGCGGCGGTGTCGGATCTTCAGAAGTACACCATTGCGTGCAAGGACATGAAGCCTGAGGGCGCGACGACTCGACCCGCCGCTGAGCTGGAGAGTTACCTCAAGGAATATCGAATCCAGATGGCGGACGTGCTGAAAGCGACGGCGGACCTGGAGCAGCAGATCGTCCGCGGCGAGACCGATAAAGCGGCGGCCACGGTGAAGCAGCTTCGGGCGCTGGAGAAGAAGGGTCACAGCGTTTATCAGCCGCCGGATGCGGAAAAGTAATCGGTTTTGTGGAGGAATAACTCCGCTTTCCGTTCGTGCCGATCCATAGGGCATGGAGATGTCGGACGTGATCCTGATCTTTCGAGCGGGTCAGGCGCAGAAGCTGGACGATGAGGCGCTGGCGGAAGTTTTCGCGGCGACGAACGTGGAGCGGCCGGGCGACGGCGTCGTTTCCTGCACGATCCCGTCCTCCAAGGTGCACGACATCTCCCGCGACCCGCGCGTTGCTTACGTGCGAAGGGTTCAGGCGTATATCGGCAGCTTTGACGCGTAGCGGCGAGGCGCATGGTTGCACCCGCGCGGGGGATCAGCATGATCGCGCGGCATGGCGCATGATGTGAGTGCAAGTTCCAGCCTTTCCGACGACCGCGATGAGCCGCTGCCGGGGGCGCGGGTGTCGCTGGTGCTGTTGCTGGCGATCAACCTCTTCAACTACATCGATCGGCAGGTCCTGGCGGCGGTGGAGCCGCAGATCCGGGCGCACTTCTTCCCGGGCGCGAGCGAAGACGCGGCACTGGCGAAAACGGGTCTGCTCGCGTCGGCATTCCTGTTCTCGTACATGGTGACGGCGCCGGTGTTTGGCTGGCTGGCGGATCGGATGTCGCGCTGGATCATTGTGGGGTTCAGCGTGATCCTGTGGTCGCTGGCGACGGGGGCATCGGGACTAGCCGGAACGTTCACGATTCTGCTGATCACGCGGTGTTTTGTGGGCGTGGGTGAAGCGGGTTACGGGCCGGCCGCGCCGACAATTATTGCCGACTTGTATCCGCTGAAGCGGCGTGGGGCGGTGCTGAGCTGGTTCTACCTGGCGCTGCCGATCGGGGCGGCGCTGGGGTATGTGCTGGGGGGGCTGATCGCGTCGAAGTGGGGGTGGAGGTACGCGTTTTACGCGGTGACGCCGCCGGGACTTTTGCTGGGGGCGCTCGCGTTTTGGATGCGCGAGCCGCGGAATATCGCTGCGGCTGGCGGGGCGCAGCGCCAGGCAGAGCGGGGTGCGCCGGCGCGGCTGTCGCTTTATCTTTCGCTGGCGCGGATTCCGTCGTATGTGCTGGACACGGCGGGGCTGGCGGGATTGACGTTTGCGATCGGTGGCATTTCATACTTCATGCCGGCGTACCTGGTCTGGCGCGAGGCGGGATCGCTGGCGCGGGTGAATACAATCTTTGGCGGGATACTGGTCATCGCCGGATTTTTTGGCACGCTGCTCGGCGGATGGATGGGTGATCGGCTGCGGAAGCGATTTTCAGGGTCGTACTTTCTGGTTTCCGGTGCGGGAATTCTGATCGCTGCGCCGTTTGTGCTGGCGCTGCTGGTGACGCCGTTCCCGGCGGCGTGGGCGCTGGTGTTCGTGATCATCTTCTTTCTGTTCTTTAATACCGGGCCGGCGAATGCGATTCTGGCTAATGTGACGCGCTCGTCGATCCGCGCGACTGCGTTTGCTATGAACATCTTCATTATTCACCTGCTGGGGGATTTCATCTCGCCGCCGCTGCTGGGAAAGATCGCCGGGCCACATGTGGCGCCGGATGGGACGAAGGTTTATCGGTGGAACAGCGCCTTCGTGGTGGTGGCGGGTGTGATGGTGCTGGCGGGGGTATTTTGGATGCTGGGAGCGCGTTATCTGGAGCGCGACACTGCCAATGCAAGCCAATCCGACGCAGCGGGCTGACGCATTTGACGCTCTCCCATGGGCGTTGACGACGGCAGCACTTCCCCAGTTTTACCGTTCTCTGCTGAAGTTCGCGCTTGGGGCCGGTGTGGCACTGGATTTGTTGAAGCTGGTGCGTCTGACCAAGTTATCCCATGGCTGAAGCCATGGGCTTGGCCTTGGAAAGCAAGACGGCGCCGATGTCGGCGCTTACTGCGGAGGATTTATGAAGCGCTTTTTGACTTTGACGTTGGCGGCGATCTTCTCAGCTTCAATTATCGGTTGTCATGCGTCGGCGGATGTGGACCATCCGGACAATGATGGCCGCGACTCGAGCTACAAGAAGACGACGCGGATCGACCGCGACGGCGACAAGACCACCCGGATCGAGACGCGGACGGATCGGTAAGATCTGGACGAGCGCAAAAGAGAGAGGCGGCGAGCCAGGGCTTGCCGCCTTTTTTTGTGCGCGGAGGAGATCTGAATTCCGAAATGATTTCAGATTTCAGGTTTCAGATTTCAGATTCAGATTTCAGATTTCAGAAGCATCGCCAGGGGTGTTGTGGGTTCTTTGAGGCGTTCTTCGCGGCCTTGAACGTTAGCGCGGGATTGGACGAGTTGCTTGAGGATGTCCTGCTCGCCGTGGTTGACCGAGAGGATTTGGGTGATGCGGTTGTCGGCGGAGAGGCCGAATTCGAGGAAGCTGGGTGTGGTGAGGGTGGGGTTACCGCGGACGATCCGGCGGTCGACGAGGCGGGGTTCGCCGTAGACGGTGATCGAGCAATCGAAGACGTCGGAGAAGAAAGAACTGACGGCGTTGTAGCTTTTGGGGTCGCCGGCCATGTTTGCGCCGGCAAGTTTGCCGGTGGTGACGGCGCCGTTCCAATGGTCAAGGATGCGGTGTTTGCTGAAGAGCGGATCGAAGACGGCGCAGCAGTCGCCGGCGGCATAGATGCCTTCGATGTTCGTCTGGCAGCGGGAGTCGACGAGGATGGCTTTCTCGGCCGTGATGGGTGTGCCGCGCAGAAGATCTTTATTGGGGATAGCGCCGACGGCAGCGATGGCGAAGTCGCAAGTGATGGTGGAATTGTCGCTAAGGAGGACACGCTGGACGCGGCCGTCGCCTTCGAGGCGCGCGGGGCGCTGGCCGAGGTGGACGTTGACGCCTTTGCTTTGCAGGTAATGGGTGACGAAATTGCCGGCGGCGTCACCGGAAAACCTGGGCCAGGGGTGCGTACTGTCGACAATGAGGTCAACGGCGAGGCCCATCTGCTTCAGGCTTGCGCTTAGCTCAACACCGAGGAGGCCGCCGCCGATGACGGCGACGCGAGCCTTGTCGCGGCGAAGGCGTTCGACCTGTTCCATCGCGTGATGCAGTCGCCCGACGTCTTCAATGGTTCGCAGGTAGAAGAGGTTGGGGAGGTCGGCGCCGGGGATTGCCAGGCGGCGCGGGGTTGCGCCGGTGGCGATGAGGAGGCGGTCGAAGGAGACTTCCTGGCCGTCGTCGAGGGTGACGGTGCGGCGCGCGGCATCGAGGGCCGCGGCGCGGCGCCCGGTGCGGAGGGCGAGTTTGCGCTCGACGAACCAGGAGACC
>DASVUC010000034.1:0-7406 GCA_036387255.1 Tepidisphaeraceae bacterium | reverse complement strand
CGCCAGTTTAACGCCACCCAAAAAGACCTCCAGCTTACCGGGGTCAAGAAACATGTAATCAAAGGAGATGCTGGTGGAAGGAGAGAAATCGCGGTCTGTACTAATCGCGATAGGCTCGCCGGTCATGCTTGTCATCGCGAGTACCGAATCATTCGCATCCAACGGCGAGTCCTGAATCGCGCAGACGGCCGATTGGTCCACACTGCTGTCCTCAATGTTGTAACCGAGCCCGGATGCCGTTTGAAAACCATGCCGCTCGAAGCTGTCGTATAGCGTCGGCATGTAGAGGAGATCCTGTGGGTTGACGAGCAATCTGAACGTATCCATCTCTGCGACATAGGCAATAAGGCTGCTCGCCGTAGATTGTTTTCTGTCCGCCCACTTCCACCACTCGATGCTCCCCTCCATATTGATCTGTATCGGATTCCCGTCAGTATTGTCGCCGTTCCTCCAAGTGTCGCGAACAGCGAACCACTGGTCTCCGGGGCCACCGTCTCGATATCCGTAGGCGAGGACGGTGTGGTAGGCAATGCCTTTACCGTCGATAGCGAGCGTTAACAGAACGGGTCTTTGAGCACTCACTTCACTCTTTAGCAGGTTGAAGTTCGCACCGAAGGAGGTCCCGGTTGCTGCTCGAAGCCCTTGGCGGCTCGCCCAAGCTTCAAGCCCGGCAGGAAGATCCAATGTTTCGCTGTCGCCATTCTTCAGAGAAGAGCCTCGCGACGTTTTCAAAAAATCTGCAAGGCTATCGTCCTTATGATGGGCCAACTTCGGATCTGCCGTGCTGCCTGGTTCTTGTGGACCTTTGGAATGATCCCACCAGTCGAGGTGGTGTCCCTCAGAGGCAATGAGTTGGTTTACAATGAGGTTTTCACCGCTCCCCTTGCTGTAGCCGTTGTCGAGCCATGTGTAAATATCTTTGGGATTCGGACGCTGTGGCGGCGGGGTATTTCCGTCATTGAGTGGCGCAAAGGTCGCGGTGTCCGCCACCAGGTTAAACCCTTGGCGATCCCAGTATCCCATCAACATCCCCACGGAAGTAGGCTCGCAGCCGTAGTTCCACGTGTATTCGGGCACTCCCCCAATGATGTGTGAAGGGACGGTACTGGGTGGTTCCTGCTGTTCTACTTTGATGTTGTCCAACCACATGGTGTGGCCGTTTCCAGGCAGGCCGGCGCCAATTACCATCGACGAAATGGGAGCGGTGACGCCTCTCTTCACTGACTCCGCAAGCTTGGAGTCGACGTAGAAGTTGGTATAAGTCGCGCCCACCTCTGCGGATAATGTGTGCCACCCCACACTGCGGCCGACGGCGCCAGGTGCGTCGAGCGTGTAGTATTGGCCGGCAACGCCGGATGTGAGCAACCGTCCCTGAAAATAGTGCTCGTTGTAGGTATCTGCTATCGAACCGCCGGGCGGAGTAACACCCATTCCGACCACTGCTCTTACTGATCCGACGTTATAGCTTCCACCGGTGTAGCTGCGCATATCGGCAAGGTGGTTGGCGTAATACCATGAAGGGTCACTTCCCCCGGACTGTAAGTACAGGTCAAAGCTAAACCTGATAGGAGCATTGTCGGCGGCGACAAGTGGTCTGTTTAAATCGCGATAGTACCTATTCGTACCGCCAGCGCCGGAGTTTCCAACCATTCGCACGGAATGACTGGAATCGCGGCCGAATGTCGGATCAAAATAATATGCCGGATCTCCATCTTTCGTCCAAGAGGCATCGAAGTTTGTTTGATTGGAGTACCCCTCGAATCCGTCGCTGAAACTGTAACTCGCATAGGCTGCCGATGCGCAGCAGACAAGAAAACCAGTCACGAATGTCAGAAATCGCCCAGTTCCCATAGCAACCTTCCTTCCCCTAAGACGTGAAGCCGTCGCATTACAAGGCTTTTGTGGGCCTTCGTCAACGACGGGCGCACTTAAAAGCCGAAGGCCAAGGCCGAGAGGACGGCAGTCATTTTCTCAGACGACGCCAAGGGGACGACGAGGCCAAAGGGACGGGCGTCGGGACAAAAGTCATTTTCTCAGCTCCAGCGGGGCGGGGGGATCCGTCATGTTGCCGTTGGCATCGTAGTCGATGTCGTTGCCGTCGTACTCGGTGAGCTGGTTCTGGGCGTTGTGGGTGCGGGGCGATCGGATGGGAGGGTGTTTGGGAAGTTGGCTTGTTTGGCCGGACGCAGACGACTTGAGAGCGGAGAGCGACTCAGGAGTCGCCCCTATAAAAGTCGGCCTTACAAAAGTCGGCCTTTCAGCAATACATGCGGGTGGGGGTTGGGGGTTAGTGGTTGGAGGGGGTGAGGGTGTTGGGGGTGGGTGTGGGAACGGGATGGACGTGGGGGAAGGCCTGGACATAGGCGGGCGGGAGGGGCTGGCCCGACTTTTTGAGGACCAGTGCGGCAACGGATCGCCAGATGGCGAGATCGCTGGGGCGGCTGACGCCGGCGCGCAGTCCGGTGAGGATGGAGCGGAGCTTGTGTCCGCGGCTGTGCTGCTGCCAGGCGGTACCGAGCAGGATGCCTTGGATCTGCTTGGCGAGGGGCGATTGCTCCGGTGCGAGAAGGTTGGGGACCGGGGGCATGATATTGCGGTCGAGATCGTCGCCGGCTCCATTGCGGCGCTGCGACTGGAGGTGTCTCGCGACCCAGTCGTAGTGCCCGGTGAGCATCCCTCCTAGTTGATGGGTGACGGAGTCGGCGTGCAGGCGGTAGAGGTACCGGCGCTTGGGCTGGTACCAGACGGCGCAGGCTTCGCCAAGGCGGAGCTGGAGGTCAATGTCTTCGCCGGTTCGGAAGAAGGGTCGGCAGCCTTTGAGGTTGTCGAGGATCTCCTTCCGCACGAGGAAGCAGCAATAGTGGGTTCGGACGATGCCTGCGCAGAGCTCACGATTGATCGATTCGGCGACGGGACCGCTCTCGAGATCGGAAAGGATGGAACCCTGCGGAGACATGATTGCGAAAGCGCCGCACACGGCTCCGATGTCCGGGTGAGATTCCAGGAACTTCACCTGGTCATTGAGCCGGTCGTTGGGGTAGATGTCATCGGAATCGCAGCGGGCGATAAACCTGCCGCGAGCGGCGGCGAGGCCGGTGTTGAAGGCATTGGCGATGCCTTCACCGACGCTGTCGATCACCCGGATGCGCGGGTCGTTGAGATCGCGGAGGATCTTTGGCGACCCGTCGTTGGACCGGTCGTTGATGACGATGATCTCGAGAGTGACAGAGCGCTCGGCAAGGACGGACTGGACGGCATTCAGCACGAACGGCCGCCCGTTGCGCATCGGCATGAGAACGCTTACCACCGGATGCTCGGACATATCCCGCGACCAACCTTCCGTGATTTCTTCTGGCTTAATCAGCGTAACCACCTGCGGCAACACGAGAAGCGCGGCTGGAGAAGCATTGGAACATCATCGACGGATCATGCGCTGCAACTGCAATTCCAGCCAGCCGCGTGCGTGTCCCGGCGATGGGCGACGGCGGTGGTTCTATTTGCATACAAGTCAAGCGATTACGCAACGGGGAATCAAGGGGGTAGTGCTGAGATTTCTTATTGGAACAAGCGCTGTCGGTTGAACGGTGGCGGCTTATTCTGCACAGTCGGTGCGACAAGTACGTCTTGGGAGAATTAATGCCGGATGCGATCACAGGGGCGGGGTATGCACAGGAGCGGTTGGTGCTGGAGCCCGTGGCTCCGCTGGCCCTGCCTGATTTTATCGAGATCTGGCGGCATCGCGATTTGTTGCTAACCCTTGCGGCGCGGGATCTGAAGGTTCGGTACAAGCAGACGGCACTGGGGGTGCTGTGGATCGTGCTGCAACCATTGCTCGGCGCGGGGATTCTCACGTATGTGTTCGGGGAGATCGCAAACGTCCGCGCCCCGGGGGGCTTACCGATCTTTCTTCTTTCATTCAGTGGGATGGTGGTGTGGTCGGCGTTCAGCAGCACGATCTCAAGGACGGCCAGCGCGCTGATCGGGAACGCGCAGCTCATTTCGAAGGTGTATTTTCCTCGGCTTATTTTGCCGCTGTCGACGATCCTGAGCACCTTGGTGGATGTGCTGGTGATGCTGCCGATGCTGGCGATCTTCTGCATCGTCTATCGGTGGCAGCCTCCCTGGACGATCGTGTTTTTCCCGTGGTTCATCCTGATTGCGATGGCGCTGGGGTCGGGGATCGGCACATGGATGGCGGGGCTGGCGGTGAAGTATCGGGATGTGCAGTATGTGCTGCCGGTGATCACGCAGACGCTGTTCTGGGCCAGCCCGATCGCGTACGGCGCGTCGCGGGTGGGGAAGCACAGGACCCTCTACTTTCTGAATCCCCTGGCCGGGACGATTGAGGGGTTCCGCTGGTCGGTGCTGGGTGTGGGGTTCATCAGCCCCTGGGAGATCTTTTACACGGCGGCGACAGCGGCCGTGGCGATGGCTGTGGGGTATTTCTGGTTCAGCCGAATGGAGCGTTCGTTCGCCGATGTCATCTGAAGTGGTCATTTCAGCACAAGGTCTCGGAAAGCTTTACGAGATTCAGCGCGGGCAGAAGGGTCATCTGACGCTTCGCGAGACGTTCATGCGGCGCTTGCAGCATCCGTTTGAGCGGCCGGCGAAGGAGCAGTTCTGGGCGCTGCGGGATGTGTCGTTCGATATTCGCGCGGGCGACGTCGTCGGGATCATCGGGCGGAACGGCGCCGGCAAGAGCACGCTCTTGAAGGTGCTGAGCCGAATTACGGCCCCAACCGAAGGACGCGTCGAGCTGGTGGGGCGAGTGGGGTCGCTGCTGGAGGTGGGGACTGGATTTCATCCAGAGCTGACGGGGCGGGAAAACGTGTTTCTCAACGGCGCAATCCTCGGGATGCGTCGCGTGGAGATTGCACGGCGGTTTGATGAAATCGTCGATTTTGCGGGAGTGCAGCAGTTCATCGATACGCCAGTGAAGAAGTATTCGTCCGGGATGTACGTGCGGCTTGCGTTCGCGGTGGCGGCACACCTGGAGACGGAGATCCTGATTGTGGATGAGGTGCTGGCGGTTGGGGATATCGATTTTCAGCGGAAGTGTTTGGGGAAGATGCAGGAGGTGGCGGGTTCGGGGCGGACGGTGCTCTTTGTGAGCCACAATATGTCGGCGGTGCAGCGCTTGTGTCAGCGGGCGATTTTGCTGCGGACGGGGAAACTGGTGTGCGCGGGCGGTGTCGATGATGTGGTGCGGGAATACCTGGGGCATTTGCGCGATTCGGCGGCAACGGCGTTCACGGGAGAGAACCCGGATCGGGTGGGGAACGGCGTGCTGCGGATCACGGGCGCACGCGTGCTGAATGAATTGGGACATCAGGCGACGCATGTGCGGGCGGGTCAGCCTGCGACACTAGAGTTCACGTACCGCAACCCATCCGGCTCGCGATCGGCGAACATGTTCATGACGGTCTACAACCAATTGGGTTCGGCCTGCACCCAGTTCGACATGTCGCTGAATCATCAGTCGGTGAAGGAACTCGGGGAGACGGGAACCATCCGGTGCCGGATTCCGAGTGTGCCGTTCCCGTTGGGGGAGTATCGGATCGCGGTAGCGGTGGATGTGGATGGGGAGCATGCGGATCTGGTGCCCAATGCGCTGGTGTTCAGCGTGGAGAGCTCGACGTTTTTTGAGACGCCGCGGACGCCGCCGGCGACGTATTGCGCGGTGATGGTGCAGCATGATTGGGAGCATGAGGTGGGCGTCGGGGAGGAGAAAGTGGCGACGGCGGGGATGGGGTGAGGGGAGATGGTGGTTCGGATTTCGCAAGGGTTTTGGTGATTCAGGAAGAACCCTCACCCTGCCCTCTTCCGCGGTACCGGGAGAGGGGAAGAGGGAGGAATACCGGGAGGGACAATAGCGGTCACAGCTAATGACGCGGTGTGACCGATAAAAAGATCATGCGGATTCTCATCGACAACAGCGGGTATGAGCTTTTGAACCTGGGCGACCTGGCGATGCTTCAGGTGGCGGTGGAACGTTTCCGCGCGATGTGGCCTGGAGCGCAGATCACCGTGATTACGGTGGCACCCGAGCAGTTGAAAAAGCATGTGCCGGGGACGCGGGCGCTGCTGCCGGAGGGGCGGGATGTTTGGCTTCGGCGGACGAATTTGCTGGGGTTTTTTCGGAAGGTGATGCCTCAAGCCGAAGAGCGAATTTCGGAGTTTGAGAACCGGATGCGGCGGCGGTGGCCTCGGATGGTGCGGGACATCATTGAAGAGCGATTTCGCTTTCGGGGGTGGGATTCGCGGCCGATGATCCAGTTTTTGGATTCGGTTTTCGAGGCGGACCTGGTGGTGGGAACGGGCGGCGGGTACTTAACGGATTCGTTCAAGGAGCATGGGGCGGACGTGCTGGAGACGCTGCATTTGGCGTCGACGCTGGGTATTCCGACGGCGCTGCTGGGTCAGGGGATCGGGCCGGCGGAGCAGGAGTTTATTCGGGATGTGATGCGGCGGGTGCTGCCAAGCGTAGACCTCATCACGTTGCGAGAGGCTTTGACGAGCCGGCCACTGGCGCTGGAGATGAACGCGAATCCGAGGCGGGTGCTCGTAACGGGGGATGATGCGATCGAGCCGGCGTATGCGGCGCGACCGTCAGAGTTGGGGAACGCGATCGGGGTGAATTTGCGGACGACGTGGTATGCGGGTGTGCCGGATGGCGCAACGCTGGCTCTGCGCAACGGGATTGCGGATGTGGCGCAACGGCTGCGGAGTCCGGTAGTTCCGTTGCCGGTGTCGTCGCACGGGAACGGGGAGGATCATCGGGCGATTGCGGAACTGACGCGGGGGATGGGGGATGGTTTCTCCGAGCCGGTGGATTCGCCGGCGGCGCTGATTCGCCGCGTCAGTCTTTGCAGGACCGTCATTACGGGCAGCTATCACGCTGGGGTTTTTGCGCTGTCGCAGGGAATACCCGTTACGGCGCTAGCGCGGAGCGAGTATTACGTGAACAAGTTTCTGGGCCTTGCGGAGCAGTTCCCCGGTGGTGTGACGATCGTTCGATTGGATGATCCGAAGCTGCGGCAGCGGGTGAGCGAGGCGGCACTGAAGAATTGGAACGATGCGCCGAGCCTGCGAGCGGTCTTGGTCGCATCGGCACAGAATCAGATTCGCGCGGGACGGGATGCATATCAACAATTGGGAGACATCGTTCAGGAGAGGAGCCGACGACATGAGCGCCCCGCGCGTGTCTGTGTTGATGCCGGTCTATAACGGCGAGCGATATCTCCGGGAGGCGATCGACAGCATCCTCTCGCAAAGCTACGCGAATTTCGAGCTGATTATCGTGGATGACGGTTCCACCGATGGCTCGCTTTCGATCCTGCGCGAATACGAGAAGAAGGACGCGAGGGTGAAGGCGATCAGCCGGCCGAACACGGGTATCGTGGGGG
>DASVUC010000033.1:0-21465 GCA_036387255.1 Tepidisphaeraceae bacterium | reverse complement strand
TGAACACGTCCCCGAACAGCGGCCGCAGCCCCGCCGCCGCATTGTTCTGCTCCGCCCCCTCGAGCAGCCCCCGCGCCGTCGCAAGCTTGAATCCCTCATCCCCTCGGACCATCACGCGCGACAGCACACGCTTCACCTCGTCCGCATCATGCCGCGCTCCGATCACCCGCTGAAGCGCCCCCGAATGAAGCATCTCGCCAGCACCTTCGTCGCAAAGCCGCTGGAATAGCGCCGCCGCCGCATTTCCTTCGCCGATGGCGGTGAGAACCGCAACCTGCATCCACCGCTGCCGCCCGTCTGTTTGCGCCAGCTTCGCCAGCGCTTCGATGCGATCAGCCGCATCGATCTGCCCCAGCGTGAACGCGAGCTGATATCGCACCGCAATCTCCGGATCATCCGCCAGCGCAAGCAGGTGCGATGACAGCTGCGCAGATATCTTGCGATCCTGAACAAACCTCTCCGCCAGCTTGATCGCGTGCACGCGCACGGTCGAATCCGGATCCGCCAGCGCCTGCACCACGTGCGATTCCGTCAGCGCTGACAGTCCATCGAGCGCGTACAGCGCGTGCATGCGCGCCAGCGGCGACTGCGAATGCTGGACCGACCCCGTCAGCAGCGGCACCGCGCTTTGATCCTGCCGCTCGAACAGCAGTCGCGCCGCCGTCTCCCGATGCCAGCCGTTGGGATGCTCCAGCATCGCGACCAGTTCTTCAGTCGAAGCCTTTCCTAGCCGCGGCTTCTTCGGCCGCACGTATCCGTCCGGAACCAGCCGGTAAATCCTCCCCCGATCGTTCCCGCTGTTCAGGTCCAGAAACTTCTTGATGTTCGGCGGGATCGACCACGGGTGCTCGATGGTCTCGCGATACATGTCCGCGATGTAGAGACACCCATCTGGCGCGTTGGCAAAATCCACTGCCCGGAACCACGTATCATTTGATGCGCAGAATTCCATCTTCTTCTCATCAGCGGGTCGCTCGGCGAGGGGTTGAACCTCGCCCCGCGGCGTGCGAATTCGCTTGTGATGCACGAGGTTTCCGCCCGCGTCGCCGATGAAGGCGTCGCCGACGTATTCGGGGCCGAAGGCGTTGCCGCGGTAGATGGTGATCCCGGTGGCGCCGGTGAAGTAACCCGCCGATCGACCTCCTCCTTCGACGGGGCCCGGGACCAGGCCGGCGATGCGCCAGCGCGTGCGGATCACGCGCCACGGTTCTTCGGGGGAGATGCGGAACACTTCCGCGGCGGGTCCGTCAGCGGCGATGCTGATGCGCGGATCGGGAGGCGCGTAACTTGGGTTCTGCGACGCGTACCTCGCGTCGAACATGAACAGTTCGCAGTGCGAGCTGTTGGTGCAGGTGAAGAGCCGCCCCGTGGGATCAAAGGAGAGACCGTACTGGCCGCCCCCGTTCTCCGTTTTCATCGACCAGTCGGACGGGTTGATTACAAACCCGCGGTTGCGCACGTCCAGCGGCGCGTTTTCGCCGGGTGCACGTTCCCGCGTTGGAGCTCTTGAGATCCCGAGCTCGGCCACGCGTTCGACCAAGCCACCATCATGACCGCTGCAACCGTGGACGCGGTTGTCGAGTCCCCAGATGAAGTTGTTGAACAGCCCCTGGACATTGAGCCGCTCCTGCGTCGCGCCAAAACCAGTGAACAGGCGCTGCGTCTGATCGGCGACACCGTCTTTGTCCGTATCCTTTGCGAAGATAATGTCGGGGGTTGCGCCGACCAGCAGGCCACCATTGCACCAGAAGAGCGCAGTCGGCCAAGGGAGGTGATCGAGGAATACCGTCGCCTTGTCAAACACGCCGTCGTCATCCGTGTCCTCGAGCATGCGGATGCGACCGAGCTTCTCGTTGCGGCGCTCGGAGTAGTCGCGCATCTCCACGACAAACAGGCGGCCGTTCTCGTCGAAGCACATGGCGATCGGATCGACCACCTGCGGCTCACTGGCGGCGAGCTCGATGTGGAAGCCTGGGCGGACCTTGAAGGTTTTGAGGGCGTCAGCAGGCTCGGTTGGCTTGATGCGCGGCAGATCTTCAGCCTTGATCTCCGGCTCGGCGGCGGAGCAGCAGACCGTGAGGAAGAACACCATGCAGACGGCAAGGATGGATTTGGTCATTTGAGAAGCGCGTGAGTTCTGGCAATATAGCCGCCTCACCGGTGAGGGAAAGATGAATCATCATTTAGTTTCACGTCGGCAGTTGCTGAAGAGCGCGGGGTGCGCGGCGGCCGTGGCGATGTATGGGCGCTTCGCAACGGCGGCGGATTCGACCACGACGGCGTCGACCCAGCCGGCCACCCGGCCATGGACCGGCCCAATCATCGACATCCACCAGCACACAACGTATCGCGGACGAAGCGACGCGGCTCTCTTCCATCATCAAGCCTGCATGGGTGTGACGCAGACGGTGCTGCTGCCGGCCGGGACGGCAATGAATTCCCCTTCGACGCTGAAGGGGATCGCCAACGGTTTATATGCGGGCGCGGGACCGATCGATACGGTGCTGCCGATCGTGAAGTCGCATTCCCGGCAGTACTTCTTCTTCGCCAATGAAGTGCCGGATTTTCCCGAGGCGCGCAAGAACATCGAGCAGCAGCTCAAGGCCGGCGCCAAGGGAATTGGCGAGCAGAAGTTTAACTTGCCCTGTGACTCCAAGGAGATGGAACTGATCTACTCGCTCGCGCAGGAGTACGATGTTCCCATCCTGATGCACTTCGAGCACCAGATGTTCAATACGGGTTATGAGAACTTCGGGAAGGTGCTCGCGAAGTGGCCCAAGGTGACATTCATCGGCCATGCCCAGACGTTCTGGGCGAACATCGACGCCGCGATCAAGCAGCAGGCCGGCTACCCGAAGGGTAAGGTGGTCGCAGGCGGGCTGACGGACAAGTACCTCACGGATTATCCCAACCTCTTCGCCGACATGTCGGCCGGCTCCGGGCTGAACGCGCTGATCCGCGATGAGGAGCACGCCCGCGGCTTTATCCAGCGGCATTACAAGCAGATGATGTTCGGCAGCGACTGCGCCGATAATGCCGGCTTCGGCCCCACCTGCTCCGGCTCGAGCATGATCTCGGCGATCGTCCGCCTCTCGCCGAGCAAGGACGTCACGCAGCAGCTTCTTCACGACAATGCCAAAGCGCTCCTCAAGCTGTAAGTGTTCCCCGTGGCATGGGCGTCTCGCCCATGCACCTGTCCAAACCGCAACGATCTTCATCATGACCAAACCCCACTTGCTCATCCCACTCATTCTCCTCGCCTGCTTCGCGACGGCTCATGCCGAAGCGAAGCTCACGCTGACGGTGCGCAACGACAACGTCGCCCGCCGCAACACGCCGATCGTCGCGCAGGTTCCCGCCGATGCGGCGCTGTCGAGAAGCGTCAAGCTCATGCCCGGTGATCTCCCGGCGCAGGTCGAGCGGACGGACGACCATTTCCTCCTGCGCTTTGTGGTCCCGGAACTGCCGGCCAATGAGACGCGCCGGTACCTGGTCGGAGCGTCGACCCCTTCGGGTCCTTCTCGCGGCTTTCTGTTCGAAGAGGGGCCCGGCTACCGCGAGCTGCGCTTTGGCAAGCAGCCCGTCTATCGCTACATGATGATGAAGTACGATCCCGCGGATCGGGACAACACGGTCAAGCCGTTTCATCATCTGTATGGGCTGCATGAAGAAGGGTTGATCACCAAGGGGCCGGGCGGGATGGAGACACACCATCGGGGGTTGTTCTTTGGATTCAGCACGCCCTTCGGCAACTTCTGGGCGTGCAAGGATGTGGACCAGCGGCACGTGAAGAACGTTGAGGAGCGGCAGTTCGCGGGTGCGGTGGCGGCGCGCTCGACGAGCGTGGTGGAGTGGATGGCGAAGGATGCGAAGCCGGTGGTGCGCGACACGCGCGAGGTGACGGCGTGGCGGGTCTCGCCAGATGAGGTGATCCTGGATTTCGACATCACGGCGGAGTCCCTGGCGGGAGATATCCCGCTCACAGGGGATCCGCATCACGGAGGGTTCCACTTCCGCGCCGCGGAGGAAGTGGCCGAGCAGCTCCCCCCTGCCGCTTCCAAGCCGACAGGCGGCGCGGGCGGGGGGACGACGAAGAAGGCGACGCTCCACTCCGGCGGCGCAACTTACCTCCGCCCCGCCAGCGCGAGGCTGATCAAGGACGACAACTGGTCCGACTGCCCGTGGGCCGCTTGTTTGTTCACGGTGAAGAACAACCCGTACGTCGTCGTCCACATGGACGACCCGGCCAATCCCAAGCCGACAACCTACTCGACGCGTCCCTACGGCCGCTTCGGCGCGTTCTTCACCACGACGCTGAAACCCGGCCAGCCCCTGAAGCTGCGGTATCGCGTTGTGCTGCTGGATGGCAAGGTCTACGCGGGTGCGACCGCCGACTCGCTTGCGCCCTTGTATGCCGATTTCACCTCCGCCCCCACCGTCACTTTTGAGGGACCGTGAATGACGACCACCACTGAGCCGGCCTCTGAGCAGACGCTTCCCCTTTCGCAGCCGCCCGCCAACGGCGGCGCGGGCGCCGGCCGCTGGCTCGTTCTCGCCGCCGCGTTTCTCGGGTGGATGTTCGACGGCGTCGAGATGGGCATCCTCCCGCAGATCGCGCGCTCCGCCCTGAGTGACCTGATGTCCGGCGCGAGCGAGGAGACCATCAAGTGGTGGCACCAGATCATCAACGCCGCCTTCCTCTTCGGCGCAGCCTTCGGCGGCCTCGTCTTCGGCTGGCTGGGCGACCGCATCGGCCGCGTGAAGGCAATGGCCCTCTCGATCCTGGTCTACTCGGCATTCACGGGATTGCTCTACTTCGTGCACTCACCCGCGCAGATCGCCGCGTTGCGCTTCCTCGCCGCGATTGGCATGGGCGGCGAGTGGGCGCTGGGCGTGGCCTTGGTGATGGAAGTCTGGTCCAGCGAAAAACTCCGCCCCTTCCTCGCCGGCATGATCGGCGCCGCCGCCAACGTCGGCTTCGTCCTCGTCGGCTTGATGGGGGCGCTGGTGAAGGTGAATTCATCCAACTGGCGCACGTTCGCCCTCATCGGCGCCGCGCCCGCGGTGCTGACCTTCATCATCCGTCTCTTCGTTCCCGAATCGCACAAATGGCAGCAGGCGCAGGCAGTGAAGAAGAGCAAGCCGCTCACAGAGCTGTTCGGCGATCGGGGCTTGGCAGTCAAAGCGACGCTTGCCATTGGCTTCGCCTCCATCGCCCTCCTGGGCACGTGGGGCGCGGTGCAGAACATCCCTGCTTGGGTCGGCGGCATGCCCAACAAGACTCCCGCCGCGCAGGGCAACGTGATCATGATGCTCGGCATCGGCGCCATCGTCGGCTGCTTTATCGCCCCGCTGCTCGCGGCGGTGCTCGACCGCCGCATCTGCTACTTCATCCTCTGCCTCCTGTCGCTGATCTGCTGCCAAACGCTGTTCCGCCGCTTCCACGATTACAGCACGGGACTGCTCCTGATGAACTTCCTCGTCGGCGCGACCACGGCCGCCCTCTACGGCTGGCTCCCGCTGTATTTGCCCGAGCTGTTCCCCACGCGCGTTCGCGCCACCGGCCAGGGGATCGCCTTCAACTTCGGCCGAATCCTCGCTGGCATCGGCGCGATCTGGGGCGGCACCCTCGGCGGCACCTACGCCCGCATGGGCGCCATCGTCTCGCTGGTCTACATCGTGGGCATGCTGCTGATCTGGATCGCGCCGGAAACCAAGGGGAAGCCGTTGCCGGAATAGGTCCAGTTGAGCGGTCCACAACCGAGGGGAAGCAAAGGAGCGATCATGTCGCAGACGCGTCGAGATTTCATGGCAACACTCACTGCTGCGACCACCCTCGGATTGACAGCGGCGGCGCTGGCCGAGGAGAAGGTGATCCAGGGCTTCGAAAAGACGGCGGCGACGCCGGATGCCTCGGCGAATTGGAAGCAGATTTCGGATCGGAAGATCCGCGTGGGGCTCGTGGGCCACGGCGTGTGCAAGTTCGCGGCAGCGTTTGGGTTTCAGGATCACCCGAATGTGGAGGTGGTCGCGGTGAGCGATCTGCTGCCGGATCGGTGCGCGGAGTTGTCGAAGCAGGCGCGCTGCGCCAAGACCTACGCCTCCCTGGAAGAGCTGGTGAAGGACGATCAGGTGGAGGCGGTCTTCGTCGCGACCGATGCGCCGAGTCACGTGCGGCACTGCATCGAAGTCCTCAAACACGGCAAGCACGTCGCCTCCGCGGTGCCGGCGTGCTTCGCTTTGCTCGAGGAAGGCGAGCAGCTATTCGAAGCGGTCAAGGCGGCGAAGGGCCTCAACTACATGATGTTCGAGACCAGCTACTTCCACGAGGACCTCCACGCGATGCGGCAGATCCACCGCGTCGGTGGCTTTGGGAAGATCAGCTACGCCGAGGGCGAGTATTACCACTACATGCCTGAGCCGATCGATTCGTTCAAAGGGTGGCGTGTGGGGCTGCCGCCGCAGTTTTATCCGACGCATTCCAACGCATACTTCACTGGTGTGGGCGCTGGCAGCTTTACCGAAGTGTCTTGCATGGGCGTGCAAAGTGCGCTCTCGCACCTGCAACCCGCTAACAACCGCTACAAAAATCCCTTCGGCACGGAGATCGCGCTGTTCCGCACGAGCGATGGCGGCACCGCCCGCATGGCCGTCAGCTGGGACACCCCTGGCGCCGGCGGCGAGATGGGCCGCGTGCGCGGCAGCCGAGGTTCCTTTGATCGAAAATACGAGGGACTGGAAGCAAAACTGCCCCAGACGCGCCGCCCGCCAATTCCCGCGACGCTGTCGCCCGGCGGACACGGCGGATCCCACGGGTATCTCACTGACGAGTTCGTCTCCAGCATCCTCCAGAACCGCAAGCCCCTGATCGATATCGCGCAGGCGCTGAACATGACGGTGGCGGGCATTGTGGCCCACCAGTCAGCGATGAAAGATGGTGAGCTGATGAAGATTCCGCAGTATTGCTTTTGACTGGTCAATCAACGAATGGCATCCACGATCGCTCCACTCTCTGTGCGTCTGGCTCTGGGTGTTCAAATTCAGCCGCCGGCGTACGATAGGGATCATGTTCGACGACGATGAAAATGGGTCTGAAGAACCTTCTGAGCGGGCGGCGGGCCCGGAGGAAGAGGCTAAGGAGAAATCGGATGGTTTCCGCATGCATGCGGAACTGGCGGCCGTTTTTGAAGGGGCGCGGAAGTTTGAGGCGGAAATTTTAACGGACCTGGAAACGAACCTCGCCAGGGACATTCAAAAGACGATGGCCAAGCTGGAGAAGGCGAAGGTGGCGGAGTCGCCGCTGATCGAGCCGGACTCCTTTGATGACGCGGCGGCGCTGTTGGATTTTCCACGGACGAAAAAGCTCTCCACCAACGACTATCACATCAGCCGGCGGCCAGGCGAGGTGATGATCGTGCGGTGGCTGGCAGGGGAGCAGGTTGCGACTTTCTACGAGCGCTTGCAGGCGCACTTCGATGCGGCGCTGACGCAGTTCCGGACGGATGAGCGGCAGGCGCATGGGTGGAAGCAGGACCAGGCCAAGCACAAGTATCTCGAGGCGCTGGACGCGCTGGAGATCAAGATGGCCGATCGGTACCTGCGCGGGGTGATCCGGGAGCATCAGGTGTTCGTGCTCTCGACGCAGTCGGCGGATGAGATCGATATCTTGTACTTGTGTGACTACGTCATGGGCACAGAGGCGGCGCAGGTGGTGGGTGAGGCATCGGCGCCGCCGGAGCAGCCGACGGAGGGGGATCGGGCTTGGTTTTTCAAATTGTTCTCTTTGCGGGGGATGCTTGAGAAAGAAGAGCGGATGTGCTTCTTTACGTTTCTACAGAAGAGCGATGAGGGGTGGTGAGGGGGCGTCTGGAATACATGATGGCGCCAATACGTGATGACGTGGCGGTACAGGTCAGGGGTGACGCGCGCGTCGCCGTGCAAAAGGGCTAAGAAATCAGTCGTTTATCAACTCTTTCTTGAAACGGAGATATGTCTGGATGATGATCTCGATGCTCCAGTGTTGGCCCGCGCGGAGGAACTTCATGAACAACATCTCGCTAGCCGTTCTTTTCTGCCTGGTGGCGTTTCTGGTGGCGGACAGCGCGCTTCGCGCGGCGCCAGGTGATGGCAAGAAGAAGGTGCTGGTCTACACCCGCAACTACGTCACCAACGGCAAGGGTTTCGTACACGACAACATCGCGAGCAACGTCGCGGCCATCAAGAAGATCGGGAGTGAGAACGGGTTCGACGTGGATGCTTCGGATGACCCGACGGTGTTTACGCCCGAGAATTTGAAGCAGTACAAGGCGATCGTCTTCGCCAATGCCAACAACGAGGCGTTCGAAACGCAGGCGCAGCGGGATGCGTTTCGGCGATATATCCGCGCGGGCGGCGGGTTTGTCGGTATTCACTCGGCTTCTGGATCCGAGCGCGAGTGGCCCTGGTTCTGGTCACTGCTGGGCGGGAAGTTCCGCCGGCATGCCAAATTCCAGGCGTTCGAGGTGCGCGTGGCAGATGCCACCTTTCCTGCCGCCAAGGAACTGCCGGCCACGTTCAAATGGGAAGATGAGTTTTACTATTTCGACAATCCGAGCCCGAACATCCACCCGGTGCTGGTGGGCGATCCAACGAAGTTGAACGATCCGCCGCGCGGAGAATTGGAAGCCAGGCTTGGTCAAGCGGCGCCGCTGGCGTGGTATCAGCACTTTGAGGGCGGGCGGTCGTTCTACACCTCGCTGGGGCACAAGAAGGAGTTTTACTCGGACCCTATCATGATCAACCAGATGCGGGGTGGGATCTTGTGGGCCATGGGGGAGATCAAGGAACCTTCAGCACCCCCGGCCCCGGCCAAGAAGTAGTTGGACCAGAGAGAATAGTCACATGCGGAAAGAACAGAACATGAGCAAGCAGCAGAAGCAAGAGAACAAGAGTTCATTGTCGCGTCGCGCGTTCGTCAAGTCATCTTTGATCGCGGGAAGCATGATGGCCTTCCCGGCAATCATCTCCTGCCGGTCGATGGGTGGCACGCAGGGCAAGGTGGCGACAACCCGCCGGCGGAGCCCGAATGAGCGCATCAACGTCGCGCAGATTGGCTGCGGCCGGATCGCGCGGGACATGGACATCGCCGGCGTCATGAAGCACCCGGACCTGGCGCGGATCGTGGCGGTGTGCGATCTCGACAGCGTGCGCTTGAACGATGCCAGGGAGCTGGTCGAGCGCGGCTACGCCAAGGCGCTCGGGCAGGAGCAGGCGGGGTCGGTGAAGACGTATCGAAACTACCGCGAGATGCTCAAGGATCCCTCTATCGACGCGGTGGCGATCAGCACACCGGATCACTGGCACGCGCTGCCGGCGATCGAGGCGGCGCTGGCGGGTAAAGATGTCTATCTTCAGAAGCCGGCGTCGCTGACGATCGCGGAGGGGCGGCACATGGCGGACGTCATCAAGCGCACGGGCCGCATCTTCCAGATGGGATCGCAGCAGCGCTCCGACGATCACTGGCGCTACGCGTGCGAGCTGGTGCGCAACGGGTACATCGGCAAGATCAAGACGATCAAGATCGGCCTGCCCGGCGATCCCGCCGGCGGCAAGCGCGACGAGCAGCCGGTGCCGCAGAACCTGGATTACGACATGTGGCTCGGCCAGACGCCGCTGGTGTATTACACCGAGGATCGCGTGCATCCGCAGACGCCGGACGTCAAGAAGCGCTACGGCCGCCCGGGCTGGCTGCGCTGCGAGCAGTTTGGCGCCGGCATGATCACCGGCTGGGGCGCGCACCACATCGACATCGCGCAGTGGGCGATGGGTTTAGAGCATTCCGGGCCGACATGGGTGGAGGCCAAGGCAAAATTCGCTGAGAACGGCTTGTGGGATGTGCACGGCGATTTCTACGCTGAGGCGATGTATCCCAACGGCGCGCTGGCGCAAATCTCCAACAAGAATCCCGTCGGTGTGCGCTTCGAGGGTGAAGACGGTTGGATCTGGGTAACCCGCAAAAGCGGAAGCTCCGTCACCGCGAGCGACCCGAAAGCGTCGAGCACCGCGCCGACGACGAAGCACCTCGACGCCAGCGACCCGAAGATTCTTCAGATCAAGCTGAAGGAGAACGACCAGCACCTGCACCGCTCACCGAAGCAGGATCATCACCTCGACTGGATCGAAGCGATGCGTACGCGCCAGCCGGCGGTCGCGCCGGCGGAGGACGGCCACCGCTCGTGCAGCGCCTGCCTGCTCGTCCACGCGGCGATGAAGACGGGGCGCAAGCTGAACTGGGATCCGAAGAAAGAGCAGTTCATCAATGACAGTGAAGCCAACAAGCTCCTCCGCCGCCCGCAGCGCGAGCCCTACAGCACCGCGACGGTGCTGAAGCAGCACAACATCCCGGTGAAGATTTAACACGCGACGACTTTCCCCTTTCTTCCCCTCTCCCGCCTGCGCCGGGAGAGGGCGGGGTGAGGGCCCTTCTCCCTCGCCCAAACCATCCAGATCATGATGAAGCTCACCTCCCGGATTGTGATTGTTCCCCTGCTCCTGCTCACCAGCTGCCAATCCTCTTCCCCCTCGCCCAAACCTTCAGGCATGCAAGACAAAATCCGCCTGATCACGCTGGACCCCGGCCACTTCCACGCCGCGCTCGTGCAGAAGCAGATGAGCGAGCAGGTCGACCCGACGGTGCACATCTACGCCCCCGAGGGCGAAGATCTCCGGCAGCACATTGCCCGCATCGACGCCTTCAACAAGCGCAAGGACGATCCGACCGCTTGGCAGCTCAAGCTGCACACCGGCGGCGATTTCCTCGAGCAGATGGTCCGCGAGAAACCGGGCAACGTCGTCGTGATTTCCGGCAACAACGCGAAGAAAGCGCCGTACATCTCAGCTTCGGTGGGCGCGGGCCTGAACGTGCTCGCGGACAAGCCGATGGCGATCAACCCCGGCGATCTCGAGCAGCTCAAGAAGTCATTCAAGACCGCGCAAAGCAAAGGCGTGCTGCTTTACGACATCATGACCGAGCGTTACGAGATCACCAACGCGCTCCAGCGCGAGCTGTCGCGCATCCAGCCGCTCTTCGGCACCTTGCAAAAGGGTACACCCGAGCAGCCGGCGATCACCAAGGAAAGCGTTCACCATTACTTCAAGTACGTCTCCGGCGTGCCGCTCAAGCGGCCGGCGTGGTTCTTCGACGTGCGCCAGCAGGGCGAAGGGATCGTGGACGTGACCACGCATTTGGTCGATCTGATCCAATGGGAATGCTTTCCCGAGCAGATCATTCACACCGACAAGGACGTTCAGATGCTCGCGGCGCGGCACTGGGCCACGCCGATTTCGTCGGAGCAATTTAAAAAGGCGACGGGAGAAGGTCAGTTCCCCGAGTATCTGAACAAGGACGTCAAAGAGGGCGCGCTTCAGGTGCTCGGCAACGGCGAGTTCACCTACCGCATCAAAGGCGTGCATGCGAAGGTTTCGGTGAAGTGGAACTTTGAAGCTCCGCAGGGCACGGGCGACACGCACTACTCGATGATGCGCGGCACCAAATGCAATCTCGTCATCAAGCAGGGCGCGGAGCAGAACTACAAGCCGACGCTTTATGTCGAGACATCGAAGGGCGCTTCTGCTGGCGAGTTTGAGAAGAACGTGCGCGATGCCGTGGCAACGGTGGCGCAGACGTACCCGGGTATCGGCGCGAAGAAAAACAGCGAGAACGAGTGGGAACTGGTCATTCCAGACAAGTACAAGGTGGGGCACGAGGCGCACTTCACGCAAGTGGCGGAAAAATACTTCCAGTTCCTGGCGGCGGGTAAAATACCGGAATGGGAAGAGCCGAACATGATCGCGAAGTACGAGACGATTATGCAGGCGTACCAGATGTGCGCCGGGCGGTAGATCGAACATCCATATCAGGAGTGGAGCGATGAACGGAAGGTGCGCTGTCGTTGTTCTGCTGGGACTTACGGCACTGCTGTCAGAGCAGCTGCGCGCGGGCGATGTGAAGTGGGATCATCACAAAGGCGAGAGCCTTTCCTGCAATTTGGACGACAAGCCGCTCTGGACCTACCACTACGCCGCCAAAGATAACGTCCCCTACTTCCACCCGGTGAACATCCCCAACGGGCCGACGCTCACCTACTTCGCGCCTAAGGATCATCCCTGGCATCGGGCGCTCTGGTTCAGTTGGAAGCTGATCAACGGCGTGAACTACTGGGAGTGGGCCCAGCCGCGCAAACCCGGGGAGAAAGATCTCGATCCAAACGGCGTCCCCGCCGGGTGGACGCGGTTCACCGGCAACGAATCCGTCGAGACTGACGACAAGGGCGCCCGGATCAACATGGAAATCCACTACGGCACCGGCGAGAAAACGCTGCTGAAAGAGAAGCGCCGCCTGGTCGTCGGGATGCCGCGAGAAGACGGCAGCTACACCATCGATTGGCACATGGCCTTCACCGCGCAGGACCAGGAGCTCGTCTTTGATCGCACGCCACCCAACAAAACCGGCGGCGGTTATGCAGGCCTCTCCTACCGCGCCCCCGATAGCGTCAATCAGGTGCAGGTCGTCGACAGCGAAGGACGCCAAGGCATGGACGCCCGCGGCCCCACGTCCCGCTGGCTCGACGCCTCGGGTGTGCTCGATCCCGACTTCGGCCCCACCGGCGTCACCATCATCGCCCATCCGCACAACGAGCGCTATCCTTCCGAATGGCACATGTGGGCGCGCGACGGCGGGCTGTTCTCCAACGCGTCGATGATCTACTCCAAGCCCTACACGCTCGCCCCCGGCAAGTCGTTCAAGCTGAGCTATCGCATCCTCATCCACAAAGGCAACGGCGACCCCGCCGCCATCGAGAGAGAATTCGCTGACTTCAAGACTCAGCCATGACGCACAATTCAATCACCAACCGCGAGCACCGCATGGCTCCTCATCTCAGTCGTCGACAGTTCATGATCAGTGCCGCCGGCGGCGGACTGCTGATGTTGACCGGCGGGCTGACACTCCTTCAACCGCGGCAAACACGCGCAGCCACGCAAACCCACGCCGACGCCGTCGCCCGCATTTCTAAACTCGCCTCAAGCTCTCCCATCGCCGACTACGACTGGCGCAACCGCGGCAAAGCGCCCCCCGGTTACATCAAAGGCATGGCCCTCAGCTACGCGAAGATCTACCACGACCTCAGCACCGGCGACGCCTACGCCACCGAGATGGCCAAACCGATGACCACCGACGAGTCCAAAGATGCGCTCAAGCACTACGAGGAGATCTTCCAGCAGGCCGGCATGGACAACACCAAGGCCGGCATCGATACGCTGCGCCACCTCTTCGTCCTCATGCTCGGCCTGGGCATGCGCGAGAGCAGCGGCCGGTATTGTGAAGGGCGTGACCGCTCGGCCCACAACACATCGGCGGTAACCGCAGAGGCGGGGCTGTTCCAGACCAGCTTCAACGCGCGCAGCGCCAACGCGCTGATGCCAAAGCTGTTCAAGGTGTTCATGGCCAAGCCGACGCCGAGCTACATCGACATATTCAAAGAAGGCGTGCGGTGCAGGGAGAAGGACCTGGAGAACTACGGCACGGGCGAGGGCCGGGATTTTCAGAAGCTCTCGAAGGCGTGTCCATTCTTTGCGCTGCAATTCGCGGCCATCGGCTTGCGCAACATCCGCAAGCACTGGGGCCCGATCAACCGACGGGAGGCGGAGATCAAACCGGATGCCGACGCGATGTATCGTGACGTGGAGAAGCTGGTGGACGCAGAGAACCTTGGCCCGCTGCTGTAGCTGTGGGTTCACTTCAGTGGCGGAGTATCGCTATCTGCGTCTAGGTCTTGTCCAAGCAAATGGCCAAATCTTCGAGCATCATTGACGCGCGGGATATTGTTGAACAGTACGTACGTCTCACCCGTCGCTGGCAGCATATCTCGTAGCCGTAGTAATTCTTCATCGCTGTAGACGTGACGAGTTCCGGTGATCCCGTGGAGGCGGTAGTAGGTGATGCCGCGTGTGACTGTCTCATTAACAAACGGATCAACTACGTGCACCAGCTTATGGGCAGAACAAATTGAAGCCACCAGTTCCACCGGCCATGGCCCGCGAGGCTCCCACAACAGCCGCATTCCAGATGGCCGATCGATGCGATCAAAGAACGATGCCATGTTTGCCACGTTCTGATCCGTGGGGCGGAAGCTTGCAGGACTTTGAAACAAGATGGATGAGGCCCTGAGGGTGCTTGCGGAATTCAGCGTGACGCGCCAGCCTTCATCGACGATGGCACTGTCGCGAAACGCTCCCGCTTCGAGTCGCTCCTGGTCAGTCAGCGGTCGCTTCAGCCTGCGGTAGGTTGGGCTCTTTGCGGTATGCGTGATCAACTGCCACGCCTTGATCGTGAATTCGAGTTCGGCGGGCGTGTTGTCCCGCCACCGCCGCATGATCGTCTCGCTGGAAGGTTGATAAAAAGTCTGCTGAACCTCCACCACGGGGAAGGTTCGGGAATAGTCTTTGATCGCGATGGTGAAGCCGCAGAGGCCGATCTTGATTTGACGCACCGCCATAACATTGCAGAAACAAGAGCGAGCGCGAAGCCTCGCCAGACGGCCGACCCATGCGGCCGTACGCCGTTAGGTTCATTCGTTGGCACAGGCAAAAACGCTAGCAACTTCCCCTCTCACAACTCGCGATGAGACTACAGGTTGTGAGAGGGAAGGGCGGAGGAAGCGGAGAGGGCGGGAAACCACTTTGCCTCTTCCGTAACTCCTGTGTGTCAATCGCTTTATTGTCGCGAGATCGTGATGTGATAACGACTTGCGATTAATCAACAGCGCTCATCACTCATCACGCACTCTCTTGATGAACAGTGCTGATTGGCACTGTGTGCCAATCGTTTTTTGCCTCGGCGTCTCCACTGGAGATGTCGAGATGGAGAGCCAGAACGAACAGGATCATACTTTGGCGGGCGACGTTAGTCACCCACCACAATCACCTTCGTCAAACGGTTCGCCGGAAGACGAACTGCTGCCCCACCGTCCGCCGCGTCGGCCCCGGCGCGGCCGCAATGAGCGCGGCATGCCGGCGGACGAGGACATTAAGAAACTCGCTACGGTGTACCTCACGAAGCAGCGCGAGCTGTGGCCGGAGCTGGCGCGCACCGGCGAGCTGCCGGAGCCGACCGACGCTGTGCTGGATCAGATGGTGATGGATTTCAAAAGCCGTCACCTCGTCGGACACGTACCTTCGCCGCCTCCCAAAGCGATTCCGAACGCGGCGGAGGTCTTCGCCGGCTACCTGCGGTACAGCGACGAGGACTCGGACCCGCGCAGCATTGACGATCAACTCGCGGCGGTGCTGCCCGCGGCGCATGCGCGGGGCCACTTCATTCCCTGGTCTTATGTGTTCGCTGACGCCGCTTGGTCTGGTCTGGATCGAGAGCGGCGTGGCTACAAGCGCGCCGGCGCCGTGGTCACGGACCTCAATCGTCGCGTCGGAGGCTTATGGATCTACGACTTCTCTCGCGGGGGTCGACAGCCGAGGGAGTGGTTCGCACTGGCTGATCGGTTTCAGCATCGGCGCAAGAACCTACTGTCAGCGAACGACGGGTTCGAGCTCGCCAGTGAGCACGGGCGCACGATGCTTCACGCATACGCGATGTACCAAGAGATTCATGTGACCGGTCTGCGACGGCGCGTGCGCGATGGCCTCGACGGCGCTCACGACCGCGATACCTCCACCGGTCGCCCGGCCCTTGGCTATGGGTTGGTGCCCAAGCTGGACCACGCGGGACGCCCTGTGACCGGTAAGGACGGCGAGCCGCTGAAGACACGTGCTATCCATGCGCCAACCATGAAGGAGGTCATCCAGATCTTCGAACGCTACGGCTTCGGCGGCTGGAGCAAGGGCGGCATCGGGCGCGATTTGGCGGCGCGCGAGGTGGATGGCTCTTCGAGTTGGGACGAAAGCAACGTCGACAAGGTGCTGCGCCGCCCGATCTATCTGGGTATCAGCATTCGCAACCGCTACCGCTACGAGCGGGATCCCGAGACGAATCGGCTGAAGCAGATTGAGAATCCGCGAAAGGAATGGAAGGTGCGCCGCGTCCCGCACCTCCGTCCCGCGAAGATGACCAGCGCGCTTGCGCGGGCGGTGTGGAGGCGGCTGAAGACGGAGCGCGACGGCCACCCCAACACTGGCCGCAAGCCGAGCCGTAACGAACGGCAGGCGACGACGGTGGTGAGCGCGTTGTTGCGCTGCGGCTATTGCAAAAAGGACGGGGAGCAGCGCGAGCTCACACTCACGCGCTCGAGCGAGAAATATCACGAGATGGGCTGCCACAACGGTGCGAACGGCAAGCACCACTGCAAGCTCACCACGAGCAAGAGCGTGCGCATCATCTTCAAGTGCCTGCTGGATTACGTTCGCAATCAATTGCTCACGTCGGACACGCTTGGTGCGCTAGTTGATTACGCTAACGAGGCGGTGGCCGAGGAATTGGCCAAGCCTCTGGTGGACGTGACGCCGTTGAAGGCGGCGATGGCGCAGTGCCGGCGCGACGAAGCGAAGCTGGTCAAGTTGCTGAAAGGTGAGGAAGATGACGCGTTGCTCGATGCCTTAAAGGACGAGCTGCGGAGTACTCGCAGCCGCATCAATGACCTCAGCCGCGACATCTCCAAGGCGGAGGCTAAGCGAGCAAGCCCGACGCAGCCGCTGAGCATGGATGACCTTTTGCCGTTCCTCGAAGAGCTCTCAGTATTGCTGTCCAAACACATCCCGCAGGTAGCGCTCGCACTGCGCCAGCTGCTGGGCGACGTGGTTATTACCCAGGAGCGGTACCCGGACAAAGAACGTGGTGGCAAGTGGATCGCGACCTTTGTGCCCCGCCTGGGGCAGTCGTTGGCCCAGCGAATCAACGATGATCCAAAGGCGAGGAAGCTGTTGCAGGACGCCGGCAATTGGATGACGGAGCCGGTCACATTGGTCATCGACCACGTGCCGAAGTACGAGGAGCTCACGCCGCAGGTGAAGGAGCTGATGCGCGCTGTCGAGGCACAGGGCCGTCGCGCAAGCATCAATGGGATGGCGAAGGCACTTAATCAGCCCTACTCCTTGATCCGCGACACCGTGCAATACATCGTGACGGGCAGCCGCCCGCGTACCAAGCCGCCGGGCAAGCGGACCGGCTCGCGGACCGGCACGGTGCCGGCTTACATCGAGAAGGCCGCCGAAGCCGCGCGGCTGTTTGACGAGCAAGGGTGGAACGGCAACCAGGTCGCCGCGGCCTTGGGCGTCGATCGCAGCACGGCCGACCGAGCCTACGCCTACTACCACCGCGACCAAATCGCCGCGACAGTCCGCGCCGGCCGACCCGCGCGACGCGATCGTTCCCGCCGGATCGGCAAGGACAATGTCGATCGCATTGTCGCTCTCGCCGCTGAGGGCAAGGGCAACGCCGAGATCGCGTCGATCGTTGGCTGCGGCAAGCGGACGGTGTACAGAGTCCTGGCCGATGCCACGAAAAATAGTCAGGCGGCGTAAGAGCCGCCGTCAATGACAACTCCACGGGGCCAGCCTGCCAGCTGGCCCCGTGTTTTTTTTGAAATGGAGATGTTCATGCACCCGAACTTGGAACAGTTCTTGCGCGTGGTGGCACGCGCCATCGCCAAGAAATGGATCGAGCAGCACCGTGATAATAAGCCGGCCCCGCCGCGCGCGGCTCGACCCAGGCCGGAAGCTGCTCTTGCAGCACGGCCCCCTGCCCCGCCGCGACGCCGTGCACGGCGAGCGGGTTAGCGCAGTTGTCCAGATTGCCGGATATTGGAGTACCTCAATGCGGCAATCTGGACAACGCTATCGCCAGTCACCGTGGTGATCTTCGACGTGCCGGTGTACGAGCTGTGGGCACCGGAGGTGATGCGGCTGAAGGCGGAAGCCAAGACCTGGCACGACATCGCCGCGGCGTTGCCCATCTCGCAACCCTCGTTGGTTCAGGCGTTGCGCTTTGCCACCTACGGAATTTCCTCCAGCCGTCTTTCGCCCGGTCGAAAAAAGCACGGGTCGCACGGCGGCGAGCTGCCCATGTACGTGCAGCACGCAACGGAAGTAGCCCGACTCCACCGCCGGGAAAACCTCAATTTCAAGGAGATCGCCCGTCGCCTGGGAATTCACCACAGCACGGCGAGACTCGCCAAGAGTTATGGCCAGATCATTCCGTTACTCTTCGACACGAAAAAATGCGATTCAGAACGTCGGTTCTAGGACAAATTCAGGACAAGTTTCGCTTCGCGCTGGAGAAGAGGATGCGTAAGTGTGAAAGGCGGCCGACGGACAGCGATTACTAAAAGTGGTTATGCTGGCTAAGATATCCGTATGGCAAACTCTCACCAATGTGGACCGGATCACCACCACGAATTTTTTGAAGCGATCCGCGCAGTTTTTCGCCAGTTTCCGGATGAAGCAAAGCAGTACTCGGTCAAATGCATTGACCACGAGACCGACATGATGCACATCGACTTCGCCACGCAGGTTGGCATTTCACGCATCGAGAATGGCACGGTCATTACCGAGTTCCACCCCATCGACCAGTTCGATCACCAGGACATGGCTTGCTGCATCTGGTGCCTGGATCCGCGGACGGGCGAGTTTTGTGGCGTGAGCCGATGGGCGGAGGCCAAGATGGATCACGCTGATCCAATGCTTCAGGTGGGGGTAGCGGCAAGCCAGCGATAGATCGGGTGCGGCAGTGTGACACCACGACCACGCAGCGCCTGTGCGTACACTGAGGCGGAGCGTTCGCCAGGGAGAAATTCCAGTCCGAGGCGTCGCCGCCAATTGTGCAGCTCGTGGGCGCCAACCTTTCGGAGCGGCGGGAGCGTGCAGATGACCAAGCCCCACTCCGACGCCGGCAGCAGTTCCGTCCCCACAACGGAGCTCGCAACCATTTGAATGAGCATCGACAGGGCGAGTCTCTCCGGACGTGTCCGAGGGCGCGGTGCCGGCGCAATTGACTCCGCTTTTGAAACTATCACGCGTAAAAACTCAGTAGCGAATGAGACACCCGAGAGTGCAACATCCGCGGTAGGCGGATGCGTTCGCCCGCCCGCCGGAACGCTGATCGCCAAAGGATTGGTGCCGAGGCTTGCCGTGCGCGTGCGTGGCGTCGCCAGCACCGGCGGCGTCGCCTGCATTGCTATACCCACAAAACCCGCCCGAGCGATGGCAGCGGTGAGATGACCAAGTCGGCCGCAAAAGCCATTCGACCGGACGATCGCCAGTTGGGGACCCAACTTCGCAGCTGCGCTATTTACAAGGAGATCGATAGCGCGAGCAGCAGGCAGCCAGCCGAGATGGTGCGGCGCGGTGAGCTCGATGAAGCCGGCACCGCGCGTCTTGACGCGGATACGTCCCCTACCGGGATGCAACTGGTTCAAATAGTACAACGTGTACAACGCCCCGACGCCGTGCGCGATGTGACCTTCTCCGGTCGCGCGGACGACGTCTTCACAGATACAGCGGGTTTCTTCGGGATCGAATCCTAGCGCCGCGAGTTTCTGCGCAGTTCGAGCTCTCAGCGCCTGCAACGACATCCGCACGGCTGCTTTCATCGAAGCTGCCCCACGGTCGCGGCGGAAACGTGCTGCGTCGCGACTTCGAGCACGCCGTTATGAATGCGAATCTGATGGGCGGGCGGGGCGAGGTCCAGCCGCGGCGTGTGACTGGTGATGATGACTAGGCGGGTTTTCGCCAGCGTCACTAGCTGCGTTTCCACCACCTCGCAATGGTACCGGTCAAGCGTTTTGGTCGGCTCATCGGCAAGAACGATGGGGGACTCATCCTCGCTGATGGCGGAGCAGATGACAGCCAGAAGCTGGATCTGCCCACCGGAAAGGGTTGCCACCGGCCGATTCCAAGCGTTGAGGAGTGCCGACGACGCGGTGAAGCGCGCGACGGTGCCGCGGAGTTCGTCGTCTGTTTGTCGCTTCCCGCCCGCGCGACGCCCCGCGAGGTGCAAGTTGGCGCTAACCGAGAGGCTTGGCGCCAGCGAATTGAGCGGGTCCTGCGCCAGCATGCGGACAAAGCGCGACGCGTCAACGCCGCCGAAACGCGCCGCGCCACGATCCGGCGTGATCGCGCCAGAGATGATCCGCAGCATCGTGCTCTTGCCCGAGCCGTTGTCGCCGTACAACACGAAACAGCCGGTGCGCGAGAATGCGAAGCTCACCTCGCGCAGCACCTCGATGGCGCGCGCGCTGGTGCGGAAGGATTTGCTGATCCCGTCCAGAACCAGGCGTGGCTCGGTAAAGTCCTCGCCAGCGCGGGCCGACCCGCGGTTAGCGCTCATCCGCCACCACACGTCGCGCAGCACGTCGCCGCGCACCAGGATGACCAGAACTACCACCCCCTGCACGATGCTCGGCACCGCCGGGTGCAGGAATCGGATCAACGCGTAAGACAGAGTCCCCAGCAGGATCGCGACGGCCAACACCTGAGGAACCAAGCCTCGCTCGACTAACCACAAGAGCCACGGACGGGCACGCTCGCTCGCTCGCTGGGCGCGGTCGAGCAATCGGCGGCGTATGGCGGAGGTTAGTTCCGCCGCAACGAACCCTTCGACCACGATACCGAGTTGAAAACCCGTGAACACGACACCCTGCCGGTCCGCCTGAATCACGCCCGCCAAGCCGGTCAACGCCGCCAGAATGATCGTGACCAACCCTAGCACGGTGCCCCGCGACCATGAGACGCGCAGCGACGGGTTCTCCGACACTGCCCGGTACATCAAGCCAGTATGCCGCGTCATCAGCATGTGCAGAATGACCGCAGCGATCAGCGCGACGCCCACACCGAGCATCCAGTCAGGCACCGCGTGCGTCCGCAGAAGCCACGGCTGAAGTCGCTCGCCCACCGCAGAGATTGGGTACGAGTCCGCCGACAGCAGCTCCAGCAGCTTCGACGCGACAAAGCCGATCAACAGACTGGCGACTTCCGACTGTACGCGCCCGTAATAGGTGAACAGGAAGAGGATCATAGCGACTCCGATGGCGGTTGCGATTCCGGCGAGCGCGGCGATGACCCAGCCGCCTCCCGCCGCCAGCACTGCCCCGAATATGACTCCCGCAACCGCCACCTGCGCGTCAATGCTCAGATCCAGCCGCCGGCCATATAAGTAGATCACCGCGAAGACGACCACCGGCAGCGCGTGCAGCAATGCTAGCTGAATCCCCATCATGATCGTGAGCGCGAAGTCATTCACGAGTACGTCCCCGCCTTGCCGCTGGATCGCCTGCCCTTGGCGACAATGATCACGATCACCACAACCACCACCAGCGCGGCGGTCACCCAGATGATCCACGTCGTAGTCGTCGCCGGCGCAGCATCGGTCGGCGACTTTCCACGCGACGCAGGCGACTGCATCAGGGTGTTCAGCGCGGTCGCTGATCCTTTCGTCGCGGGACTATTACTATCGCCGCCAACAAATCGGGCCTTCTCACGGAT
>DASVUC010000032.1:0-40401 GCA_036387255.1 Tepidisphaeraceae bacterium | reverse complement strand
GGGGGACGACGGGGTGACGGTTGCGGTGAACTTGCCGGCGACGGTGGCGGGGGGGAGTGGGAATGATTCGATCAAGGGTGGGGGAGGGAATGATGTGATTGGGGGAGGGGCGGGGAGCGATACGATTAATGGGGAGGGAGGGAGCGATACGGTGGACGGGGGAGATGGCGGGGATCTGGCGGAGTATGGGGATCGGGCGGGAGGGTTTAGCTTCGCTTTCGCGTACGGCGTGTTTACTGGGCAGGGCTTGGGAGAGGACGAGAAGCTGGCAGCGGTGGAAACGTTGGGTGGGACGGAATCGGCCGACAGTTTCTATTCTGTCGGCTACCCGTCGCCCAAAATCGTGTTCTTTGGTCGCGGCGGCAACGACTCGGCCAAATCTGACGAAGACGGTGGCGGGTGCGATTTTTACGGAGGAGAAGGCGACGACCGAGGTGAGTATGTCGAGAACTCTTACCTTCACTTCTTCGGCGAGGGCGGAAATGACACCTTAATGTACGGCCTGCATGCCACCGCGCAATTTGATGGAGGTCCCGGCATCGACGATGTTGGTCAATATTTTGGTACCAGCGGGGTCGACCTGCGCAATTACCCAAATGTCGAGAACGCGTTTGCGAATGGCGGTGATCTCATCGGCAACGACCGGCCAAATGTGCTGACAGGCGGACATGTGGGACAAATCGTTGGGTTAGGTGGAAACGATACCATCACAAGCCAGAACGCAAGCGCAATCTTGGGCGGCGATGGCGATGACGTGATCAATGCATCAGGAGCCAGTACGCTCAACGGTGGCGACGGAAATGACACCATTCATGGCAGCGACGAGAGCGATGGGATCGATGGAGGTGCCGGCGATGATGCGATCTATGGCGGTGCGGGGGCGGATGTGCTTAGCGGCGACTTGGGAAGGGATTCGATCTTTGGCGAGGGGGGAGATGATTTCATTGACGCCGCGGATGATTCAGCGGACACGGTGAATGGCGGTGATGGCACGGACGTTGCGCTCTGGAATAGTGGCGCCTTGAATGATGTGGTGACGACGGTCGAGGCGCAGGCGTTGAGCGGCACAGGGACGTTGAATGTGAACGCGCCGTATGGCTTGGTCGTGTCGTTGTCGGGCGATCAAGTTTTGTTGAAGATGCTTACACTGTCGCTGCCGGTTGCGCTGGCGGATGTGAAGCGGCTGAAACTCACGGGATCGAACTTAGAGAACCAGACGAACCTGCCGAGCGTGATCATTGGGAGCGGGAAGCTGGTCGGGGGCGGCGGCGCGGATTCCATCAGCGGTGGCGCGGCGACGGAACTGTGGGGCAACGGCGGGAACGACACGCTGGTGGGCAGCGAAGGAGCCGTTGTGCATGGTGGCGCGGGAGATGACACGCTTAACGTCGGCACCGGCACGTGCTGGATGTACGGGGAGGAGGGCGACGACACGATCACCGGCGGCGATGCCACGCAGTGGATCGATGGCGGCGACGGGAACGATCTGATCCTGTGCGCCGGTGGTGGAGACGCGGCCAGCGGGGGCAATGGCAACGACACGCTCTACGGCGGGGCGGGCAATGACACACTCAATGGCAACGGCGGCGCCGATCGCGTTTACGGCGAAGATGGGGATGACAAGTTCCGCGCGAGAGACGGCGTGCGCGACACGCTGTATGGCGGGAGCGGAGATGACGTTGGGGACTTTGATCAGACGGGAGCGGTAACAGACCTCACGAGCGACATCGTTTATCGTGCTGAGGATCTGCCGCAGGCCTGGGTGACGAAGAAGGGAACGCTGGTGTACAGCGGGAGAAAAGCAGGCGAATGGGTGGACGTGCAATCGCAGGGGTCGCGGGTTGTGCTCACGCAGGGGAACGGCTCTGCCGTTTCTCTCGACTATTCATTTCCGCGATCGAAGGTGAAACGGGTTTACATGGATGGCGCTGCGGGTGATGACACGCTGCGCGTGTACCTGGATTTACCTACCACCTTGATTGGAGGGTCGGGGAATGATTACCTGGGGTGCAGCGGGGGCAACGACGTGCTGTATGGAAATGATGGGAACGACGTGCTTCGCGGCGGCAATGGCGATGACACCTTGGACGGAGGCTCGGGCCATGACTATCTTGAAGGGTCCGGCGGCAATGACCTGATCCGCGCTCGCGACAATCTGCGCGATACCGTGGGTGGCGGGCTTGGAGACGATCGGGCGGTGGTGGAGAAGCCGGGTGGGAAGGCGACGGATTTGGTGAAAGAGGTGGAGAAGTTGTTGTAGGGGTGGGGTCTTGCTTGATTGGGGGCGGTTGCTACAATCTGCCGCTCAAAATTTGGAGTAATACAACTGTCATGGCAAAGCGAATGAACAATCGGGGCGGCGACCGGGAGAGCCGGGGCGACAAGGACAAGTTTCAGTCTTTCAGCCGGCCGAAGCTGAAGATCACGCGAACCAGCGCTTCGGGCAAGGTTTACATCGATTACAAGGACACGGAGTCGCTGAAGAAGGTGATGAGCGGCAACGGGAAGATCTTGTCGCGGAAGCGGACGGGGGCGAGCGCGATGGAGCAGCGGATGATCGCTCGTGCGGTGCGTCGGGCTCGGTATATGGGGCTGGCGCCTTATGTGAGCGCGACGGCTTAAGTTCAAAAAAAGACGAGACCCACAGTTGGTGAACGCCTGGAGCTTTGGCTCTGGGCGTTTTTTTTGCGTGGGCGGCTTGCGGCGCGGGAGGTGAGCTGTCGTGGGCAGGAAGAACCCTCACCCCGCCCTCTCCCGGAGTACCGGGCGAGGGAGAGAACGGGGGGAGCAGAGCAGCGTGCCGCACGCGGGGGAGGTGCGCTGTTGGGTGCGGGAAGAACCCTCACCCTACCCTCTCCCGGAGTACCGGGCGAGGGAGAGAACGGGGGGAGCAGAGGAGCGCGCCGCAGGCGGGGGAAGTGCGCTGTTGTGGGCAGGAAGAACCCTCACCCTGCCCTCTCCCGGAGTACCGGGCGAGGGGAAGAAGCAGAGCAGCGCGCCGCAGGCGGGGGAAGTGCGCTGTTGTGGGCAGGAAGAGCCCTCAGCCTGCCCTCTCCCGGAGTACCGGGCGAGGGGAAGAACGGGGGGGAAGAGGGGTTTGAGCGAAGGGGAAAAAGAAGCGCCGTCCTGGGCTGGAGGACGGCGCGGATCGCAGGCTCGAATGCGAAGGGAACGTTTGTGTTCAGGCGGCGGTGACGCTCCTGATCATTTGGTCAAGCAGCTTCACGTGGCGCTGCTGGGCGGGAATAAGCTGGTTTTCGACCAGCTCGCAGCTGGTCATGTCGAGCTCGTCGAGGCCGTCTTCGAAGTCTTTGAGGCCGTGCTCTTCGCCTTCCTTGAGGGCTTTAAGGGTGGAGGCGTCGCCGAATAGGTTTGCGAGGCTGGTGGTGAACTTGGCCCAGGTTCCCCAGGCGCCGGAGGAGTCGGAGGCTTCGCCGCCGAGTTCGCGGATACGGTCGCGGATGGCTTGCGCGGCGCGGCCGTGCTCTTGTTGAATTTCGCGGAGCGTCGCCACGTCCGGGGCGCGGGCGGCGCCGGTGTCTTGCTTGGCGCTGGCGCTGTCGATGGCTAAGCGATAAGTTTCGGCGGCCGAGATTTCGCCGCGGAGAAAGCTGTTCAGCTGACGGATGACGTCATCAGGGCTGGGGCCTTGAAAGTCCTGGTAGGATTGCGCACCGCTGCCGTTGAGATTTGCACTGCTCATGGGGTCCTTTCGAACTAATGGGGCGAGACGAAAGGCTCATGAGCAAGGGGTGTGCCGCAGGACCTGTGTGAAATTTTAAGTGAAAAAAGAACCCAGCCATTGCAATGGCTGGGCTTGGACTGTCGCACTGAGACAAAGGGTGCGAAAGGCTTACTTCTTCCCACCGCCGAGGATCGCGTCCTTGGCGGCTTTGGCGATGCGGAACTTGACCTTCTTGCGCTTGGGAACCTTGACGGTCTGCCCGGCGTTGGGGCCGAAGCGCATGACCATTTCCCGGGCGGGGCTTTCGGCGAGAACGAGCTTACCGATGCCGGGGATGGCGAAAGAATTCTTCGCCTGCTTGTAGGCCAGTTCGGCCTGGGCTTCGAGGAAGTCGCGGACCTGCTTCTTGCTGATCCCAACGCGCTCTGCAAGGGTGGCGGCGATTTCGCTCTTGGTCATGGGCTTTGCGCCCGCGGTTGCACCTTTGGCCATGGATTCGATCTCCTTTCGATCGGCCCGATCCTCGGGTCACGAGGTGGGCTGGAAGTGTTGTCATGCATCAGTCACTTTCCGCCCATTATTCGGAAAGCGATCGAGCCTGATCCCTCTGGTCGGCGCCCGGCCTGGACGCTGACACGGGAAAAACTAGCGGAAACCGAGGGGTTTTCAATGGGGTGAAGCGGAAATCCCTTGAAAATGTGGGGATTTTCGGCGGCCGCGCTGAAGCCCTCGTTGAGAAGGTATCGGGAAAAGGGGGGAAAAGGCTTGAAAAACGGGGGATTTGAGGGTTCGGGGGTGCGCTACGCGGTTCAGGGTGCGCTACGCGTTTCCATTGTTATCTGCGGGCGCGACGGGGGGAAGGGCGGGGGCGCTGCTCTGCTGGGAGGCGGGGAGCATCTTTTCGTCGCTCAGGATCTCGGCGACGTATTCCTTGATCCGGTTGTCGTTGAGGAGTTGGCTCATGAGCACGCGGCGGTAGCCGGTGGCGCGCATCTGTTCGCGCAGGGCGTCGGTGCGCTCCTGCTTCAGCTTTTCGTTTTGAGCATAGAGGGCTTCCTCAAGCGCTTCGTTTTCGAGAAGCAGGGCGTACATCGCATCGGACTTCTTGGAGCTGGAGGAGAAGAGGCCTCCGAGGCTGGCGGCTTTCTTTCGATAGTCTTCCACTTTTTGGCGCAAGAGGCGCAGCTCATCGTTGATCTTGGCATTCTCATCGCGCAGGTTGGCGAGTTCCTGATCGTAGAGCGTTTTGAAGCCGCGTTGGGCAGTGAAGAGTTCTTGTTCTTTGTTGGCGATCAGCTTGGCGTTGGCGACGTTGGAGACCCAGCGGCCGAAGCGGTAGCCGATGATGAGCAGGACAACGCCGGCGATGGAGTAGAGGATGATATCGACAGTGGGATTTCCGGAGTGGGGCATGTATGAATGGTAGCCGGGGATGAAATTGATGGGCAATCTGAGATTGATTGTCCTTGAAAAAGAACCCTCACCCTGCCCTCTCCCGGAGTACCGGGAGAGGGTCAATGCGAAAGAAAAGACCCTCACCCCCGCCCTCTCCCGGGTACGGGAGAGGGAGAAGAGAGAGAAAGTTTGATGGTTCTCGGGTTACTGACCGTTTCGCCGGATTTACATGAGATTCTTTCGATTCCGGGGGAGGGTCGGAAGCTTTTGATCATGCTGATCTTGTTTCAGCTTGGGGTGATCCTGGTGGCGGCGAAGTTGATGGGGGCGCTGGCGGAGCGGGTGAAGGTGCCGGGGGTGATTGGGGAGCTTTTGGCGGGGGTGGTGCTGGGGCCGTTTCTGCTGGGGAGTCGGCTTCATGTGCCTTTGCATGGGCACTGGGTGCCGCTGTTTCCGGCGCCGACGGAGCCTTCGCAGTGGCCGGTGAATGAGCATCTTTGGACGACGGCGCAGCTCGCGTCGATCATCCTGCTGTTCATTACGGGGCTGCACACGGACTTGAAGCAGTTTTTGCGGTATGTGTTTCCGGCGACGCTGGTGGCGGTGGCGGGGGCGCTGATCCCGTTTGCGCTGGGGATGGGGGTGGTTTACATCCCGATGTTCGGCGATCTGTCGACTGCGCATCCGTCCGCGAGCCCGCTGGTGCCGGCGCTGTTTGTGGGGGTGATCCTGATGGCGACGAGCATTGGGATCACGGCGCGGGTGCTGAGCGATATCGAGAAGCTGGATACGCCGGAAGGCGTGACGATCCTGGGGGCGGCGGTGCTGGACGATGTGCTGGGGATTATTGCGCTGGCGATCGTGGGGGGGATTGCGGCGAGGGGATCAATTTCGGCGGGGGAAGTAGGGTTGGTGACCCTGAAGGCGCTGGGGGTTTGGATCGTGCTGACGGCAGCGATCCTGGTACTGGCGAAACCCATTGAGCGTGTCATGACGCGGATTCCCTATGGGGGCACGATGATTGCGCTCGCGCTGGCGCTGGCGTTTATCTGCTCAGGGATCGCGGAGTTTTTCGGACTGGCGTTCATCATCGGGGCTTATTCGGTGGGGCTGGGGTTGTCGCGGACGAAGATGTCGCACAAGCTGATGGAGGCGCTGCGGCCGATCAGCGATTTTGTGGTGCCGATCTTTTTTGCGACGCTGGGGATGCTGGTGAACTTCAATGTGATGTTCAAGGACTGGCGGGTGGTGTTTTTTGGTCTGGTTGTGACGCTTGTTGCGGTGGTTGGGAAGTTGATCGGTTGCGGCGCGGCGTCCTTGCCGGTGGGTTTTAATTGGCGCGGCGCGTATCGGATCGGGCTGGGGATGCTGCCTCGGGGCGAGGTGGCGCTGATCGTGGCGGGGGTTGGGTTGTCGCAGAACATCATCGGGCAGAACGTGTTTGGCGTGTCGATCATGATGACGTTGATCACAACGGTCGTGGCGCCGGTGCTGCTGGTGCCGGCGTTTCTGCGGGGCGGGAGTGGCCGCCGGCACCCGGCGGTGGCGACGAAGCGTTTGCCGGGGCAGTCGCCGCATCCGGCCGTGGATGTGACGTGCGCGCCGGACCTGGCGGATCTGCTGCTGACGCGATTATTGCGCGTTGCGGAGGAGGCGGGGTGGGAGGCGACATACGAGCGATCGGATGAGAACATTTATTTGCTGCGATCGGGATCGGATGCGGCACAAGTTCGCCTGACGGAGGGGAAACTGGAGATCGATGCGACGGGGGCGCGGCAGCCGGAGTTTGAGAGCTTTTTAGAGCGGGCGAAGCGGACTATTGCGGAGGATGTGGAGGGGGTGCGGTCGGTGCCGGACGAGAGCACGCTGGTGCGGGCGGAGGGGTGAGGGTGGGTTTCGGGTTCCGGGTTTCGGGTTTCGGGTTTGGCGTTTCGGCGTGGGGGGAAATGGTTTGCGAAAGTCAATTTGGGCGCACATTTCGCCGATGCAAGGGATATGAGCGTCGCGGCAAAATCGTCGGGGGCTGCTGGCGAGGGGCAGGGCGTCAATGAGAAGCTGGGGTACTTCCGGCGGTGTCCGCGGTGCGGACATCGGGCGCCGTGGGTGACGCGTTGCCGGGTGTGCGGGGCGCCGGGGCGGCGGTGTAATCTGGCGCTGGCGGGGTTGGCGCTGGTGTTGGTGGCGACGCTGCTTTTCATCTAAACGAGCTCGAGCGGGAGGGTAGACCCTCACCCCCGCCCTCTCCCGGGTACGGGAGAGGGAGTAGCGCGCGTTGGAACAGCGCAACTAGCTGCTTGGCAAAGAGTTAGGTGCAGAGGGGTAGGGATTGGGGAATCATCAGCAGCGGACCTGAATTTGATTGAACTGCCGCATCTTCCTGTTATGGTGCTGGCGGGCAGGGTCGTACGGGCCCGCGCGTCACTTCATTAAGCATCTAAGACAAGGGAGAGCAAGGTGTTGGAGGGACTTGAAGGTCGCCGCCTGCTGGCGGTATCGGTGGACTCGTCGGGGCAACTCAACGTTATTGGAACCGGCGGAGCCGACACGATCAACCTGGCGCGGAACGGGGAGAGCGTCTCCGTGGCGTTCAATGGGGCGACGCAGACCTTTCCCGCGGCGAAGGTGAAGCGCATCCTCGTGGACGGGCTGGCGGGGAACGATGTGCTGGCGATCGCGGAGTCGATGAAGGTTACGGCGACACTGCTGGGTGGCGAAGGGAACGACAAGATCACGGACGGCGCGGGCTGGTCGACGCTGCGCGGCGGGACGGGGGATGACACGCTCAATGGGGGGACCGGCGGCGACTTGCTTGTCGGCGGGGACGGGAAAGACGTAGCAGATTATTCCATACGCTCGGAAAAGCTGTTCATCAACGTCGGTTACGGCGGGGACGACGACGGGGCAAAGCACGAGCGCGATGATGTGCGGGATGACGTAGAGATTGTGTGGGGCGGGTCGGGGGATGATCGGATCAATGGATCGTGGGGTGGGAACACGTTTGTGGGTAATGGCGGGAACGACACGCTGTGTGGGAACAGCGGGAATGACTCCCTCCTGGGTGGGGAGGGGGATGACTACCTGGACGGCGGGGATCAAAACGACACGCTCGAAGGCGGCGCGGGAACGGACACGCTGGTGGGGGATTATGGGAATGACTCGCTGAGCGGCGGGGATGGCGTCGACACGATCGAGACGTTCTGGTGGCTGAATGGAAGCTGGCCTAAGGATTGGGCGCTGAATGTGACGTTTGATGGCGTGGCGAATGATGGGATTCAAAAGGGGGGGAAGGGGATTGAGACGGATAATGTTGGCGGGGACGTGGAGCGGATCCTGGGGACGCCGGGGGCGGACAAGATCGTGGCGAATGACAATGTCTCGCGCTACTTCCGCGGGCAGAAGGGGAACGACACCATCCAGGCAGGGGCGGGGAATGACACCATTGAGGGCGGCGATGGGGATGATCTGCTGGACGGCGGCGAGGGGAATAACTCTGTGTCCGGCGGGCGCGGGGATGACAAGTTGTTTGCGGGCGGCGGGAACGACACGCTGGTGGGCGGGGATGATGCCCAGGATGTGACGGCGACGGCCGGCGGGAAGATGAAGCCATCTGCGATGGTGAGCGATAAGGATGCTATGTCCGCGGGGAACGGCGATGACTCGTGCTTAGGCGGCGCGGACAACGACACGATCATCGGGTCGATGGGGAACGACACGATCGACGGTCAGGCGGGGGATGACAACCTCGGCGGGCTGGAAGGCAACGATCTGATCAAAGGTAGTGCAGGCAGGGACATCATCGAGGGTGGGAATGATGATGACTGGATCGATGGGGGCACGGGCGTGGATTCGATCGACGGCGGTGATGGGAAGGACACGCTGACGGACGATGGCTCGCCGGACCCGGATACGCTGCCGGCGGTGATGCACGGCGGGGCGGGGCGGGATTTGATGACGGCGACGGGGAGTTTTCAGGAGATCATGATCGGGGACGGGGGGAACGATTCGATGACCGGAGGGGATGGGCCGGACATCATGGACGGGGGCGATGGAGATGACACGATCTTCGGCGAGGGTGGGAACGACACGCTGGCGGGCGGGTTCGGCATGGACGACATGCACGGGCGCGGCGGGAATGATGTGTTCATTAATGATGAGGGCGAAGCGGACGCGATGCACGGCGGGGACGATCTGGATATCTACCAGTTCGATCCGTATTTCTTGGACCAGGTTGTGGCGATGGAGGGGACGTTTGACAACCTCGAGGCGGACATGCTGGAGCAGGCGCCGCCGATCGATTTTGACCCGACGAACCCGCCGACGGGCCCGGGAACGATCATTCCAGCGGCGGCGGGGCCGGTGACGCAGGCGTTTACGAATGGGAATCAGCTGGTGGTGCAGGGGACGAGCGGCAACGACAACATTTACGTGCTCCTGTTCAGCGGGACGATCCAGGTTTCGACGAACGGGTTCATTCAGAACTATTCGGCGGGTTCCATTGGCAGCATTTACGTGGACACGGGCGCGGGGAACGACACGGTGGTGCTGGAGAAGTCGGGCGGGGCGAACGCGGTGACGGTGCCGGCGACGGTGCTGGGCGGGGGTGGGAGCGATGTGCTGCGCGGCGGGTTTGGGAATGATTTAATCGGCGGCGGAGACGGGAACGATTCGCTGCTGGGATCCGCGGGGAATGATTCAATGGTCGGTGGGGCGGGGGATGATTACATCAACGGCGGGTCGGACGCTGTGCCGAACAATGACGGGCGCGACACGATCCAGGGCGGCAACGGGGCGGCGGACTACGCGGACTATTCTAACCGGAAAGTGCAGCTTTGGATTTACCTCGACGGCTGGCAGAACGACGGCGCGGGGGGGGAATCGGACTGGATCCAGGGCGACGTGGAGAACGTGCTGGGCGGGCAGTCGCACGACTACATCGTGGGCAACGGCGGGGCGAACTTCCTCTCCGGCGGCCTTGGGCAGGACACGCTCAAGGGCGGGGGCGGGAACGATCAGATGGTGGCTTCGTTCAGCAACGACTGGGGTTGGACGGACAACGTGTTTGGGAATGCCGGATACGACTACCTCTTCATGGAGGACTGGATCCGGGACAACTACAACGGGGTCAATGGGCAGGATTTTTGGAGGCTCCAGTACAACTCCAGCGGGCAGCCGGTGGATGTGCTGGTGGGGGATCAGGCGTAACGCGGGTTGTACAAGGGTTTGAGAAGTGAGTTGTAAGATGGATCGCCGAAACGAGATTCTCCGTGCGTCGAAACGAAAGAGGGTTGCCCGGTACGTGCTGGCGGCGGCGGTGGGGGCGGCGCTGACGCCGGTGTCGGTGCGCGCGGTGACGGACACGTGGACCGGGAGCCAGGGGCCGGGATGGGACAATGCGCTGAACTGGTCGCAGGGGGCGAAGCCGCAGAACTCTTGGGAGGTGCTGTTTCCGACGCTGATTCCTGGGACAGGGTCGGCAATCAACCTGGGGAGTGCGGAGCAGGCGGCTTCCATCACGTTTGATAACAGTTACTCGCTGTCGGGCGGATCGCTGAGCCTGGCTACGGGTCAGTTCACGGTCGCGAGTGGAGCGACGGCGACGATTGCCTCGCAACTGACAGGCACGGGCGGGCTGACGAAGCTGGGCAATGGGACGATCGTGCTGTCGGGGACGAACACGAACAATTACACCGGGTCAACGACGATTTCTGCGGGCAACGTGATCGTTAACACGACCGTTGGAACGGTTTTCGGGAGTGGTGGGGGGCCGATCACGATGAATCCAACAGGGGCGGCGAGCGCGGGGCTGCTGCTCAATGGTGGGGTGAACCTGTCGCGATCGATCGTGGTGAGCGGGGCCGGGTCAGTGGCGCTGGGGGCGAATACGGCGGGGTCGACTTTCTCGGGGAACATCAATCTCGGAAACAGTTTAACGCTCTCAGCGCTGGGGCTTCGCACGTTGACGGTGTCGGGGAACATCAGCGATTCGATCCAGCCTTCAGGCGTGACAGTGAGCGGCGGGGGGAACGTCATTCTTACAGGGAACAACAGCTACAGCGCGGGGACGACGATCAACAATGGCGCGCTGCGCATCTCGGCGGACACCAACTTGGGCGCCAGCAGCGGCGGCATTACCCACGTGGGTGGGGTGATTACAACAACCGCTTCGTTTTCGATGAACCGGCCGGTGACGCTGGCGGGAGCGAGCGGTTCTTTTGTCAGCGTGAACCCCGGGACCAACCTGACGATGGCGGGGGTGATCAACGGTATGGGCGTGATGTTCAAGGCGGGCACCGGCACGTTATCACTCACCGGCGCATCCAACAATACGTACACGCAAACGACGGACATCAGCAGCGGGACGCTGGCGCTGGGGAAGTCGAACAACGTGAATGCGGTTGGCGGCGATGTGGTGGTCAACAACAATACGACGCTGCTGTGGCTGGCGAACGAACAGATCCCCGACACAGCCGCGCTGACGCTGAACTCGGGCGGCACCCTCAACCTTGCTGGGCACACCGAAACCGTCAGCTCGTTCACCGACAACGGCGGGACCACGATCCTCGGTGGCGGTGGAATTTACATCGCCAGCGGAGACCTGAATCTGACGGACAACACGGTCATCGCCACCAACGTTGGTGTGAGCGGGAACATCAACTACACGGGAACGACGAGCCCCGCGACGATCAGTGGGAACATTACGCTGTCGAGCAACCCGACGAGCCACGATTTGAACGTGAGCGACGGGGCTTCGTCGACGGATGTGCTGATCAGCGGGTCGATCAGTGGATCATCGGGGTTGAACAAGATTGGGAATGGAACGGTGCGGCTGGCGGGGGGAAATTCATCGGTATCGACGTTTTCGATCGACGGGGGTCACGCGGTGCTGGCGAGCGGGACGCTGGCGGAGACGGGTAACCTGATCGGCGGCTCGTCGAGCGGGAACCAGACCTTCACGCAGAGCGGCGGGATTCACAACGTCGGCGCGAACGTGTTTCTGGGCAACGGGGCAAGCGGGAACACGACGTATAACCTGAGCGGCGGGACGCTGTCGGTCGTCAGCAGCCTGGCGCTGGGTGTGTTTGGGACGGGGAATCTGAATCAGACGGGCGGGGTGGTGATTGCGAATCAGTTGCAGATTGGGCGCGTGAGCGGGGGAGGTATTTATACGATCAGTGCGGGAGATGCGCCGCTCGGGAGCGGAGGGATCATCATTGCCGACGGCGCGTCGGGAGCGCGTGGGACGGTGGTGCAGAGCGGCGGGTTTATCAGCACCACGGGGAGCCTGACGATCGCAAATACGGCGGGGAACGCTGGCACGTACCAGTTGTCCGGCGGGTGGCTCAATCCGGCGAAGGCGTACATCGGCGGCTCGGGAACGGGAACGTTTTCACAGAGCGGCGGCAGCCACATTGTCACCGGAGCGCTGTACGTGGGGAATAACGGTGGCGCGAGTGGAAACTACCTTCTTAGCGGCGGCATCCTGAACGCTGGCGGCGAGGCGCAGATTGGTTATGCCGGGGTGGCGACACTGGCGCAGACGGGCGGTGTCGCTACGTTTAACAACGGTCTGACACTCGGTGCGACCAGCGGCGGCGCAGGGTACGTGGATCAATCGGGTGGCACGATCACGGTCAGCGGCGGACGAATGCGGTTGGGGACCGTTGCCAACTCGATTGGGTCGTACACGCTCAGCGGAACCGGGCACCTTTTTACGCAAAACGAAGACGTCGGCTACAGCGGCAGCGGGACGTTTACGCAGACAGGCGGGACGCACACCATCTCGAGCGACCTGGTCCTGGCCAATTCATTGGGGCCGGGGCTGTACACGTTGAGCGACGGCGCGCTGAACGCGGGGGGTGAATTTGTTGGCGGTGGGCCGGTGTACCTCAATCATGCGACGTTCGCGCAAAGCGGGGGCGTGAACACGACGGGCACGCTGGGCATCGGCGGGTCGGGTGGGAGCGCGGGACTGTTTTCGCTTTCGGGCGGCACGCTGAGCGTCTCGAACAACCTGACCATGGGCATCAGCAGCCAGCCCAGCTCCGGCGAAACCACCTTCACGCAGACGGGTGGGACGGCGAGCATCGGCGGGAACATGCTGGTTGGCGCGACCGCGCCGAGCGCGTCGGTGGCCAGCATCAGCGATGGGACGCTCAGTGCCGGCAACATCTATCTTGGCGGAAACGCCACCACCACGGGTGGGGATGCGACCTTCTCCGTCAGCGGATCGGGTTCGGTCAGCACGAACCAGTTGAAGCTTTGGAATCATGCAAACGTGCAGCTTAATTTCAGCGGGGGCGCTATCACTGCGGGCACGCTGGATCTTGGCGGTGCGCCGTCCCGGCTGAATTGGACGGGTGGAACGCTGAACCTGACCGGGCCAAATGTAACGTTGCAAAGCGGCGCTGCGCTGGGCCAGAGCTTGACGGTTGGCGCGAATTGCACGTTGAATGCCGCCGGGGATGGTGAGACGAGCTGGAAGATCGGCGACAGCGGGGCGGGTGCGCTCAACGTCGTCAACGGCGGCGCCGCCAGCATCGGCGAACAGATCTACATTGGGAATTCCTCCGGCGGCAATGGCACACTTTCGGTGACTGGGACCGGATCGGCTTTGAACACGCCGAACAGCATTGTTGTTGGCAGGAATGGAACGGGGACGGTCAGCATCGGCAGCAATGCCATCATCTCGAGCGTGGTTACCTCAGTTGCCGAGTTTTCCGGCTCGACGGGTTCGGCTTCGGTCTCGGGAACGTGGAACAACGAGGGGGGATTCTCGATCGGCGGGCGCTACGACACGTCGGGGGGCACGGGGAGTGTGACCATTAATAGCGGCGGTCACCTGGACGTTGGGCAGGTCTTGAAACTCTGGAACAGCGCGGGCAGTGGCCTTACCGTGTCGAGCGGCGGCACAGTGACCGCGAAAAGCGTCGATATCAACGGTGGAACCAACACCGTCGCCGCGGGTGCAAGCTTTACGGTGGGATCAGCCGGGCTGCTTTTCAGTGGTAACTTCAGCCCCACGATTACCCTCGCCGCCGACACGACCGCTCCTGCCGTGCTGAACCTTGGCGGCGATCTCACGATGAGCGCCACGCCCGGCTCCGGGGCGATCAGCAGCTCTCCTGGCCCCGGCCAACTGGCGGGAATCGTCGACCTTAAGGGCGGGACGCGCAACTTCATCATCGCCAACAGCCCGAACTTGCGCGACCTGGAGGTCTCGGCGCGGATCACCAACGGCTCGATCATCAAGAGCGGGCTGGGAAGCTTGTACATTTCCACGCCGTCCGATTATTCGGGGAGCACGGACATCTCGGCCGGCGCGATCATCCTCGGCGGCGCCAACGTGTTACCGGCGACAACGGATCTCACCGGCTCGGCCGGCGCTGTGCTGAACATGGGTGGATACAGCCAGACCTTGGGATCGCTGGGTGGTGCTGAAGACGTTGCGTTGGGCAGTACCGCGACCACCACGCTCACGGTTGGGGGCTCGGCTGCGAGCACGACGTTCAGCGGGGGGATTTCGGGATCGGGGACACTGGTGAAGGAAGGCGCGGGCACGATGCTGGCCAGCGGCGTCCTGAGCTTCTCCCAAGGCCTTACCGTCAACAACGGCACGCTCATCCTCTCAGGCGTCAACTCCTTCGGGGGCAGCGGGAAGTCGATCAACTTGAACGGCAGCCCCGCCAACTTCGGCACCATCTCCGTCGCCTCTGACGAAGCCCTGGGCAACTCCGGCAACTCGCTTCAATTCGCCGGCGGCCACTTCCAGGCGACCGCTTCCTTCGCCAGCAATCGCGGCATCAGCCTTAACCAAGGCAATGGCACGATTGATGTCCTCACCGGGCAGACGTTCACCGCGCTATTCTCCATCAGCGGCTCGGGAGGGTTGAACAAGATCGGCGGCGGCACGTTCCGCCTCAACAGCCTTGGGACTTACACCGGCAACACCAACCTCCTTGAAGGAACCATTCTTGAATCGCCCAACAATTCGAATCGACTTCCCAGCGGCACTGTGTTGTTCATGGCCAACGGTTCCACGCTGGATATGAGCGGCAACGCGCAGTCCATCGCCACGCTCATGGGCGATGGGACGATCGCACTCGGAGGGGGGACGTTCACCACCGGCTCGGGCGACTCCTCCACCGCATTCGCGGGAACCATCGGCGGCGGCGGGGCTGTGGTGAAGAATGGATTGGGCGCGATTTATCTCACCGGCAATTCCAGCTTCACGGGTGGCCTGACTGCGTCGGGCGGCGAAGTTGCTCTGTCGGGAACCGGCAACTCCTTCGGCGGGAACATCAGCATCGCGACAACGGGAATCGTCAGCGCGAACTCTGAAGCCGCTCTTGGCAGCGCTGCTAACGTCATCAACCTTGGCGGCACCTTCGCCGCAACCGGAAGCTACACCACGTCGCACGTTTTCCAACTGGCGAATTTGCTTCCCACCATCGCCGTCAATTCGGGGGAAGTGTTCACTATCGCGTCCAATGTTACGGGCACGGTGGCCTTGGGTGGTCAGGTCCATAAGGTCGGCGGCGGGACGCTCGCGGCCACGACGGCGCTGTCCATGACGCCGTTCTTCTTCAACATTGACGCTGGCACGTTCAGCCTTGGGGAAAACGGAGCTGCGACGGGAATCTCATCGCAAATCGCGGTGCTCACCGGGGCTTCGCTGCAACTGGACAACACGACTGCGAACAACGCCAACCGCATCGGCAACTCGACGGCGCTGGCGGTGAACGGCGGGACGTTCCGCTTCCTTGGGAAAGACGGCGTCAGCTCGACCGAGAGCCTCGGGAGCCTCACCGTCAATGCCGGGGCGTCCACCATCTCGTTGATCGAAGGTTCTGGAGGCACCAACACGGTTAGCTTCTCCGGTCTTAGCGCGATCATTTCGCAGCCGACCGTCAACTTCGTCGGCAACAGCCTGGGCGCGACCAACAAGGTATTCATCTCCGGCCTGTCCAACGGCTTCATCGGCGCGCGGTACACGATGAACGGCACCGACTTCATCGACTACGACGCGACGAACGGCATTGTCGCCGCCACGTATGCCACGACTTTCACCTCGGGCGCCCGCGTGCTTCTCGATGCCGACGCCACCGCTCCGGCCTCCAGCATCCGCACCCTCTCGCTGAATGCCACCAACAACGCTGTGAACGTCACCCAGTCGGGACCGATCTCCGTCGACGGTATCCTCAGCTTCGGCTCCAACACCGCCTCCATCTCCGGTTCAACCCTCTCCAACCGGACCAACAATTACCTCTACATCCATGCCCACGGCGGAGAGGTCACCGTCAACTCCGCCCTGAAGAACGGCACTGCCGGCAGTATGGCGCTCGTCAAGAGCGGGCCCGGAACCGTGATCCTGACCAGCACCGACTCCACGAACCACAACATCAGCGGGGGCTTCTACCTCAACGACGGCACGATCCAGATCTCCTCTGACGCCAATCTGGGCGCGACCGCCGGCAACGTGAGCGACGTCAACTTCTACGGTGGCACACTCGCCACCACCGCACCCCTTTCGCTTACTGGAAATCGGCAATTCTTCTTCAACCCCAACGGCGGCGCGATCAATGTCGTGGGATCCGGCAACACGCTGACCAGCGCTGTCGCGAACCAACTCAGTGGATCCAATTCGAGCTGGTTCACGAAGACCGGCACGGGCACGTTCTTCCTCACCGGAGGCAACAACTTTAAGGGGCCGGTTAATGTGGCAGCGGGGACACTTGAACTGGGCAGCACCGCCGCGCTCGGAGCCACAGGTCCGACCTGGTCGACGATCACCCTCAATCCGAGCGCGTCGCTCACCCTTCGAACAGATGGACCCTACCCGGCTGATTTCCATTCGGATGTGGTCGTCACGAACCAGCAGATCAATGATCCTGTCGCGACGATCAACACTGAGCGATTCAGCGCGGGCACCGGCGGCGCGTATCAATTGGGCGGGTTGAAGATCGGCAACGGAACGCTCGTTAATTCCGGCGCCACCGGCCGGCTTCAGTTCACCAAGACGGTCGTGCTCAACGGCAACGCCACCTTCTCCAACGCCCGGGACCTGATCCTGACGGGCCAGGTGACCGGCACCGGCACCCTCACCAAGAGCGGCTCGGCGAACATGGTGCTGGGCGCGGACCCTAACGACGTCGCTGCGCTCGCTGACACGAAGAACAATACCTACCTCGGCCTGACCACGATTTCGCAGGGGACGCTGTATCTCAACAAGCAGCCTGGCGTGAACGCCATCAGCGGCGACATCAACATGGACGGCGGAAAATTGATCCTCCTCCAGCCACGCCAGATCGCGGATACGTCAAAGATCACGCTGACAGGCGGGTTGGTGGACGTGAACGGAAAGACGGACACGATCAATAACCTCAACGCGGGCGGGAGCTCGAACGTGAAGGTGGCGGGCGGCGGTTCGCTGATCACGAAAGACACGAGCATCGGCGGCAGCGCGACGTTGACGATCAGCACGCCGGTGGGCGGCAGCTTGAAGCCGGGCGGAGGGAAGTTCGGCGGCGGCTCGGATTTGCAGACGGTGGACTCGGGGACGTTCTACGCGGATTCGATGGATGTCGCGAATGAGAACGTGCTGGTGAACCCGGGCGGCACGCTGTCGGTTGGGCCGCACGGTTTGCAGTTCAGCGGGACGGGGAACCCGAAGGTGGTGCTGGCGTCGAATTCGACGACGCCGGGCAAGACGCTGCTGGGAGGAAACGTCGCGTTCACGGGCGCGAGCGGGACGGCGGAGTTTCAGAACAGCGGTACGCCGCCGACGGCGGGGACGGTGGATCTGGGCGGATATACGCGGACGTTCTCGGTGACGAATGCATCGGCGACCCTTGTGTTGAACGGCGCGCGGGTGATCAACGGCTCGCTGCGCAAGGAGGGGCCGGGGACGCTGCGGCTGACGACGGACAGCGACTTCACGGGCGGCCTGGTGCTGGCGCAGGGTACGCTGGAGGCGACCGGATCGGGCGCGCTGGGGAAGGGTGCGGTGTCGCTGAGCAACACGCCGGCGCTGCGGCTGCTCTCGGATGCGACGGTGGCGACGTTCCCGAACGATCTGCGGACGGCGAGCGCGAGCTTGACGATCGGTCCTTCGCTGGGGACGGCGACGAACACGTTCCAGTTCAACCGGTTGAGCATGTCGGAAGGCCAGCTTGATGTGTCGGGGGCGTCGACGGGTAAGCTGGAGTTTGTGGGCGACAGCGTTCTGTCAGGCGATGTCACCTTCAACACGCAGCCGACGCTGCAATTCTCCGGGGCGATCAGCGGCGCGTATGCGATCACGAAGTCCACCGGCGCGGGGACGATGGTATTTGCGGGCGGCACGCCGAACACGCACAGCGGTTTGACGAAGATCCAGGCGGGCGTGCTGGAATTGAACAAGACGAGCGGCGTGGCGGCGGTGGGCGGCGATCTGACGACGCAGAACGGCACGGTGCGCTGGAGCAAGGACGAGCAGGTGCCGAACACGTCGAACCTGGCGACGCTGACGAAGGACAGCCTGTTCGATTTGAACGGTCGGGTGGAGACGATCAACAACTTGAACATGACGGCGGGAACGCTGCAAACGGGGACGGGAACGCTGACGGTGCAGGGGAACATCACCGCCAGCGCGAGCGCATTTGCGGCGACGGTGTCGGGACGGCTGAATCTGCCGACGCTGTCGACGGGATCGCACACGCTGACGGTGAACAATGCAGTGGGGACAACAACCTTGAATGTGCCGGCGAATCTGCTGGGCGCGGGTGCGGTCAACAAGGGCGGCGCGGGGACGCTGAACCTGTCGGGAGACAACGCCAAGTACACCGGGATGGTGACAGTCAATGGCGGGCGCGTGAATGTGGCGTCGCAGAGTGCGATGGTAAACCTGACGCTGGCGGGGGGAACGCTGGGAACGTCGGCAGCGATCAACGGGACACGCGGGATCAGCATCACGGGAAGCGCGACGGTTGATACCGGGAACTTCTCGAGCACGCTGTCGACGCTGAGCGGTGCGGGAACGCTGACGAAGGCCGGCGCCGGGAAGTTGACGAGCAACAGCGTTGCCCTGGGCGGGTTGGTGGTTAATGCGGGAACCGTCAGTGTCTCGCCGCGCGCGGGCGCGAGTGGGAAGCTGGTCCGAATCAGTGCGCTAACAATCAATCCCAATGCGGCGCTGGACTTGAACGACAATCACCTGGTGGTGGCGAACGGGGACTTCGCGACGATTCAGGGGCTGGTGTTTCAGGGGTATCGAGATTCGGCAGATGCCACTGCGACCGGCATCATTTCCACCACCGGGCAGACGACGCTGGGGCATCCGATTCTGGCGGTGTTTGACAACTCCGTCCTCCAGACTTCGGAGTGGCCGTTTGGTTCGGGCCAGACGGTGTCGACATCCTCGGTGCTGGGCCAGTACGCGTACCTGGGCGACGGGGATCTGAACGGGATGGTGACGCCGGACGATTACGGGGCGGTGGATTCCAACCTGGGATCGACGCCGGGGTTTGACGGCGGCATGAACTGGTTTGCGGGTGACTGGAACATTGACGGCGCGATCACGCCGGACGATTACTCGGCAATCGACGCGAACCTCGGGTTAGGCCAGGGCGGCGCGGGTGGTCCTCCGCTGGGCGCGGTGGGAACGCGGCTGCGGGCGACGGGCGCGGTGGCGCTGATGAGTGCGAATGGGACGATCGCGATCGGCGGTGGCGTTGCGGCGGTGCCGGAGCCTTCAGGCGTGGCGCTGGTGGTAGCGGGTTGCGGTGCATTGCTGCGGCGGTCGCGGAGAGCGCGAAAGAGTGTGACGCGACGATGAGCATGTTTTGCAGCGGGTTGCGTGGTGTTCTTATCATCGGCCGCTGCGCCATGCACATGCGACTACGCACGCTCGTCTTGTTCGGGATCATGTTTCTCTCGACGCGGATTTTCGCGCAGGCGGAGCTTCAGCGGTTTGATCGGCAACTGGAGCAGATTCGCCGGGAGCAGACGGCGGTCGCGGACAACGTGCCGCTGGAGCAGCGGGCGCTGTTCGAGTATGGGGCGATTTTTGGGTTCAACTATTTCTCTCTGGATGATCCGTCGGGACGGTCGCACGGGCTGCGGCAATTTGATGTGTTTCCGTTCGCACGGCTGAACCTGGACGGGGCGAATGAGTTTTACCTGCGCGGGCGGTGGGGGTATCGGGATTGGAACAGGGGTGAGTCGCTGGATGGGCGCGGGGATGAGCCGATTGATGGGGATCTGGATCGAGGGTTTTATCGGTTTGACTATCGCGCGTATCAGAATGTTCACCGGCGGCGCGATCCGGGGTTCGACTTCGCGGTGAAGGGCGGGCGCGATCTGGCGTATTGGGGGAACGGATTGACGCTGTCGCAGGTGCTGGACGGCGTGGTGGTGAATGCGGGATGGGGCGGGATGGACCTGGAAGTGCTGGCGGGGGTGACGCCGACCCGAACGACGGACATTGACTTCTCGCGGCCGAACTTCGATCACAATACGTCGCGCGGTTTTTACGGCGCGATGCTGTCGAAGCAGATCGAGCGGCATCGGCCTTATATCTATGCGCTGGCGCAGCAGGATTACAACGTGGACAACGTGGGTGTGATCAGCGGGATCACGACGGTGTACGATTACAACTCGTGGTACGTCGGCACGGGCGTGAGCGGGTCGATTACCGATCGGCTGCTGTATGGCGTGGAGGTGACGTACGAAGGGGGCTCGACGCTGTCGAACAGTTTTATTGCGACGCCTCAGGGGTTGCAGCAGATTCCGCAGACGGAGGATCGGATTGGCGCGTACGCTGCGGATGTGCGATTGGATTATCTCCTGAACGATGCGCGGAGGACGCGGTTCACGTTCGAGACGATCGCGGCGTCGGGGGATTCGGATCGGTTGCTTTCATCGACGAACACCTTTGGGGGGAATCGTCCGAACACATCGGATCGCGCCTTTAATGCGTTCGGGCTCTTGAACACGGGGCTGGCGTTTGGGCCGCAGGCTTCGAATGTGCTGATCTTTCGGCTGGGGGCGGTGACGTTTCCGCTGCCGAATTACCACGTGCTGCGACGGTTTCAGGTGGGGACGGATGTGTTCCTGTACAACAAGCTGGCGAGCAATGGGCCAATCGATGAGCCGAGCACGGACGGGCGGTATCTGGGGTTTGAGCCGGACTTTTTTATCAACTGGGAGATCACGAGCGACGTGACGGTGAGCTTTCGATATGGCTTGTTTTTTCCGGGGGAGGCGCTGTCTGATCTGAGCGATTCGACGCGGCAGTTCATTTCGGCGGGAGTGACGTATGCGTTTTAGAGCTTGGAGAGGTGCATGGGCGGGACGCCCATGCCACGCTGGGATAGCGGCAGCATTGATGATGCTCGCGCTGGTCGGTTGCCGGTCGGCGGTGGTGCCGGAAGGGGAGTCAGTGCTGGCCCGGGCGGGGGGGAATGGGGATGAGGCGCAGCTGGATTTTTGGCATGGGGTGGCGGGGAAGAAACTGGTTTCCAACGACGAGGCGTTTCATGGGGTGCGGTTGTTTTTGTATGGGAAGGATGATGCGGGGACGTATGCGGATCGGGTGGCGGCGCTGAAGCGGGAGGGGATTTTATCGGCGCGTTTTGAGGAGCCGGGTGATGTCGCGCTGACGCGGGGGACGCTGGCGGTGGCGCTGGTGAACGCGCTGCACTTGAAGCATTCGGTGTCGATGAAAGTGCTGGGGGTGAATGCGCATCATGCGATTCGGGAGCTGGAGTATGAAGGAATTTATCCGGCAAGCTCGGAGAACCAGGTGCTGTCGGGGGCGGCGTTTGTGGGGGTGATTGGGAAGGCGCACGATTATTTGTTTGGGAACTCTGCGGATTATCCGGCGGCGGTGATGCCTTCGGAGACGCCGGCGGCGCATGCGGAGGTGGCGGCGAATTACCCGGCGATGCAGGTTGTTCTTGAAGATGTCACGACGGTGGGAGAGCTCGCGCGGACGGAGCCGATTTTCGCTTCGATGCTCCAGGATCAGTTGACGTTGAGTCTGACGAGTGCACCTGCGACGACGACAACGGCGCCGGCGACCAATCAGGCGACGATCACAGCAGTGGAGGGGCTGGCCAGCTACCGGGAGAACGAGGGCTCGCCGTGGAAGAAGGCGGCGGTCGGAACTGTGCTGGGTGAGGCCGCGGAGCTTCGCACGGGGCCGAACGGGGCGATTCAGTTGCGCATCGAGCCGGGGCAGACCATTGGCGTGGATCGGTTGACGACGGTGAAGCTGCTGAAGATTTTTCAGCAGGGCAATCGCGCTACGACGGACATCGGCATCAAGTACGGTCGCACGCGATATGACCTGGAGGGTGGGGGGATTCAGCATCAGTCGACGCTGCGGTCGCCGAACGCGACGCTGGCGGTGCGGGGAACGCGGGTGTCGCTGTTTGATCAGCCGCCGTTTACACCGCAGGCGGTGTCGTTGACGGGGCGGGCGGAGTTTCAGGGTTTTCGCCGGCAGGCGGTGGCGTTTGGCAATCGCGGGCAGGGGCGGACGGTGATCAATACGGAGACGAATTCGCCGGGCGAGCTGGCGCTGCGGTCGAGCACGATCGACCCGACGCTGCACGGTGAGCGGCCGACGTCGGAAGTGCCGCTGGTGGAGAACCTGATTTCCCGGGGGGCGACGGTGACGTTTGATCGCGGGTCGGGATTGCGGATCATCAAGGGCGGGACGGTGCCGCGAACGGATGCGGAGCTGGCGCCGCTGATTCCGGGGCAGCTTGCGTTTGTGCTGCGGTGGACGGGAAACACGAACCTGGACCTGGCGGTGTCGACGCCGAACACGTCGGCGACGCTTGGAGGTGAGTTTGTGTATCCGGTGGCGGGGCTGGCAGTGGCGCCGTCGGGTGGGCGGACGGCGTTCGATCACCAAGGCGGGAAGAGCGGCGGGATCGAAGTGGTTTTCTTCAACAAGGACGTGACGAACGGGATCTATTCGCTTGCGGGTCCGAATGTCGGTACGGAGCCGGCGGTGGCGACGCTGGATGCGTTCTACAACGGCAAGCGGATCAAGCTGTTTGATGGGACGACGATCACGCAAACCGTGACGCAGACGGTGACGCCGGGGCAGCCGGCGCTGGCGCTGGCGAGCGTGGGGTCGGATTTTCCGTTTCAGGCGCCGCCGCGGGTGGCGCCGCTGGTACGGCGAAACGTGTTGTTGAAGAATCCTCCGCCGGCGGTGATGGTGGGTCCGAAGCCGGCGCCGCGCGTGAAGCTGTAGCGTTTGCTGGGATGCGTTGTGATTTCATCGGAGAAGAGACTCGCTCGCCGCACGATGCTCCTGGGGGCGGTGCTCACGCTGCTGGTCATTGCGCTGGACGCTGTGGGGACGCTTGCGCCGCTGGAGCGTTTCCTGTACGACCTTCGGGCGCGGCAGTGCCAGTTCTTTTCGCCGGCGCCGACAGACGAACTGGTTTACATTGACATCGACGACCAGTCGCTGCTGGCGATGGATGCGTTTCCGTGGCCTCGCAATACGTTCCCGGCGATTGTTGACGAGATTCGGCGCGCCGGGGCGAAGACGCTGGCGTTTGATGTGCTGTTCACCGAGCGGCAGCGGGATGCGGAGCAGACGGATGAGAAGCTGGCGCGGGCATGCCGGGAATTTGGGCGGGTGCTGGTGCCGGCGTCGTTTGATGTGAATCTGCCTGGCACGAGCAAGGCGTTTGAGCAGGTGCGGGATGCGCTGGTGGGGGATCTGGAGCTGACGCCGGAAGAGGTGGGGACGCGGACCAAGCTTTCGCTGGCGCAGGTGCATCGGGAGTTTCCGGAGGCGATTCGAGAAGCGTTTTTCCGGCGGATTCAGGATGAAGCGCGAGGGATGACGACGCGGCCGACGGCGGCTTCGCTTCGGGAGAAGCTATTGCCGAAGACGAGCGCGTCTGTGCGGAATTCTTATCTGCTGCGGCTGCTGTCGAATCAGCTCGAGCGGGTGGAATCGCAGCAGCGGTTTGGGCGTTTTGCACGAGCATCGAAGGTTGATGATGTGCAGTTTCTTCGGGCGCACGGGGTGCTTGCGCCGATATCGGTGCTGGGTGATGCGGCGGCGGGGACGGGGTACGTGGATTATCTGCCGACGTCGGATGGCGTGGTGCGGACGATGCCGCTGTTTGTGCGATACGGTGAGGGGGTTTATCCGCAGGCGGGACTGGCGCTCGCGTGTGCCGCGCTGGGGACTGATCCGCGGGATCCGGAGCAGGTGCAGATTGGCCGCGATGAGGTGACGCTGCACGTGCGGGATGGAAGGGAGATCCGGATCCCTGTGCATGCAGTGCATTCCTCGCGGCTGGACGCGACGGCGGATTGCTTCATCGACATCCCGTGGTACGGCGGCAGCGACTGGGCCGAGATGTACGCGCGCTTCGAGAAGAATCCGCATCTGCTGATCGGCGATATCTGGCAGCTTGCGCAGTCGCGCAAGGCGGTTGTCGACAACAACGCGGCGGCCGATGATGCGATCAAGCAGCTTCTCAAGACGCTGGATGAAACGCGATTGAGACAGTACGCGTCGCACCCGCCGCCGCCGGAGGATGTGGCAGAGCGCGTGAAGCTGATTGATTCGCTGCTGAAGGAACTGAAAGACGCTGGCTGGCTGGAGGCGTATGCGGGGAAGAAGCCGGAGGACTTCCCGGATGAAGCGAACCGGCTGACGCTGAGCGCGATCCGCGCGGTGGAAGAAATCCAAAGAACCGCGCCGGCGCTGGCGGACACGATCGCCAAGCAGGAGGCATATCTGCGGTCGCGGCTGGCGGGGAAGGCGGCGCTGCTGGGGTACGTTGCGACTGCGGCGGCGTCGAGCGATTTCGTGCCGACGCCGCTGCACGCGCGATGTCCGGGCGTCATCATTCACGGCGCGATCTTCAACGGGATCATGACCGGGGAGCTTTGGCGGCCGATTCCGCGGTGGGTGGATGTGCTGATCACGCTGGCGGTGGGATTGCTCGCCTCGTGGATCATCGCGCTGCTTTCGCCGTGGAAGGCGCTGGCGGCGACGGCGGCGCTGCTGGCGGGGTACCTGGCGATCAATGGGATCGTGCTGTTCGACTACTTCAATCTTTCTACGAATGGCGCCGGGGCGAACGGTCTGGCGGCGTCGTTCGTGGTGTTCGTGGGGTGCGTGCTGGTGCGCTTGCTGGTGGAGGGGATCGAACGGGCGCGCATCACGCGGCGGTTCCGTGCGTACAACGATCCATCGCTGGTGGATTACATTCTCGAGCATCCGGAAGCGGAGCAGCAGCTTACGACGGGTCAGTTGCGCACGGTGACGGTGGCGTTCACGGATATCGCGGGATTTACTAGCATCACAGAAAGACTCGGCGCGGATTCAGTGCGGATCATCAACGAATATCTCGAGGTGATGGTGCCGATCATCCGGCGGCACCGGGGTTACGTGAACAAGTTCATGGGGGATGGGATCATGTTCTTCTTCAACGCGCCGCTGCCGAACCCGGATCATGCAAGCGATGCGGTGGCTTGCGTGCTGGAGATGCAGGCGGCGCTGCCGGGGTTCAACGAGAAGCTGGTGGCGCGGGGGCTGCCGACGATTGGGATGCGCGCAGGAGTTTCAACCGGTGAGCTGATCGTGGGGGATGCGGGATCATCGGATCGATCCGACTACACCGCGATGGGCGATTCGACGAATCTCGCGTCGCGGCTGGAGAGCGCGAATAAGACGACGGGGACGAGCAACCTGGTGACGGCGGCGACGGCGGCGCTGCTGAAGGATGAGTTTCTGCTTCGGCCGGTGGGGAGGTTGCAGGTGGTGGGGAAGGCGCAGGCGATTGAGACGTACGAGGTGCTGTGCAGGCGGAGCGAGTGCACCGCGGAACAGGAGAGACTTGTCGAGAAGACGGGATTGATGGTGCGGGCGTTCCAGTGCTCAGATTTCGTACGATGTGCGCAGATTGCAGCAGACATTGAGGCGGAATTGTCGGCGGGAAAGCTGACGACCTTGTATCGAACGCTGGCACGGCTGCATGAGACGACGCCCGCGGCGGAGCCGTTTGAGGGGAAGATTGTGCTGGCGGAGAAGTGACGTGCGTGGGGTGGGCGAGGCGCGCTTGCAAGGGTTCAGCGTGGGCGAGACGCCCATGCCACGCTTGGCGGACTCAGGGAATCAGGACGATCTTTCCTTTGGAACCTGGGGCGAGGACTTGTTCGTGGGCTTTGGGGGCGTCAGCGAGCGGGAACTCGCGATCGACGATGGGTTTCAGCGCGCCGGCGGTGAGGGCCGCGCGGATCCAGGCGTGGACTTCGGTGTATTGCTTGCCTTCGGCGCCGCCGTAGAAGACGCCGCGGATGTCGGCTTCGCGGCCCATGACGTCGCGCGGGTTGATCTCGACCGGTCCGCGCGAGCCGATGACGCAGACGCGGCCATTGCGGGCGAGCATGGGAAGATCTTTGCCGAGGTTGACGTTGGCGAGCATCTCGAGGATGACGTCGACGCCTTCGCCGCCGGTGAAGCTCATGACCGTTTCGCGATAGGTCGCATCGTGGTGGTCGAGCGCGAGTTGGGCGCCGAGGCCCTCGATCATCATGCGACCTTCGGCGGTTCCACCGGTGCCGATGACGCGGGCGCCGATGCTGACGAGCATCTGGATGGCGGCGATACCGACGCCTCCGGTGGCGCCGTGTACGAGGACGGTTTCCCCAGGCAAAACGTTGCCGCGCTGGAAGATGGCGCGGTAGGCGGTGCCGTAGGGAACGCCGATGGCTGCGCCTTGGGCGAAGGAAACCTGGTCTGGCAACGGGTGGACACGGATTGCATCGCAGAGGGTGAACTCGGCGTAGGTTCCGGTGACGGAGCCGGAGGTGTAGACGCGCTCGCCCGGCGAGAGATGGGTGACGCCTTGGCCGACGGATTCGATGGTGCCGGCGGCGTCGTTACCGGGGGTGTAGGGCAGCTGTGGCTTGATGGCGTAGGTGCCGGTGCGGATGTAGGTCTCGACGGGATTGACGCCGGCGGCGCGAACGCGGATGAGTACCTGGTTGGCGGCGGGGGTGGGGGTTGGGATTTCTTGGAATTTCAGGACGGAGGGGTCGCCGAATTGGTGGACGCGGATGGCTTGCATGCCGGCATCTTACGGCGCGGAGGCTTCTGGCGATGCAGCGCTTCTCACCTCCTTGGGCAGATCCTTCGCGGAGTACCGCTCAGGATGACGTGGATTGGCGTCCTGGAAGGAGTCAGGGATTCGTCGCGGGTTGAGTTTCGGACACGCCGGGGTCGGGGAAGTCCCAGGGGTCGATGCCGCCCATGACCAGTCGCTTGGGGACAGCGCCGACGTGCAGGTCGAGGAAGAGGTAGTTGGAGCCGAGGGTCAGGCCGTGCTTGTACGCGTCGATGCGCGTGAAGTAGTCGCCTTTGCTCTTGGTCTTGCTGGGCGGGTCCATGTAGTAGTCGTTGTAGTCGGTGCGCTTCTCGCCCATGACGACGACTTCGCTGGGGCTTCGGCCGGGGACTTTGCTGCCGAACTTCACGCCTTTTTCTGAGAGGTGATTGTTGAGGATGTATGAGTGATCTTCGGCGCTGTCGGGCATTTCCGGGCCATCGTTGGGACACTTGAGCGTGGGCGGATTCCACGTGGCCGGGTTGAACACCAGGTTTGGCCAGCGCTCGGCGCGCGGGTGACCGGCGCCCAGGTCTGGCGGGAAGATCTTGCCGCGGTTGTTGTTGCCCCAGATGACGAGCATGGCACCCACCTGTCGCATGTTGGATTGGCATTGCACCCACTTGGCCTGGGCGCGCGCCCGCTGAAGCGCCGGCATCAGCATCGCAATCAGTACGGCGATAATGCCAATGACAACAAGAAGCTCAACCAATGTGAAACCGCGTTTCCCTGTACGACGAGACATGAGTTTCCTCCGCAAGTGATTACAGGGCAGAGGGGGGAGCGTTGAGAGCCCGGGCGACCGGATTACAATGATTGGGTGGGTGGAGAATCCTTACAGTAAAGCGCGCTCGCACGTAGCACACGGTGGTCATCGCGTTAACAGGTCTCTTGAGCGGTACTCTGCGAAGGACCTGGCTTGGCACACGATCGGTGCCAGATGCTTCGGGGTACCTCAGCATGACAGTTACTCCTCTTTTGGACGCTACATGCGCGGGCGCGAGCGGCTCTAGATGCTGAACTTCATGAAGATTCCGCCAATGAACTTTGGACCGCCGAAGCGGTCGTTGAGGAGGGATCGACCGAGCAGGCCCTGCAATTCGATGGATGGGCTGAGGGTGTAGATGACGCCGAGGTTGGCGACGAGGAGGCGCTGGCTGGCGTTGCCCGCGTTGTGGATGCCGTTGATCTCGGCGCCGATGATCCACCTTTTGATCTGGCGCTGCGCACAGAGGCCGTAAAGAATCTGATCGCTCCCCTCTTCGCTCAGGGCCCACTCGTAACCGGCTTCGCCGAAGACGAAGAAGTCGCCGAAGGTCTTGCCGATCTGGATGGGGAGTCGGAACTGGTATGAGCCGCCGCCGAGGTGGCGTCGGACGGAACCGGTGGGCACGAGGAGGTGTGGCGTGAGGGAGATGCCGGGCCAGGCGCGATCTTCCTGCTCGGTGAGGAACTGCCACTTGAAGCTTGTATCAATATCGCCGAGGCCGAAGCTGGAGGAGCCGGCCTCAGGGAAAGTGGTGAGACCGGCGATGGTAGTCGTGAGCTGGAGCGTGTCGAGGAGGGAGTAATTCAGGTCAGCGCCAGGTGCGGCGAGGTTCTCGCCATCGGCGGTCTTCTGGTAGAGCGAGAAGAAGTTGAGCTCCCACGTGCCGCGCGAGGGGAGACCAGGGTCGTCGGTGAAGAAGGGGAGGCCTGCCCGCAGGGTCGCGCAGGTCCACAATAAAGTTAGAAAAGGAAAGATGTGGGGCAGTCGCATGGCTTCTAACGCGTCGTGTGTCTTTGAGCTGATGCTGGCGAAACCGCGAGCGGCTGGTTCGCTGTCAGCACTTGCAGAGTTGCGCGGAAGAACGGTGAGCCAATTCTGGACCAGCTCATTATCTTCCTGCGCCGCCCGTCATTCAATTCCAGAAGAGCGACCACGGCTCAATTGCCATATGCGCGGTTATAAACAGCGTGTGACGTTTGTAATTGGCGGCATCTTGGTCATAGCATAAAAGAGCCAACAACTTCTGGCTGGGGAGTAGCCCTCCCGACGTACGGGCCGAATCGGTCGTCAACACGAAGCAACGGCGCAAGCTGAAGCTTCCGGTCGATTTGATGCACGCAAGCATCCTGATGCAAGCATGGGCGAGACCACCGCGGGTGAATAACCGACGGTCGCCTCGCCTTCTCGCTTTTGGCGGGGGCCGGCGCCGTGAAAGGAACGGACCAGTCATGAATTGCCCCCACTGCAACACCACGCTGAACTTAGCCGAGCGGCAAGGCGTGGAGATCGACGTGTGCCCCACCTGCCGCGGAGTCTGGCTCGACCGCGGTGAGCTCGACAAGATCATCGAACGCTATGGCATGTGGGACGAGGAGCAGTACCAGCGGCCTCGTACCACCAAGTACCAACACCATCAGAAGCGCAAGGGCTTCTGGCAGGAGCTGTTCGACTAGTGCATCACCAGGCATGAGGCGCCCCGATCGCGGGGCGCTTCTTTTTTTCCAGGGGCAGGCCCGAGTTTCACGAAACGAACGACAACATGACTCTCATCTGGATCGGTTTCATTCTTCTGATTCTCCTCCTGCTGGCGCTGGACCTGGGGGTGTTCAATCGCAAGGCGCACGTGGTTTCGGTGAAGGAAGCGCTGGGGTGGTCAGCGCTGTGGATCTCACTGGGGATGCTCTTCTCAGTGTTCGTGTATTTCGCCTACGAAAATCACTGGATGGGGATCGGCCGGGCGGCGGATGGTTCCGTGGCAATCGATCCCGTCGACAAGGTGAAGCTCGAAGGTCACACGGCGACGGTGAAGTATCTCACCGGATACGTGATTGAGAAATCGCTCAGCGTCGACAACATCTTCGTGATCGCGCTGATCTTTGCGTACTTCGCGGTGCCGGCGATGTACCAGCACCGCGTGCTGTTCTGGGGGATCCTGGGCGCGCTGGTGATGCGCGGGATGATGATCTTCCTGGGTGCGGAACTGATCTACCGCTATCACTGGATCATCTGGGTGTTCGGCGCGTTTTTGATCTTCACGGGTATTCGGATGCTGTTCATGAAGTCGGACCACGGCGATCCGTCGACCAACCCGGTCGTGAAGATCGTCCGACGGTTCTTCCCGATCACGACGAACTACCACGGCCAGCATTTCTTCGTCCGCGCCGGCTCCTCGTGGAGTCATGAGGCGGCGACGCCCGGTGCGCAGGTTCAGCGCGACGCGGCGGTGGAGGCGGCGAAAGCCGGCACGCTGATGCTCACGCCGCTGGCGCTGGCGCTGATCCTGGTGGAGACGACGGACCTGATCTTTGCGGTGGATTCCATTCCGGCAATTTTTGCCATCACGGGCGATCCGTTCCTGGTTTTTACGTCCAACGTGTTTGCTATTCTCGGTTTGCGCTCGCTCTACTTCGCGCTGGCGGGGATGATGGACAAGTTCCGCTACCTCAAGCACGCGCTGGCGATCGTGCTCACGGTCGTTGGGATCAAGATGCTGGCGGCGGAATACTTCAAGCAGCTGCTCGGCCCGAACTTCAACTTCTACCTGCTGGGATTGATCTTCCTGATCCTCGGCACCGGGGTTGTCGCGTCGCTGTATCACCCCAAGGCGCAGAAGGTGGCGACGTCGGCGGGGTAACGAAAAGAAAACTATAATCGAACTATATTTTGCTTCCGATGCGTTTTTGGAGGTGGTTATACTGCGCGCCCCATTAATTCCGGGCCGGGTTCAAACCCTTCACTTCTTGCCGGGAGCGCATCATGATCGTCAATCCTGATCTTGTGAAAGCCTCGATCCGTCGGTTGGGGAAGTACAACGTGCAGGCACGTTCCGAAGATTTAGGTGACGGGCCTCGCTCACTTTCGGATTCTCAAAAGAAGAACCGCTTTAAGGCGCTGCTGGCGGCGACGGGCGATCCGGATCGCGCGCGGCGGACGCTGGAACGGTTCATCGGCGGCAATGACCTGGTCAGCATCAACTACCTCGTGCGCGGCATGATCGCGGGAGAATCCGTCTGCCGGATTCGGTTGCACAACAGCAACGGCAAGCTTGTGGGTTACGGCACCGGCTTCCTCATCGGCCTTGGGGTGGTGATGACGAACCATCACGTGCTGAGCAGCGCGGACGAAGCGGCGTACGCGAAGTGCGACTTCAACTACCAGCTTGATGAGCGCGACTCTGAATGCAGCAGCTGCTCATTCATCTGCGAGCCGCGGAGGTTGTGCCACGCGAACAAGGAGCTTGATTTCGCGGTGGTGGCGGTCGCGGAGACGTCGGAGGACGGCAAAACGCCGTTGAGCAAATTCCGCTGGCTCCCCTTGCGCGCCGAGCCGGGCAAGGCCGCGCCTGGCGAGTACTTGAGCATCATCCAGCACCCCAACGGCGAGCGCAAGCAGGTGTGCGTGCGCGAGAACAAGCTGCTGAAGTACGATGATAAAACCGTCTGGTACCAGACGGACACCGTCCCGGGATCTTCCGGCTCACCGGTGCTGAACAATCTTTGGCAGGTGGTTGGCCTGCATCATTCGGGGGTGCCCAAAATGGACGGTCAGGGCCGCTGGCTTGCGAAGAACGGGAAGCGCTGGGATCCGTCGATGGATGAGACGGAGGTTGATTGGATCGCCAATGAAGGGATTCGCATCAGCCAGATCTGCGCGTACCTCCAGGCGAGGCTGGGGAACAACACGCTGATCCAGGGTGTGCTCAGGGCAGAGGACCCGCTGCCGCCGCACGATGAGGCGACGATGGAGCGTGCGGACCGGGTCACGAAAACCGTGCGCGACGGGAAGATCCTCATCAACGTGCCGATCGAGATTGGGATTTCCGTCGGCGGAATGGGTCCCGGTTCGGACGGACCGGCACGTGCCGCCGCCGCTGCAACGACGGCCGCAGGCGCAGCCGCTCGCGACGGCGCGTCGGTGAACGGCAACGGCAATGGAAACGGTAATGGCAATGCCAACGGCAATGGCTTTGGCCACGTCCGTGTCGACGGCGCCGCCGTGGAGTCTGTCGATATCGATCAGTCCAATATCCTTCAGCGCCCGGGGTACAATACGAAGTTCCTCGGCACCGGAGACCTTGAGGTTCCACTTCCGACGGTCACCGATTCGAAGCTGAAGAACCAGGTGCTTGAGTGGAACTACAAGGGCAAGAAGGGGCGGGAGCTGAAGTATTACAACTATTCCGTGCTCATGCACGAACAGCGCAAGATGGCGTTCGTTGCGGCCGTCAACATTGATGGGAACAAGCTACAGGACGTCGGCAAGCGCGAGGGAGACCAGTGGTATCCGGATCCGCGCGTGGGTGATCGGCAGATTACGACGAAGGATTTCTACAGCGTCCAGCTTCGCGAAGCGGCGGGCCGAGCGCTCAACCCGTTTGACCGGGGGCACCTGGTGCGGCGGCTGGATGGAACGTGGGGAGCTTCGGTCGCAATCGCCAAGCGCAACGGCGACGACACATTCCACTACACCAACTGCACGCCGCAGTTCTGGAAGTTCAACCAAGGCTCCGGCAGTGGCGCTGCGCGGCTGTGGGCGGGGCTGGAAGATTACGTGCTGGCGCACGCGGCCAAGGGGATGAAGCTTTCGGTGTTCAACGGCCCGATCTTCGACGCGCCGCGCGCCAAAATGGATGACGGCGACGGCACGCCCTATCCCGATCCCAGCGGCGATCGCGAAGAGGATCCCAAGCTGCTCGAGGTTTCCATCCCTCGCTGGTTCTGGAAAGTGATGGCGTGGAAGAATGAAGAGGACCAGCTTTCAGCCAGCGCCTATCTGCTCAGCCAGGAGGCTTTCCTGGACAAGATTGACGATCTGGAAGAGATGAAGCTTCGGCCGCTGACCGAAGCGCAGGCGCGGGCGTTTCAGGTTTCTTTCGCCGCCCTCGAGAAGCTGACGGGCATTTCCTTCAAGGTGCTGCGCGATGCCGATGATCTTTCTCACGAAGCGATGGACATCGCGCGCCCGCTGACGAGCTTTGATGACCTGGCGCCGGTGAAGAGATTTTAGCGGTCGCAAGGTGTTGAGCGAACCATCGTGCTATGCCGGCTACAAGAACCATTTGGCGTCGGTGTAGACGGCGGCGCCGAAGAATTTAAGCGACGTGGGAACGAATCCAGCCAGCGCGTACGCTTCATCCATGAAGTGAAGTGACAAGGTTGCTTTGCGCACACCTGCGGCCTTTCGGACTGCATCGGCATCGCTTATTTTCAGACTGGCCATGCAGACGCTCGCGATAGCGCTGGAGAACCCGGTCACCTGGGCGGTGATCATCGGCTGGATCATGTCGGTGATCCTGCATGAGTTCTCGCACGGCTTCGTCGCTCACCTCGGCGGCGACTACACCATCCGGGAGCGCGGGGGGCTGTCACTGAACCCGCTTCAGTACATCGACCCGTTGAACTCCTTGATTCTCCCGGCGGTCTTCCTGGCAATGGGCGGGATCCCGCTGCCGGGAGGGGTGACGTATATCCGCCGTGATTTGATCCGGTCGCGCGCATGGAACTCGCTGGTCTCGTTCGCGGGGCCGCTGACGAACTTTCTCCTGTTCGTGTTGCTCGCTATGCCTTTCCACCCGGCGATTGGGCTGATCGACACCCGCGAGCCGTTGGACCAATATGCAACATGGCAGATTTTCATCGCCGCCCTCGCGCGGCTTCAGATGATCGCGTTTGTCCTGAACATGCTGCCGATTCCGCCGCTGGATGGCTTTCAGATCATCGCGCCGTACATGGATCAGGAGACGCGCGAGAAGCTGACAACGCCGCCGGCCAGCACCATTGCCTTCCTTTTGTTCTTCTTTGTCATCTGGAAGGTGCCGCAGGCGTTTGAACTGATCTACACGTTTACGCACAAGGTGGAGCGGCTGCTGGGGTTTGACTATGCATCAGCAGAGATGATGCGAAGGTGCTACAACTTCGCGCTCTTCGGCCATTCTGACTAGACCGGCCGCCGCATCGACCGCACGCAATATGTAGCCACTCTTGCAGGCTGAACGCTGTATTGAAGAGCACGGCGCTGTGTTGCCGGGGCTACAGGTTTTTCAAGAGATTGTCGTTGCACTTCGTATCTTCTGGGTTAAAGTACCGTGATGGTTGGGCATGTCCTATAAAAAGGCTGGCCTGACCGGATGAGAGGGCTGGAGAGTGAGATCCCACCCCCCACATCGCTGATAGGGTACGGCCCCGCCGCGGGCCGTCGACGAGGGCACATTTTCCGGGCATTCCGGCAAGGACTTTCATGTCGCTCAAGCTATCCCCGCGCTCCAGCAATCCGCGCACGTCCAAGAGCCGCATTCACAGGGCTCTGGCGGGCATTGTCGTTCTGCCGGCTCTGTCGGCCCTGGTGCCGACCGTACAGGCGGCGAACAAGTACTGGGACCCCAACGGCGCCACCCCCGGCGCGGGCGCTGCACCCGGCGGAAATTGGGATACGACTACCAGCAATTGGAGCACCGACTCCACCGGGTCTGTCGCCGGCACCACTTGGGCTGCCAACGACACCGCCATCTTCTCCGCCGGTAGCGACGCCACCGGCGCTTACACGGTTACCCTCTCCGGCAGCCAGAGCGCAGCCGGCATCAAGATTGAAGAGGGCACCCTCTCGCTCTCGACGGGCACGCTGAGCCTCGGAACCTCCACCAGCAGCCAAATCAACTCAGGGGCCAAGCTTGTCATCGATTCCAGCGTGCGAACGAGTGCCTTGGCTGGTGCGAGCATCACGCTTGACGGTGGCAGCATCGGTAACACGAACACGGGGGCTGGAAGCGGATTCCTCGCCACCAACCTCGGCATCGCCCTTACCGCCAACGGCGGAAGCGTTGATGTCGCCGGTGCGACGCAGATTCTTCTCTACAGCGGCACCGTCAGCGGCGCGGGCACGCTGACCAAGACAGGTGCCGGCGAGTACCGCGCGGTCGCGGGCAGCTACTCCAAACTGAATGTTGCCGGCGGACTGTTTCGAATTAACTCCACCGGGTCAGACACGGCCTTTGGTGCCGCACCCGCTGCTCCGCTCTCCGATGCCATCACCCTCAACGGAACGGCAATTGGAACTTCCGTCAACGTCAGCACCAACGTGAACCGCGGTATGACCCTGGGCGCCAATGGCGGCGGGATCATCCTCAACGCCACGATGTCGTTCAACGGCAACATCAGCGGCACCGGCGGCCTGACGCTGAACAACTTTAGCAACTTCACCGGCGTGGCCACCCAGACGTTGCGGCTTGCAGGCACCAACACCTACGGCGGTGACACGACAATCAATTCAGCGACGCTGGTAGCGGCCGGTGGCAATGCCATCCCGGACGCTTCAACCGTGATTCTTCCGACCAATGCGTCCGCGACGGCCACTTTCAACGCTTCTGCATCGGAAACCATTGGCGGCCTGTCGGGCGGTGCCGGGGGCTTCGGCGTAGTCACCATCGGTGGAGCCAGCTCGGTCATCCTCTCTGCGGGAGCCAACAACGCCAGCACCACCTTCTCCGGCGCGGTGTCCGGTTCGGGCGGCTTTTCGAAGGTCGGCACCGGCACCCTCACCATCCAGGGCAACGACTGGGCGAACACCGGCACCAATTCGATCGTCGGCGGAACCATCAAGTTCGGTAACTCCTTGGCCGGCTTCTCCAACTCGTCCACCCTGTCCATCGGCCCCAGCGGCACGCTGGACATGAACAACATCAATGACACCTTCGGCGCTCTCTCCGGTTCGGGCGCCATCATCAACGGCGGCAATATCACCACTGCCGCCAACACCAGCACCACCTTCGCCGGCACCTACCAGGGCACCGGTGTGCTGAACAAGGGTGGCACCGGTGTGCTGACCCTCAACAGCACCAACAACTTCCCGACGATCAACCTCAATGCCGGGCGCATTAACTTCAACAGCAACGGCGCTGGCGGCGCAGGCAGCATTAATGTTGCCAATGCGTCAGGTATCCAATTGACGTCGACTGCCGTGGGCGTGAACCTGCCCAACAACATCGCCATCGCAGGCACGGGCGCCAACTCAGTGCTCATGTACGCCACCAGCGGCAACCAGCTCACCCTCTCCGGCATTATCTCAGGCGCAGGCTCGATCCTGCGTGACGCGACTGGCGGCGGGAGCCTGGCGCTTGCGGGTGACAACAGCTTCACCGGCGGCGTTCAGATCACCAACCGCGATCTGGGGATTGGGCACAAGCACGGTCTTGGCACGGGTACCCTCACTGTGGGCGACGCGGTGACGGCTCCGACCACTCCCATCGCGCTTCAGGCCACAACCCCGCTTATCGGCACTGACGCCATCGCGAACCCGGTCACGGTCAACCAGAACTTTGGCATCGGCGGGAGCAGCGACATCGAGTTCTCTGGTCCGGTCACCCTCGTCGGCACAAGCCGTACTTTGTCGGTCACTAATACGGCAGACTCGGTATTGTCTGGCAACATCACCTCCTCCACGCCCGGTGCGGCTTTCTACAAGGACGGCACCGGCACCCTGATTTTCTCCGGTAATTCGAGCAACAGCTACACCGGCCCCACCTTCATCAGCGCGGGACGGCTAAAGCTCAGCAAGTCCAGCGCGACAGCGCTCGGAGGTGAGGTCATCGTGGGTGACAACACCGTCCCTGCGGGCGGTGGTGACTTCCTCACCTACGGCGGATCCAACCAGGTTGCCGATACCAGCCTCGTCACGCTCAACGGCGGAACGGTTGAGATGGCGGACAATTCCGACACGGTAGGCGGGTTGAACCTGTTGAACAGCTCCGCGATCGACCTTGGCGCTGGCTCGACCAGCATCCTTGCCTTCGGTGACTCCAGCACTTGGGCATGGAACTCGTCGGCCGTCCTCAACATCCTCAACTGGAGCGGCAGCGACTCGGGCGGCGGCACGGAAGCGATTAAGTTCGGCAGCAACAGCCCCGGCCTCGGCGAGGTCCAGCTGGCGCAGATCTTCTTCGTGAACCCCGCTGGGCATGACCCCGGGACCTACCCCGCTACCTTCAGCGCGAGCGATCCGAGCGAAATCGTCCCGCTCGTCCCCGAGCCGACGTCCCTGGGCCTCATGGCAGGGGCGGGGCTGCTGATGTCCCGCCGGCGTCGCAAAGCGTAAAGCGGTCGTTGATCAGTCTCAAAAATACAAGAAGCACCGTCACCCGACGGTGCTTCTTCTTTTCTGTAGAAGCCTGCGACGCCTCCGCAGTTTTGTCTGCTCCGGCTCGTTTAGCGGCCCCGCTTGCGGGGCCCTTCGGCCCACCCCATACAGACCCTCCACCAACCCAAGGCGCCGCTCCCACGCGCGCAAAAAAAACGGCTGACGTCGGGTGACGTCAGCCGCGGGCTATGGGGTTCCGGCCCGGGTTCAGGTGTGAGTGGGCCGGAATGCGCGGGCTAAATAAGGGGTGACCGTTTCCGATCACCCGCGTTCCCATTCGAGGCCAGTCCGTCAGGACTACTCTCAAACAAAAACGATTCTCATCAGGGGTCGGCCAACCTCGTTTCCGAAACCAGCCAGACCCAAACGCGAACGTCTTTCCTTAAACAACCTGCGTGCCGCCCTCAAAAATTTCCTACCTCACCAATAGCGTCGAACCACGGCCATTTCAGAAACTGACACGCACGCTTCAGGCAACGTATTAGTCGCGGCTGTCGCGACACGTGCGAAACAATGGCGGCCGGAATCAGCTGAGACTGCTACATGAAAGTGCTGGCTCGTGCCGATACCTCTCCAGATGCGCTCGTCTCTCCCCGTCCTCAACCGCACTCGCCGGGAAAATCCGTTCGCTGCTACTGGGCAATGCGAGCTCATCGTCGATTCGGATCACCTTCGCCGGGTGGTGATGGATGGGATCTTGAAGGCACGGATCAGCCTGGACATTGCGACTGCTGATTTCAAGGCGATGCTCGTCCCCACCGGCCGGGGCCGCCGCGCTCCTTCGATCATCGAGCACTTTCGGAAGCTCGCCGAAGCCGGCGTCGAAATTCGCCTGCTCCATGCCGGCACCCCCAGCGCCGCCGCGTTGATCGAGCTGAAGGCGGCCCTCCCTTGGAATCTCACCATCCGCCGCTGCCCTCGCCTGCACACCAAGGCCGCCATCGTCGACTCGAAGAAGATGTACCTCGGCTCCGCCAACCTCACCGGCGCCGGCCTGGGCGCCAAAGCCGATGGCAGGCGCAACTTCGAAGCGGGCATCTGGACCACCAGCACCGCGATGATCGAATCCGTTGCCGACTACTTCAACCAGCTCTGGGAAGGCCATCACTGCCAATCCTGCAAGCGCCGCAACGTCTGCCCCGTCCCGCTGGAAGAGCCGCGACTGTAAGCCAAAGAAGCCGAAGCACTCTTGTCGGAACCGCTCCACTCCCTATGATTGGCGCTCCCTTGGAGAGGTGTCCGAGTGGCCGAAGGAGCAGCACTGGAAATGCTGTAACGGGCTTAAACCCGTTCGCGGGTTCGAATCCCGCCCTCTCCGTATCCGTCGCAGATGACGGCACAAGGGCTTGATTCATCGGAAGATGTGTCAAGCCCTTTCTGTTTGGCGCCCCCGCTGTCCTGGATCTGTCCTAGTTTTGGAACGCCGCGGAATCCGCTAGGCAATGTTTGGAGGGTGTCCGTTGAATCCACGGAGCGGCGCGACAACCGGTCCGGCCCGCGCGACCGACGTACAGCGGGTTGCCAATAAGACCGTGCCGGTGATGCTTGATGTTCCCATCGGCAGCGCTGTATCCGAAACGCACATTCGGCTATCCTTTGCCGTTACCGGCGATCAAAACGGCTGAGCCATGAAAATTTCGGTGATTCCAGATACAGGGGTGGAACTTGATGAAACGTTTCTTCATCAGGCGTTTGCAACGTTCTCATACATAAGCACGTTGACAGTGTTGCGCCAGCTGGTGGGCGGCAAAACTGGCGCGTCAGTGTTATTGGTTGATATCGATTCCTCCGCAGATAAGTCTGACGAGGGTGGTGGTCGTTTGGGCGGCCAATACGTGCTCAAGCTGGACAAGATGCGCGAATGGGCTGGGGAGGCGCCAGAGGCCGAGCGGCATAGCAAAGCCGAAAGCTGGGGTGCTACCAGCAGGTTTGCTGAGCGCCATATTCCCAAGCTTCGTCATGCGTTTCCAACCAACGATAAGATTGCGATGCTCTATGACGTGGCGGGGCTGAGCCAACTGCGGTTGGCAAGTTACGATCAGCTCGGCTTCGGTGCTCAAGGAAAATGCTGCGAAACATTATCAAACAGCCTACTGCTTCAGTTAAACGGAAATTACCGCATCGAATCTGGCGTTTCTGCAAAAGCCACGTTGAGTGACTGGCTGGGCTATCGCCTCGATTCGGCGAGCGCGCCCCGCCTTCATGAATACGTCAAGGCGCAAACGTTAGATAAACGCGCTTATACGGTGGGAGGCAAAGTTTTACTGAATCCGCTCTGGTTCTGTAACGCAGATGTAATCTCGCACAACTCGACCCATACGAGATTCTTGGGCCTACAACATGGCGATCTTCACCCTGGGAACATCTATTTCAACCGCCTAAATCCCGTTGCCCAGCCTTTCTGGATCATCGATTGGGCGCTATCACGCGAGTGCCCCCTTCTTTTTGACCATAGCTATTTAGAACTGGCATTGCTGCTTTCAGGTCTTGAAGGGAAGCAGCCAGAACGCCTATTCGCACTACTGGAGGCAGCTGATGCCACAGATGCGACTGTTGAGGGGATTTCTGTCCCGTCAGAGCACATGTCACTTTTTGCCTCCCTTCGCGCCCTGCGAGGAAGTCTAAATAAGTGGCAGAAGGAAAACGAGGAACATCGGCATGATCCATTTGTGCATCAGATGCTCCTTGCTCGCGTCGCCGCCGGCTTGAATTGGGCTAATAAGCCGATTCACGAAAGAAGTAGACAGTTGGCGCTTGCCTATGCTGGCAAAGCGGCGACAGACTTTATGAGAGCGTTTCATCCTCACACAATGGATGAGGCAATGGACGATGCGGATACCGCGCGTGTACCTACGCGTGCACCTTTATCAACGGAAGACGTTGCGCCAGATGTCTGGAATACCTGCTGGGACCAAGTAGGCAGGTTTCGGGAGGCTGAGTATGCGTTTGTCCTGATCGCCGGCGAAGTACGTGATAACGCGGATGCGGCGAGCCTCGGATTCCTGCCATGGTCAGCGGTGATAGACTTGGATCCCCACAGCGAAGTGAATGGGCTCTATGCTGCGATGGCG
>DASVUC010000031.1:0-11420 GCA_036387255.1 Tepidisphaeraceae bacterium | reverse complement strand
AGATGTAAACCGACTGCGCAAGCGCTGAACCACAAAAGATCGCCGTCACGCACACGCTCAGAACTGCTTTCATGATGCTCCTCCGTGGGAACGCACCGCATCGTACGCCGCGAAAGCCATGCGCCGGTAGCCACATTTTCCGCAGGATTTCTAAGGCTTCCCCATCTTCTCAAGCCAGCGCAAGCACAAAAGCCTCAACTGAAATTCACGTCACCGCCGAGACCGCGCCCACCGACGTCCCCCGCTCCGGCGGCGAAACCACCACCACCCTCATCTCTGGCGGTAACAGGCTTTCGATCCTTCTCTGGAAGCTCCCCTTGATCAGGTGATGGATCGCGCCGCGCCGGCTCGAGCCGATGACGACTTTGTCCGCGGCGTTCACCGCCGCCTGCTCCGCGATCAGCACCGACGCGTCCGGCCCCGTGTCGTAGATCGGGATGATCGGAACGCCGTAACGATGCCCATGCGCGAGGAAATCCGTGAACAGCACCTGCGCCGCCGGATCGGTATCCAGCGTGAAGGTCCGCTCCCCCGCTTCCACCTTGTACGACAGCGCCACCTGCCGCACGAAGCACACCAGCAGCGAGGCGTTTTCCTTCTGCGCGATCTCCAGCGCCGGATCCGCCAGGTCATCCGATCCCGCCGTCGCCAGCAGAATCTTCTTTTTCCCCAGCGCCTCCGGCGTGAGCTGCTCCATGATCGCCTGCCGCAACAGGCTCGGCTTGGGCCTGCGCTTGGCCGCCGTCTTGGTGATCTGACGCAGGATCAATCCCACCGCCAGCACGATGCTCACGAAGATCAGCGCAGACAGCTTCGTCGCCGCCAGCGTCACCCAGATCGCCACCAGCAGCACGCCCAGCAGCAGCATCGCCACCTTGCGCCAACGCTTGCGCAACCGCGGGTGGAACGCGCACAGGGTGCAGTTGATCGCCACCGCCCCCACCACGCCGATCGCATACAGCGACGCCAGCGTCTCCAGGTCATGGGCGAACAGCAGGATCACCGCCGGCACACCTGCAGCCACGATCGCGCCCACCCAGGGCGAGCCAAACCCGTTCAGCTTCTGCATGAACCCCGGCATCTCATTGTCGCGCGACATCACGTACGTGATGCTCATCAACCCGTTCACGGCGGTGTTCGTCGCGCTCAGCAGCAGCAGCCCGCCGATGATGCGCACCGACCATTCGCCCAGCGCGCCGATATAGGGCTGCGTGTAAAAGCGGGCGAGGTACGCGAGCATGTCCTCTTTATGCGCCTCGCGCGAGAGCGGCTCCGGCAAACTCGCCAGCGCCACCATCGCCACCGCGAGCAGGAGGTTGAACAGCGCCACCTCCATCGCCACCGACCAGATGCTCATGCGCGCAGTGTTGTACACCGGCTTTTTCATCACCCCCGTCAGGTTCGCGATCGCTTCCACGCCCGACAGCGCCAGCACGATGAACACGAAACCCTCCCACATCTTCATCGGGTGATGGCGCAGCACCCCCACATGCAGATGCGCCCAGTCCACCTGCGGCAGCGCAAAGGCCACGATCAGCAGCGTGATGATCATCATCCCCACCGCCGCGAAGATCGCGTACGCCGCCGTGTGCTTCGGCCCGAGCAGGTTGAACGCGCCAATCACGACAATCGACACCAGCGCCCAGAGCCCCGGACTGCGCCAACTCCAGAGCGTCTCATGCGCCGTCGGTTTATCCGGATCGGGAATGACGATCTCGTCAGGGCCTATCTTGTCTGCGGGAGAATCGGCGGCGACGTGGGCTTCGTGCTGCTTTCCCAAGCCGAAATAATGAAACGCTTCCACCGCGCTCAGCGAAGCCGTCACCGTGTAATCCGCGAACAGGAGCAGCGCGCCGATCACGCCAAGCAACCGACTGCGCTGCTTCGCCGCCGTGTAGACGCCGCCGCCATCGGGATAGATCCGGCAGATCTGCGTGTAGGCCCACCCCACGGCAAGGATCAGCAGGCTCATCGCCGCGATCAGCCAGAACGAACTTCGGCCAGCCACGAGGAACGCCAGGCCCAGCACATAAAGGCGGCTTGTTCCCCAGTCGCCGAAGAGCAAGCCAGCGGCCCCGATCCAGCTGACGTTGCGGGGGCGGTGACTGTGCAGCAGCGAGAGTGCGGGGGGAAGCGCCCGATCGTGTCCGTTATCCATGCCAGATCATCCGTACCCTGCGCAGCCCGCTCTGCGGCCGTGCTTTATGGTGCGCATCAACCCTAACTGAGCATTCACAACCCCACAAGCCCCAAGCCGCTCGCGCCCGAATTCGCGCATCCAAGCCGCTGTCAATCCTGAGCTTACATCACCTCCGTGCTTTTCCTGACTTGACCACCCTGCCGGCGGGTTTACCATTTTGGGTGCCTAAGTCACCGGCAGCAGACTGGTGACGCGGGGAACCCAACGCGAGGTTTGTGCCTCGCGACGTCGATTCGGTCAATGCGAATCGGCAGGGGCGAATCGAGCGTTTCGCTCGAGGGAGACTTTCAACTCCCAGCCCGTCAGCTAACCCCGTCGGCTTTTGAAAGGGACCAGCCCGCACCGGCAGGCCTTCATCAGGCCTCGACTGCCAGCCCCCTTGCCAAGAACCAGGTACCAGCCCGCGAGATGGGTTCGGCTTTGGCCGCGCCCTCATCGAAGCGGGTGGTTCACTCTCATGAAGACGATTAATCGTCACGGGCCCCTCTGGATCAGCGGAAGCATCCTCGCCGGCGCCGCTCTGGCGCGCGCCACGGCAATGCTGCTCAGCGACGTCAGCGCCGACTATGTCGAAGACTACGTCGACGGCTTTGCCGGAAAGTTCGGCCACTGGCTGCTCCTGAGCGCCGTGATGCTCGGATACGCATGGCACGCGCTGCGGTTGCGGGTAGCCGTGCGACGGCCCCCACATCAAAGCCCCCTCCCGCATGTCATTCCTCCTCGCGGGCGCGTGCGGCACGAGCGAGCAGGCGATCGCTCCGGTCCGTTGCGCTCCCGGTTGCCTCGTCATACTCCAGGATCTCGACTGCGGCGTTGTTGAAGTGCCTCGCGGTTTCCGAATCATCGGGCGTCACTTTGAACACAAGTGACAGCGCGTTGTTCCCGAGCGTCATCGGCCGATCCTCGCGGAGGATCATTCCCTGCGCCTGGTAGTTGGCGGTGGCGCGAATCAGCCACCCCGCCGCCCGGATCAGCGGGTCCATCGCCGTGTACGGGCCGGGAATGTGCTTGAGCTGCACGTCCGGCCGAGCGAACTTCTTCATCCCCCGCGTATGCGACCACAGCCCCGGCTGCTCATTTGGATCATCCGTGATGATCACCCGAACGTGCTCGTCGATGGCGAATTCGCTCTTGTCCACGAACGCCGCGCGCCATTCCGAAGGCCGCCACCAGTTCATCGCCACGGCGTCGAAGACGGCGAGCGTGGCGGGTGTGTCCGCAATCGCCGACACGATCCCAATCGTGTTCCGCAGATAATCCAGATCCGGCTGATCCTCGAATGTGCCGCGCACGATCGTCAAATGATCTGCCCCACGAACCTCCTCCGGATTCAAAAACAATGGGTCGATCTCATTCCCCAGCGGCTCGGCGAACCACCCCTCGAACCAAGCCGCATCCTCCGACCGCGCATGCGTCGAAACCTGCACCTCCGCCGGCATCGCCGCAACATGATGCCGCCTGCGGCTGATCGCCAGCGGCTGCCCCGGCTGCGGGCCAACGACGAGAAAGAACAGTTCCGCCTGCGCGGCGGAGGGTTTGAAGTAGGGGCGGGTCCAGAATGGTTCGTGACGTTCCGACATGTTCTCTTTTCGAGACACGATCTCACTGGTCATTGAAGTGACCCGTTTTTGGGAACCCGCATTATTGGGTGTTAGAGTTTGTGGCCCAGTTTGGCCTTCTTGGTCTCAAGGTAGCGTTGATTGTGCTCGTTGGGCTCCGTCCGGATCGGAAGCTGCTCAACGATGGTGAGGCCGAAGCCGTCCAAGCCGTGGATCTTCTTAGGGTTGTTGGTGAGGATGCGAAGCTTCTTCAGCCCCAGGTCGCGGAGAATCTGCGAGCCGATGCCGTAGTCGCGCTTATCCACCGGAAGCCCCAGGCGGACGTTCGCCTCCACCGTATCGAGCCCTTTTTCCTGAAGCGCATAAGCATGAAGCTTATTCGCCAGCCCGATGCCGCGACCTTCTTGCCGTAGATAAAGCAGCACGCCCTTCTGTTCCTTCTCGATTATCTGCATGGCCGCGTCGAGCTGGTTGCCGCAATCGCACTTGCCGGAGCCGAACACGTCGCCGGTCAGGCATTCGCTGTGGACGCGGACGATGACCGGATCTTCCTGGGGAGTGACCTGGCCTTGCGCATCAAGTTCTCCGATGCCTCCCTTGCACAATGCGAGGTGGGGCTGGGGATCCAGAGCGGATTGATAAGCGTGCAGACGGAACGTGCCCCAGCGCGTGGGAAGGGTGATCGATTCGATGCGCTTGACGAACTGCTCGCGCTTGAGGCGGTAGCTGATCAGCTCCGCGATCGTGCACATCTTCAAACCGTGCTTGGCGCAGAACGCTTCGAGCTCCGGGCGGCGGGCCATCTCGCCGTCTTCGCGCATGATCTCGCAGATGACGGCGGCGGGTTTCATCCCAGCCAGCCGGGCAAGATCGACGGAGCCTTCGGTCTGACCGGCGCGGACGAGCACCCCTCCGTCGCGGGCGCGCAAGGGATTGATGTGGCCGGGACGGAGAAGGTCCTGCGGCTGGGCGTCCTCGGCGATGGCGACTTCAATCGTCTTCGCCCGGTCGGATGCGGAGACGCCGGTGGAGACGCCATAGCGAGGGTGGGCATCAATGGTGACGGTGAAGGCGGTGCCAAGCTGCGCGGTGTTGAGGTCCGTTTGCGGGTGGAGCAGGAGCTTGTCGCACACATCGCCGGTGAGGGCGAGGCACAGGACGCCCCGGGCCTGGGTGACAATAAAGTTGATGGCGGCGGGCGTGACTGTCTCGGCGGCCATGACGAGGTCGCCTTCATTTTCGCGATCTTCATCGTCCACCAGCACGATCATCTTGCCGGCTTTCAGATCTTCCAGGATTTCGGGGATAGGGGAGAAAGGCATATTCGTATTGTACGAGGAAGAGCGTTCTCAGTCCTCAGCCGCGGGCGCCGCTAGAAGGCCCCATATTCACCGTTGTCGCAGCATCTGGGCCACCTTCACCTGCGGGCGCGACATGGGGTACTTCGACAGCTCATCCAGCCCCACCCAAACCCGCCTTGATGGGTCGTCATTCGATGTCGGAACAGCGTGTGACAGTTCCCCCACCCACACGTCAAACTCATACCGCCGATGCGTCAGACCGTGCGTGACCAGGCCGATTTTCTCCATCAGTCTGACCCGGCATCCCAGCGCCTTCTCACAGTCGGGGTACGTGCCATTTCGATCGGTGGTCACGAATTGCCACATGGACGCCCACCGCCCCTTCGCCGGCCGCTGCTCGATGAGCCATTTGCTCTCGTACCGAACGCACAGCACATCGCGCTTCAGCAGCGGCGTGGGAACGCGTTTTTTGGGCAGCGGCAGCTTCTCCTGAACCCCCGCCGCCAGCGCCTCGCAATGGCCGGCCACGGGACACAACAAGCACTTGGGGCTGCGAGGCGTGCAGACCGTGGCGCCGAGCTCCATCATCGCTGAGTTGAAATCGCCCGGCCGGTTCCCCCGCACCAGTTCCTCCGCTCGCGTCCAAAGCTGCCCGCGAATTGCGGGCTGGGTGAGATCCTTTTCGATCCGATCCACGCGCGCCAAAACGCGGCCCACGTTGCCATCAACAATGGGAGCAGGCTCATCGAAAGCGATGGACGCGATCGCCCCGGCGGTGTATCGACCAACGCCCGGAAGCTGGAGCAGCGCCTGAACGTCCCGGGGGAAACGGCCGTTCCGCGCCCTTGAAATCTCCCTCGCCGCCGCGTGCAGGTTCCGGGCACGGGAGTAATAGCCCAAGCCTTGCCAGTGGCGCAGCACCTCCTGTTCGTCCGCTTCGGCGAGCGCGTGAGCCGTGGGGAACCTTTGGGTAAACCGGTTAAAGTAGGGAATCACCGTCGCAACCTGCGTCTGTTGCAGCATCAGCTCAGACACAAGAACAAGGTACGGATCAGGCCTCAGATTTCGCGGCGCCTCCGGCGCCACGCGCCAGGGAAGGTCCCGCCGATTCTTCCGGTACCACTTCAGCAACTTCGTCCGAAACTCCGCCGCGGTTGCGATCATCTGAAGCTGATTCTATGGCATTTCGTGCGCTGGCGCGCGAGCGCGGATTTGGTATCACGAAAAAGCCAAATCATTTTCCGGTTTTCCGTATTGAACGCCCGTTCTGGAGTTGTAGACTCGACCCTTGGCTGTGGGCATCGGGAAAGAACGGATTCAGTACATCTCAGACCCGTACGGTCAAAGGAGGCCTTCATGCGGCAGCCTCACGTCGATGATTTCGTCCGCCTTACGCGCGACATTCCGGAGTTGAGCTTGCACCGAGGAGAAATCGGTGTCGTGCGCAGCACCTGGTTTGCGCCGGCGCTGGCGTACGAGGTTGAGTTTCACCCGGTCGGTCTGGATCACCAGACTCGCGCCCTGGTTCTTGCCGAGCAGCTTGAAGTTGAAGAGGGTTCGCTGCTCAAGAAGAACCTGTCCATGCTCGCGCAGGCGGATTAGCCTTACCGTTGTGCGACACTAGAAGATCACACCTTTTCGCTCAGTTTCCACTGACCGCGCTTGAAGTGTTGACCTCGGCCATCGCTGCTGGCGGCCAATCGAACGGGCCCTCGTTCCAGCGGTTCATCCGGAAATAGTAAGTCGCCTCCCCCTCCTCAGGCACGTCAAGGTTTCGCCAGGTCTGGCGCACGTCCGCGCCGGGGAACTGCACGCTGATCTCGTGTTTTCCCGGCGCAACCTTCATGGGCAGGATGTAAACCGTACGGGGAAGCAGTTCCCACTGCCGCACATCCGCCTGGCTCGTCGCTTTCAGCAGCAACCCCCCGGCGATGAGGGCGCCGGAGACCATGAGGTCCGTGCGCTGGCGCGCGCCGCTTCCGGTGATACCGCGCAGACCCTCCACACCGCCGCCGATGATCATCCCGGTGCCAATAGCGCTCTTGAGCGTGCGAAAGGTGTCCATGCTCTGCCACTTGCGGTCTTGTGCGAGCGCCAGCAGATCGACGGGAGGGTAGTTGACCCCTTCGAGAGACTGGTAAGCGCCGTCCACCCGCACGATAGGACGCGCGATCGGGCCCGCTTCAAGGGGCGTGGGGGCAAGGCCGACCATCGCGCCGTCGAAGTCAGTGACCTTGCGCGGGCCATAGCCGAAATCGATAACCAGGAGCAGGTTGGACTGCTCGTTGAGTTGAGGATTGCCAAGCGTCTTAAGCATCGGCGGGAGTTTGTCGAAGTTGGCCTGCGCCAGATCATCGCGCCCGAGGCGCTGGAAGCTCTTGCCGAGCATCAGGATCGCCGGAGAAAAGTTGTTCTCGTGTTCCTTGTAGTTCTTCTCGTCGTCGCCGGCGTAGTCGCGGAGCTTGAACAGCGCGTTCTCAAAAGCGGCGCGGGCGTTGTTGTAGTCGTGCCGCATGTAGTAGATGACGCCAAGGTAGAAGTTGACCATGGCGCGCTCGTACGGCTCGCCCTTCCACACCTTCACCTTTTCGTCGACGAGCACTGCGCCCAGCGTCCGGCCGCCGTTGTTGACGCCTGTAGAGTTGATCACTTCATATGCGGCAAGGAAGGCGTTCTCCGCCGCGTCGAGGTCGTAGTTGGCGAGTGCGATCGAGCCGAGACGCACGTTGTTAAGCACGAAGTTTTCGTTGGTCTTCTTCGCGAGGGGCCGGAGCTCTTTCGTGGCGCCGGCGATGTCGCCCATGTAGTAGCGCTGGATGGCATGGTCGGCGCGCTGTTGGTCCTGGTTGGCGCAGCCGACGAGGAACGTCAACAGTAAGGACAACGCTTGCGTTGCCCTCTTCGCCCGCGGTGCACCGGGCGACAAAAGTCTTGCCCCTACAGGATGCTTCAATCCCTTACTCAATCGCCGAATCCTTTCACGGCTACCTTCTTCACTTCGTACGCCCCCGTCCAGAGTAATGTACGACTTTGCAGGTCGGTGAGATCAAACGCGCAGACGTAATAGCTGCTGCGGCGCTTGGGATCTTCATCGGCGAGCGAGGAGAAGCGGGCGGTTAGCGCATACCGCGGCTGAACGCGCTGCGGCTCGGGCCCGAGGTCTACGTCAATTTCCTGCTGACGAAGCCGGTAGAAGGCGTCACGGTTCATCACCCACTGGAACTTGTCGCGGGCATGGCGCGAGAGAAGAACCCGAACCCGGGCCGTGAAGGCTTCGGATGGGCCGCGGGGGAGCACCTCGGCACGCATTCGATTTTCGACGGGTTCCACAACGATCGTCAGGGCGCCGTCCCTGGCAATCGCCGCCTGCACCTCCGGGTCGGCCACAATGGACATTGCCATCTGGTCCGTCATCTTCACAAGGTCCGCCCCGTCCAACGCCATGTTGTGGCCCGACTGCACCGCCGAGCTGCACCCCGCGAGAAACAGCACAGCAGTGATGGCCCATAACCAGGTGAGACTACCGCGCAACCTTCACCTCGTACGCATTCGTCCAGGTCTGCAATCCATTTCGAAGATCCGTGACAGTGAATTCGGCCAGATAATAACTTGTCCCGCGGTTCGGCAGTTCCATGATCTTCGCATACAGCCCATAGTCCGGCTGCACGCGCGGGCGCGGCGCAGCGCCGCCCATGTCTCGTTCACTGTCGAGCTCGCGGTTCTGAAGGTCGCGGAGCTTGACGCGATTCTCGACCAGCTGCACGCGACCCTTGCCGTAGCGGGCGAGATTCACGCGCAGCCGCTCGAGGAAGATGTCCATGTCGAAAGCGCGATCCGTGGTGCGGTTCTCGACATGCTCCACGACCATAAGCCAGCGATCTTTGCTCGCGTTGAGCTCTGAATCCTTGAGCAGATCTTGCGCCATCTGATCCGACGCCTGCACCACGTCTTTGCTTTGCAATCCCCTGTCGCGGGAATCGAGCTCCCCTACCGGCGGACGCTCTTTCCCGTATTCATGGGGCTTGTCTGGCGCACACCCCAGCACCATCGCTCCACCCACCACGGCCACAGCCATACGCTTGAACATGAACCGACTCCTTATGAACTCTTGCACTCAAATTCGCTTGTTCTGCCGATAGATCAGACACGCTTTGGGACCAAAAGCTAGCCCATCCTTGAGCGGCTGAGCGTGTCCTTTACAGTAGGCATCGGCAAACGAGGAGATTCAGCGTGCGAAGCCTCTCAGCAGTAACCACTATCGGACTTTTGGCGGCGGCGGTTCAGATCGGCTGCACCAGCCCCGCGCCCAGGCGGGTGCATGTTCCCGCCCGCGAACAAGCGGCGGCCGTCGGGCCTCGCTACGAGCACGAGCACATGAAGCCGCTCCCGCAGCCCGAGCGCACGAATCTGCCGCGGCCTTACGATGATGTTCCGCTGGTGAGCCAGAGACCGCCCGAGCAGAAAGCGTTTGTTGATGCCTACGAGCGCGTCGGCCGGCCGAGGCTCATGGTGATGGCGATCGGACCCGATGGATCCAGCAGCGCCGACAAGTCCTACAAACTTGCTCCCGTCGATTACAGCGCCGTGGAGACGGTCCTGGCGGATTGGCTCAGCGCCAACGGCGCCGTCAACCTGCTTTCTTCCCGCGTTGCGCCGGCGTCATCGGTTGAACCAACGACCCGCCCCGCGCCAGCGCCCGAGGCCGACGCCGATGTGCTGGTCCGCGTGCAGGTGCATCCGGCCAACAGCAACGTTCAGGAAGCGCGACTGGTGACCGAAGCGGTCAACACCCGCGGCGGCGAATCGATCGCTCGCGCCGTCGTCGACGTTCCGGCGCCGCTGGAAAAAGAGCGGCTCAACGATGCCACCCGCTTCGTCGCACGCAAGCTGATGGATGAAATGACCGAATCGTGGAACCGAATGGCTACCGGGGCGAGGTCAACGCCGCCAGCGCCGACCTCCGGTGCTCTAGCGCCTGCGCCCAACCCTGGTGCGCCGGCGCGTGAGGATGTTGGGACATTGAACAGAGCGCCGGCACAACCGGTGGCGCCTGCCCCCGCTCCGCAGGCGCCGACAGTGACGCCTCCGGCCCCTGCCGTCCCGCGGTCGAGCGGAACCACGCCGCCGACGATTGTGATTCCACCGCCGTCCACCACAACCGCTCCAACACTTAGCCGATAAAGAGATAGTTGCAGAGGAAAGTTATGAACCGCGTGATTCTTTCGTCGCTTGTGCTGAGTGTGATCACCCTTGCTGGCTGCGGCGTACGCCCGCCCATCGAAGGCCGGCTCGATCCCTACACGCCCAAGCAGGTGCACTTCGACAGCAACTCCCTCAAGCACGAGACCGCCGTCGGCGAGCCGGCGGTGTCGCGCGATGAGAACGGCTACGTCTACGTGACGGTGCCAATCCGATCCGAGACGAACAAGGAACTGCACATCGACTACCGCGTGACCTTCTTCGATCAGAACCGCCAGCTACTGAACCAGACCGGCTGGTTCACCAAGGACCTGAGCCCCAAGGTTCCTGACCAGATCATGGTCAACAGCATGAGCCAGCGGGCAGACGATTTCCAAATCGACTTTCGTTGGGCGAAGTAACAAACAGCGCGAGATAGCCTCCGAAGCGGGCGCGGGCGTAGGCCCGCGTTGCTCCAGAGCGCTGTGGGGGATTTGAACTTTCGGGCAAGGTTCGCAATAATCCCCTCCCCCAGGCAACTCGCGCCTGGCTCGTTCGGGCGTGTACCGAAGTGGACAAACGGGTCAGACTGTAAATCTGATGGCTTACGCCTTCGTTGGTTCGAATCCAACCGCGCCCATGCCCCTTAAAACCCTGCATTTCGCGGGGTTTTTTGCTTTTCTGAGGTTTATATCCACGTTTGATGACGCGACCAAAGTGGTACATTTGGTACCCTAATACCCAGTTGGTGCGCCCGGAGCCGCGCCCTGCAAAGAAGACGCCCGCCAGAGATGACTCTGGCGGGCGGCAAGCTAATCGTAACCGGCCGGATCAGACCGAGGCCGCAACGTCGTCGAACAGGCTCTTTTTGATGATCGCGGCGAGTTTCGTCATGCCCGGCTTGCCGGTGAACGGCGAAGCGCCTTGCGGGTTGTCACGCCGCCAAAGACTCTCGTCCGTAAACCACTCGCACTGATTGAGCATGATCTTGAACTCGTCCCGAACCCAGTCGCGACGGGCCTTGTACATGCGACCCATTAAGTTGGGCAGCACGTCCTGATAGTGCAACGCAAGGCACCCGATGGTGTCCGCCTGAAGAACGTATTGGGGCGGTTCCTCGAACGGTTCCGGCATCAAGTCTTGGATCGCCAGCCAGAACTCATTGATGATGTTGGCGATTTG